>JBNPEA010000133.1:0-58672 GCA_051117315.1 Salinarimonas sp. | reverse complement strand
TCCTCATCAACCAGCTCTTCCCCTCGACGCGGTTCGACCTGCAGGGCGCGGTCTCGCTCCTCGTCAACGTCGGGCGGGCGCTGGCCGAGCTCGTGGCGCTGCTGCTCGGGGTCGGCCTCGTGGTCGGCGCCTTCTCGGCCACGGGGCTCGCCGGCACGCTCGTCAACGACCTCGTCTTTCTCGCCGGGCGCGAGGCACTGCCGCTCCTCCTGATGGGGGCGCTCACAGCCTTCATCTTCGGCATGGGGATGACGGTGACGGCCTGCTACATCTTCCTCGCGGTCGTGCTCGCACCGGCGCTGATCCAGGTCGGGCTCGACCCACTTGCCGTGCACCTCTTCATTCTCTACTGGGGCATGGTGTCGTTCATCACGCCGCCGGTGGCGCTCGGCGCCTTCGCGGCGGCGACGGTGGCCGGCACGACGCCGATGCGCGCCGCCTTCGCGGCGATGCGGCTCGGCGGGATCATCTACGTGGTGCCGTTCTTCTTCGTGCTGAACCCGGCCCTGATCGGGCAGGGAACGCCCGGGGAGGTGCTGACCGTGTTCGTCACCGCGCTCGTCGGGGTGTTCTTCATCGGCTCGGCGCTCCAGGGCTACGTCACGGGCGTGGGCATGATGCGGGAGGGCGCCGCCGGCCTCGTGCTGCGGGGGAGCCTGCTCGTCGCGGGCCTGCTCTTCGCGGTGCCGGGTGCCGAGGAGATCGGCCTCACGCACCTGCACGCGTCGGGGCTCGGCCTCCTCGTCGGCCTGCCGGCGCTCCTGCTGACCTGGCGGGAGAACAAGATCGTGCGAACGGCCCCGGGGACCTGAAACGGATCGGCTGCCGCGCCGCAGCCGGGGAGAGGACCATGAGGGGACGTAGCGGCGAGGATCCGCAGGACGACGACGCGGTCGACGGCAACGGAGACGGCGAGGCTGCGGGCCAGGATGTCGGCAAGGACCGGCAGTTCGTCACCGCGCTGGCCCGCGGCCTCGAGGTGCTGCGCGCCTTCCGGCCCGGGGACGTCGAGCTCGGCAATTGGGAGCTCGCGGAGCGCACCGGCCTGCCGAAGCCCACCGTCGTGCGCCTCACCTACACGCTGACGCGCCTCGGCTACCTCGTGCAGACGGAGGCGCACGGCCGCTACCGGCTCGGCGTCGGCGTGCTGGCGCTCGGCTACGCGCTCCTCACGGATCTTCAGGTGCGCGAGCGCGCCCGGCCGCTGATGCAGGCGCTCGCCGACGAGGTCGACGCCTCGGTCTCGCTGGGCAGCCGGGATCGCCTGTCGATGGTCTATGTCGAGACCTGCCGCGGGCCCGGGCACATCACCCTGCGCCTCGACGTCGGCGATCGCGTGCCGCTCGGGCGCACGGCGATGGGGCGCGCCTTCCTGGCGGCGCTGCCGGAGCCCGAGCGTGCCTTCCTGCTCGACCATCTCGCCCGGCGCGAGGGCGACGACTTCCCCGCCGTGGTGCGGGGCGTCGAGCAGGCGATGCGCGATCTCGCGGAGAAGGGCTTCGTCGTCGTTTCCGGCGACTGGCAGCCGGACATCAGCGCGGTGGGCGTGCCCCTGGTCATGCCCAACGGGCAGATTTCGTTCGCGCTCAATTGCGGCACGCCCGCCTTCCTGTCCTCCCGCACGCGGCTCGAGGAGGAGCTCGGGCCGAAGCTCGCGCGGCTCGCACGCAGGATCGGGACCGCCGACGGCGGCTGAGCCTCCGCGCGCGCGGACGAGACGAGTTGGGGAAAACGGGGGGCTGAAACGGGTCCGGGGGCCGAAGCCCCCGGTTCTGTTTCCACGCTTACCCTAGCGCATCGAAGTCACGCCGCGAGGCGCACCTCGGAAGTGGCAACGTTATCGTTGGCACTTGTGGTTTTGCACTATCAAGGCCGTAGCTCAGCCTAATCGCAGCCTAGCCTTTACCGCGCCCAATCGATCCTGGTTCGCCCCCATCAGCAGCGCACGCCATGAGCCGTTCGCACCGTGCGTTCCTGGTGGAGGCGTCGGGAGTCGCACCCGAGTCTTGAACGCCTATTTCACTCTGCCTCTACGATCATAGCCGGGTTGCCCCGACGGATCCGAGATAGGGGTTCGCGCGTCGCTTCGCAAGTGGCCCGCGACCGGGGGATACGCGCGACCCCACCGCCTGGCACGCGGCGCGTGCGGCGATCTTCGCCTCGATCATTGCCCACGGACGGACGACGGACGGGGCTGACGCGGGTCTATGCGCGGCGGGAGAAGAGGCATTGAATCTGCCGACGGCGGGTCTCCCCGCAGGGGAGGAGTGCGTGCGCATCATGGGCGGTGAGGCCGTTCCGATATTCAGGCGCGCAGCGTCGTCGCCCACGCCACCCTACGGCTCTACGAGCTTGCGTACTCCCCTGCGGGGAGGTAACGGCGGGGATCTGCAATGAGGCGAGGAGAATGGTGCCCAGGGGCGGGGCGTAACAAGTGTGCCACGTCAATGCTTTGACGCCAGAGTGGGACTCCACGCTTGTCATTGCTTCTCACAGCGTTTCACGGCGGTTGTCCCAACGCCATGTAACCCGTGAGGCGAATCGGGATTGCGAGAACGCTCCTTGGGCCCGCTCCGACGTTTTCCGAGGAGCATCATCGACGATGTGCAAAAAGCATAGTTGACGCTTGACTCAATTACTTTAAAATATGCGCATGAGCTGAAGGAAGGCGAATGCGCTGGTTTCGACAGAAGGTCACTGAAGAGAAGTCGGACAATTCGGCGGTGACGCTCGCCGCCCCTTCGGCGTGGCTGCTTGAGCTGTTCGGCTCGACGTCGACGCTCTCGGGAGCGTCCGTCACGCCCGAGAGCGCTCTTCGTGTTCCCGCCGTCCGTGCGGCCGTCGAGGCGATCTCGACGACGTGCGGCACGCTTCCCGTGAAGCTCTACGAGCGCCAGGGCAACGCGAAGGACGTCGCCCGCGATCACCCGGCGCACCGCCTGGCGCACGACGACGCGAACCCGTTTACGACCGCGGCCCGCTTCCGCCAACAGCTCACCGCCGACGCCCTGCTTCACGGAAACGGCTTCGCCTTTGTCAACCGTGTCGGCGGCTTCCCCCGCGAGCTGCTTCGTCTCGACCCGCGCGCCGTCTCCGTCGAGATCAACGTCGCCACCGGCGAGCCCGTCTATGTGCTCCAGGCCGCCAACGGGCGCACGCGCTACACCTTCCGCGACTTCCTGCACCTGCCGTGCCCGCTCTCGACGGACGGCTTCACCGGCCTCTCGCCCATCGTGACCGCCCGCGAGGCGGTCGCCTTGGCGCTCGTGCTTGAGGAGCACGCGGCGCGCCTGTTCGGCAACGGCGCGCGCCCGTCCGGTATCCTGAAGACGCCGGCGCGGCTCACGGCCGAGGCCGCGGCCCGCATCCGCGACTCGTGGAACACGGCGCACGCTGGCGCGAACACCGGGAAGACGGCCGTGCTTGAAGAAGGGATGACCTTCGAGACGATCGCGCTCAACGCGGTCGACACGCAATTCGAGCAGATGCGCCGCTTTCAGCTCGAAGAGATCTCCCGCGCCTTCCGGGTCGCCCCGGTCTTCCTCTCAGAGTTCGGCCGCGCGACCTGGTCGAATTCCGAGGAGATGGCGCGCCAGTTCTTGAGCTTCACCATGCTCCCTTGGCTGCGCGAGTGGGAGGGAGCCCTTCGCCGGGCGCTCCTCTCGCCCGACGAACGCGACACCTACTCCGTCGAGTTCGTCGTCGACGATCTCCTGCGCGCCGACACCGCGACCCGCGCCAACGCCTATTCGCAGTTCCGCGCCATGGGCGTGATGACGGCGAACGAGGTCCGCGCCCGCGAGAACCTTCCTTCCCTCGCCGGCGGCGATGCTCTCGCGAACCCCTTCACCTCTACCCCGAACGGAGCGCCCGCGAATGACCGCGCGTGAACCCGTCGTCGCGTTCGTCGGCGACGGCGAATATCCCCTTGCGCTCGGCCCGGCCGAGATCGTCGAGCTTGAGCGCAAGTGCGGCTCCGGCATCGGCGCGATCGCCAAGCGCCTCTTCGCCGGCCAGTTCTCGCACGCGGACCTCGCCGAGACGATCCGGCTCGCTCTCATCGGCGGCGGCGAGACGCCGAAGAACGCCGCCGCGATCTCCGAGACCTACGTCGCCGGCCGCCCGATCTCCGAGACCTACGAGACGGCCGTCCTGATCCTCGACGCCGTGTGGTTCGGCCGGCTCCCGGCCTCGCAGGAAGGCGAGGGCGCGTGATGGACCGGCTCGAGTTCAAGGCCGCCCTCACCGTCGACGAGGCCGGCACGATTGAAGGCATCGCCTGGCCGTTCGGCTCGGCCGATCGCGTCGGCGACGTAATCACCAAGGGCGCGTTCACCGGCGCTCGCACTCCGCTCCCCATGCTCCACGCGCACGACCAGGCGCAGGCCGTCGGCGTGTGGGACGGGATCGAGGAGACCGACGAGGGCCTCACAGTAAAGGGCCGGCTCCTCGTCGCCGACGTGGAGCGCGCCCGCGAGGTTCGCGCCCTCATCCGTGAGGGAGCGATCACCGGCCTCTCGATCGGCTTCAGCACCAAGGCCGCGACGCCCCGCAAGGGCGGCGGCCGGACCATTTCGGCGCTCGACCTACTCGAAATCAGCGCCGTCGCGATCCCGTGCCACCCCGGCGCGCGGATCACTCTCGCCAAGGCCGCAGGCGCGGCTGTCACCCCAGAGGCCCAAATGGACAACGACACCCTGACCGCGCCGGACATCGCGGCCATCGAGACCAAGTTCAACACCCGGCTCGACGCGCTCGAAGCGCGCCTCAATCGCCCCGCGATCATCACCGGCGAGGCCGAGACCGGCGTCGACCGCAAGGCCTTCGACTCCTACGCCCGGCTCGGCGTCGAGCGCATGGACCCGACCGAGGCGAAGGCGCTTGTGCGCTCGACCGACTCGGCCGGCGGCTTCCTCGCCCCCGACGAGATCGGTAGCGAGCTGATCAAGCTGCTCCGCGAGTTCTCGCCGATTCGCTCCTATGCCAACGTCGGCACCATGGGCGCGGCGAACATCAAGTATCCCCGCCGCACCGGCTCGACGGCCGCGACGTGGGTTTCCGAGACGGGTTCCCGCACCGGCTCGCAGCCGGCCTTCGAGCAGGTCGACATCACCGCGCACGAGCTCGCAACCTTCGTGGACGTGTCGGTGCAGCTCCTCGAAGACAACGCCTACTCGCTCGAATCCGAGCTTCTGGCCGACCTCGCCGAGAGCTTCGCGATCGCCGAGGGCCAGGCGTTCATTCTCGGCGATGGCATCGGCAAGCCCATGGGCGTGCTCAACGCCGCCGGCCTTCCCGAGATCGTCGGCCCCAACGTCGCCGGCTTCACCGGGACGACATTCGCCGACCTCATGATCGATGCCTTCCACCGGCTCCCGCAGCTCCACCGGCAGGCCGGCGCGTGGGCGATGAACGCCTCGACGCTCGCCGTGCTGCGCAAGGCGAAGAACGCGAACGGCGACTACATCGCGCTCGACGGCCTCACGCCCGGCGCGCCGACCACGATCCTCGGCCGCCCCGTCGTCGAGATGGTCGACATGCCGGACATCGCGGCCGACGCCACGCCGATCGTCTTCGGCAACTGGCAGGGCTACCGCATCCGCGATCGCGTCGGCTTCTCCATGCTGCGCGACCCGTTCTCGCTCGCGACCGTGGGGCAGGTCCGCTTCCACGCCCGCCGCCGCGTCGGCGCGGACGTCACCCACCCCGATCGCCTGATCAAGCTGACGGTCGCGGCCGCTTAAGCCGCGATTCCCTCGCTCGCACCCAAGGACCAGTCTGAATGATCACCGCAACCGCGAAGTCCACCATCAGCATCGGGACCATGGCCGCGGCCACGTCCGCGGCCGAATTCGAAGCCGACACCTACACCGCTATCAAGGAGGTGGAGGACATCGGCGAGTTCGGCGACGAGGCCGAGGAGATCACCTTCCTCTCCATCAATGACGCGCGCGTGCGCAAGGCCAAGGGCGCGCGCGACGCCGGCGCCCTTGAGCTGGTGTGCGCCTTCGACGCTGCCGATGCCGGCCAGGTGCTCATGCGCTCGGCCTCGGCGTCCGACGCCGAATTCAACTTCCGCGTCACGCTCAACGACAAGCCGGCCGGCGTCGGCTCGACGCCCTCGACCTTCTACTTCAAGGCGCTCGTCTCGGCGTCGAAGGTGGGCCTCGGCGGCGCCAACGACATCGCCAAGGAGACGTTCACGCTGTCCATCTCCTCGGGCATCGTCGCCGTTCCGGCGGCGGCCGCGTGAGCTGACGATGCTCGCGCATGACGAAATCCGCATCAGCCTCGACGGGCGGAGCTTCACGCTCCGCCCGTCTCTCCGCGCGGCTTTCCGCCTGGTTCGTCGACATGGCGATTTTCATCGGATCGTCACCGGCGTCACCGACGGCGATCTTCGCGTTGCTCGCGACCTGATCACCGAAACCGCCGACGACCCGAGCGCCGCCTTGGCATGCTTCGACCAGGACGTGAAGAGTGCGGTTGCACTGGCGCGGATGATCCTCGCGCTTCAGCCGGCGCTGATCGATCTCGCGATGGCGCTCGCCGGCGTAGACCTCGACGACGAGAAGGCCCGGGACAACCCGCGCGGCGAGGGCGCCCGCGAGCCGCTGGCGAAGCACCACGAGCGGCTGTTCGCCATCGCGACGGGATGGCTCGGGTGGACGCCGGATGTCGCTTGGCACGCCACGCCCCGCGAGATCATGGCGGCGTTCAAGGGCCGTTGCGATCTCCTCGCGGCGATCTTCGGCTCGGCCGAGAAGGACAAGCCGAGCGACGCCGCCCCGATGTCGCTCGACGACAAGCTCGCCCGCGCCATGGCGCGTCTCTCGCCGAAGGCGAGCTGATGCCGACACGCGCGCCCCACCTATGTCCCTGCGGTCATGCCGTCGCCTTCGGCGAGCGGTGCACCTGTCAGAAACGACAGGACGCCGCCCGGAAGGCGCGCGCCGATCGCACGCGGCCGAACGCTTCCGAGCGCGGCTATGACGCCGCATGGCGCAAGGCGCGCGCCGAATTCCTCCGCGCGAACCCGACGTGTCGCCGGCCTGGTTGCGGCGAGCCGGCAAACGTCGTCGACCATATCGAGCCCCATCGGGGCAACCGCGCCCTGTTCTGGAACCGGGCCAACTGGCAGCCGCTCTGCGCGTCGTGTCACAGCGGCGCCAAGCAGGCCGAGGAACGTCGCCGGTGACGCTCCTCGGTCGAACAACGCGCCCGTTAGATTATCGCTCGCGGCTCCCCCTAGCGCTATCGAGCGATGATTCTCGCCCGGCAGCGGCTCCATTCTCCCGCGCGTATTCAAGCAGAGAATCGAATCCGGTCTTTACAATCCCACAAAGCACGATGAACCAGCCGGAAACTATAGCTGCTTCAGCTATACTGATAGCATGTATGTTCGCAACAGATGATGAACCTGAAAAACCTCGCATTGATGCGGGTAGATCCATACCCACGCCGAAAAGGATGAAGAGCCAGCCGCAGGCAACGACTATAAGGCCTAGGAAAACCATCTCAGAACCACCCTCTCGACTGTCATGACAACCGTGTCAACACCGAAAACTGGCACGCCTTTTTGTCATGCTGCAAGCTTAAGCAGGTAGAATCTTGTGAGTGCTCCACTGTTCCAGCCACCAGTCGCACCCGCGCCAGGCGTCACCGTCAAGCCCAAGCTGAAGCTCCTTAAGGCCGAGTTCGGCGACGGCTACACACAGACCATGCGCGACGGCCTGAACCACATGCGCCGCACCGTGAAGCTGGAATGGCCGATCCTGCGCGTCGAGCACGCACGAGAGATCGTCGGCTTTTTCGAGGAGCGCGGCGGCGATCTCCCGTTCCTCTTCCAGCTCCCCGACGATGCCGCGCCCCTGCGCTACACCTGCGAGGAGTGGGATAGCCGCTACCTGCAAGCCGGCCTCCGCGCGGTCTCGGCCACCTTCGAGCAGGACTTCAACCTCGGAGGCGCGGCATGATCGAAGCACCGCACGACGAGCGGGCCTTGTGGCTCGCCGTCTACAAGCAGGCGCTTGAGGACGCGTGCTCAACATCCAGCGTGAAGCGTGCCGACAAGCGCGCCGCAGCCGAGCGCAGCCGGACTGAGGCCCTCGAGTGGCTCACAACGCCGAGCGCCGACTTCGACCGCGTGTGTGCCCTCGCTGGAATTGAGCCGTGCCAGGCGCGCAGCTTCGCCGAGCGCACGATCGCCGCGAATGACAAGCGCAGCTCCCCGCGTGGCCTCGTTGAGCACAACGGCGAGCGTCGGACCCTCGACGAGTGGGCGCGGCTCACCGGAATCGGTCGAGGCACTCTTGCCTACCGCCTCCGCACCGGCTGGCCGATCGCGCGCGCCCTCACCGAACCCGTCCCGCCGAGCCGCTCGCGCAAGCCCGAGCCGATCGGCCCGGGGGTGGGTCGCGATTCTCGTCAGACGTGTAGGGACCGGCGTGGGTCACTTCGCGCGCGAAACGCCGAAAACAGGGAATTTCCGACGTGATCCTCGACCTCGCCGACCTGAAGGCTCACCTCGCGGTCGAGCACGACGAAGACGACACGCTTCTCACGGCCAAGATCGCGGCCGCGCAGGCGCACGTCGAGGCCTTCGTCGGCTCGCCGCTCGACGTGCAGGCCGCGCCCGACCTGAAGGAAGCCGTCCGTCTCCTCGCCGGCCACCTCTACGAGAACCGCGAGGCGTCCGTCGTCGACGGCACCGTGAAGGCGCTCCCGCTCGGCTTTCACGATCTCCTCGCCCCGCACCGGGTGTGGAGCTTCTGACATGTCCGCGCAGCTCCGCCGCCTGCAACGCCGGTTCTCCCGCATCCCCGTCGCCGTCCGCGAGGCCGCGCAGGCGTCCCTGCGCTTGAGCGGCGAGGAGCTGGCCGAGACCATGCGCGCCCTCGCGCCAGAGGACGAGGGCGACCTGAAGGGCTCGATCGCGGTCACGCCCGGCGGCCAGGCGACGCCGCCCTACTCGCAGCCGGGCGGCTCGACGATCGTTCCCGAGAACGGCGTCATGGTCACGGCCGGCAACGCGGACGTCCGCTATCCGCACCTCGTCGAGCACGGGACCGAGCACGCGGCTGCGCAGCCGTTCTTCTGGCCGGCCTTCCGCATCCGCCGCAAGCGCATCCTTAACCGGACGAAGCGCGCGATCCGCAAGGCGATCCGGGAGACGCGCGGATGATCCTCGATCTTCAACAGGCGCTCCGCGCCCGCCTCGTCGCCGACCCGGCCCTTGCCGCACTCGTGCCGGCCGAGAACGTCGTCGACCGCACCGGTCTCCCCGAGCGCTTCCCATGCGTCATCTTCGGCGAGGGGCAGATCGTGCCCGAAGACATCACGCTGGATAGGCGGCATGCCCGCGTTTTCGTCACCCTGCACGTCTGGGCGCGCGAGCCGTCGAGCGTCACCGTCAAGCGCATCGCCGAGGCCGTGCGCGGAGCTTTGCGCGACTGGCACCCCGGTCTCCCTTCGTGCCGGTTCGTTGAGATTCGTCAATCGCGTTCTCGCTTCCTTCGCGGCCAGGACGGCGAGACCGCGAACGCCGTCGTCAACGTCGAGGCTCTTGTCGAGGAGACCGCGCCATGAGGGCCGGAAGCCTCAACCGCCGGATCACGATCGAGCGCCCGGTCGAGATGGTCGACGCCTACGGCGCGCCCTCGACGGCCTGGCACTTCCACGCCAGCGTGCGCGCCGACGTCGTGACGGAGGCCGTCGAGATCGCGCGCGAGAGCGGCGCGGCCTTCGAGACGACGGCTACGATCCGCCTGCGCCATCTCCCGGCCGGCGTCGCCCTCGCCGACCGCGTCATCCTCGACGGGATCGCCTTCGACGTCGTGTCCGTCGTCGCAGATCGCCGGCGCGAGACGACGATCAAGGCCGTCGTGAGGGGCGTGTGATGCGAGGCCGCAAACCGACCATGCAGACGGACGCGAACGCCATGGCGCGCGTGCCGAACCCGCCGGCCTGGTTGTCAAAGGACGCCAAGGCCGAATGGCGTCGGATCATGCCGCTCCTCGTCGAGCGCCGGATCCTCACCGACGCCGACATGGGCATGGTCGAGAGCTACGTGATCGCCGTCGGCACGATCCGCGAGGCGCAACGCATCCTCGCCCGCGAGGGCCTCACCATGGGGAGCCGGAAGCACCCCGCCTTCGCGATCCAGAACGACGCCATGACAACGGCCCGCCTCATCGCGGCCGAGCTGGGCCTCACGCCCGTCTCGCGCTCGCGGCCGGCGATCCGGGAAGACGCGTGCGATGACGACGACGTTTCCGCACTGGGTCTTTGACGACACCCCCATCCCCGACCCGTTCGGCTACGGCGAGCGCGCCGTGGCCTTCCTGCGCGCGCTCCGTCACCCCAAGAGCCGGCTTCCCGGCCGCGCCTTCCAGCTCGACGCCTGGCAAGAACGGATCGTGCGGCGCATCTACGGCCCGTGCGACGAGCAAGGCCGGCGGATCGTCCGCAACGTGCTCATGCTCCTACCGCGCGGGAACCGGAAGACCTCGCTCGGCGCGGCGCTCGCCCTCTTGCATACGTTCGGACCCGAGCGCGTGCCGGGCGGGCAGATCGTCGTCGGCGCGGGCGACCGCAAGCAGGCGCGCATCGCCTACGATGAGGCGCTCGGGATCGTCGGCGCGCATCCGAAGATCTCGGCGGCGATGCAGCCGCAAGACTTCAAGAGCCGCATCGTCCACAGGGGGAGCCGCGCCGTCTTCGAGGCGCTCTCGGCCGACGCCGGCACTCAGCACGGGCGCACGCCGAGCTTCGCCCTTATCGACGAGCTGCACGCGTGGAAGAAACGCGATCTCTTCGACGTAATCCGGACCGGCCTCACCAAAACGGCCGGCTCGCTCATGATGGTGATCTCGACGGCCGGCCGCGGCCAGGAGCACATCGCGCACGAGCTGTATGATTACGGCCGGCGCGTCGCTCGCGGCGAGATCGATGATCCCGGCACGCTCCCGGTCCTCTTCGAGGCCGACGCGGACGATGATTGGCGGGACGAGGCGCTCTGGCACCGGGTCAATCCAGGCCTGGCGCAGGGCTACCCCGATCTCGAAGGCCTGCGCCAGCTCGCGCGCGAAGCCGAGAACCGCCCGTCGGATCGCGACGCCTTCCGTCAGCTTCATCTCAACATGTGGCTCGACCATTCCGAGTCGCCCTTCGTCGAGATGGCAGTCTTCGACCGCGGCGCGGCCCCGGTCGACGTCGAGGCGCTTCGCGGCGCACCGTGCTGGCTCGGCGTCGACCTCTCGACGGTCTCCGACCTGACGGCGATCGTCGCGGCCTTCCGCACCGGCGACGACGAGTTCTCCGTCGTGCCCTGGTTCGCCTGTCCCGGCGACAACCTGCGCATCCGCGCCGATCGTGACGGCGTGCCCTATCCGCGTTGGGCTGAGGAAGGCTTCCTCGAGCCGACGCCCGGAAACGTCGTCGATTACCGGCGCGTCGAGGAGCGTATTCGCGAGCTGTGCGACGCCTTTGACGTCCGTGAGATCGCCTTCGACCCCTACCTCGGCCGCGTCATGATGGCGAACCTGGCCGAGGACGGCTTCCCCGTCGTCGAGTTCCGGCAGGGGTGGGTGTCCATGAGCCCGGCGATCCAAACGCTTGAGCGGGCGATCGTCTCCGGCAACTTCAAGCACGGCGCCCACCCCGTGCTTCGCTGGAACTTCGAGAACATCGCCGTTCACGACGACGGCAAGGGCAATCGCACCTTCCACAAGGGCAAGAGCCGCGACCGTATCGACGGCGCGGTTGCCTGCGCCATGGCCGTGCAGCGCGCCGCCGTCGGCGACGACACCTCATCCATCTACACCACGTCCGAGCGGGCCGGCGGCCTCCTCGTCTTCTGAAGGAACGATCATGAGCGGAGACGCCGAAAGGCTTGCGGTTCTACTCGAAGCGCGCATCCGGGAGTTCGAGCGCAACATGGCGCGCGCCGCCGGGACCGCGAACCGGCGCTTCGGGGAGATCGAGCGCCGCGGCCAGCGCGCCGCGCGCAATCTTCAGCGCAGCTTCGGCATGATGGCGAGCACGGCGACGGGAGCGCTCGGCGCGGCCCTCGGCGTGCGCCAGCTCCGCCGCTACGCCGACGGCTGGACCGAGGCGGCGAACAAGATCGCCGCGGCCGGCGAGACCATGGGCAACGTCGCCGCCCGTCAATGGCAGCTCGCCGACGTCGCCATGCGCTCGCGCTCGGAGTTCTCGGCGACGGTCGACCTCTACGCCGGCCTTCGCCGCGCGACGGCGGCCATGGGCGCGTCTCAGGCGCAAGTCGTCCGCGTGACGGAGACGATCGGCAAGGCCTTCTCGCTCTCCGGCACGAGCGCCGCGGCGGCGAGCGGCGCGATCACACAGCTCAACCAGGCGCTCCAATCGGGAGCGCTCCGCGGCGACGAGCTGAACTCCGTCCTTGAGGGAGCGCCGGCGCTCGCCCGCGCCATCGCCGACGAGTTCGGGGTCAGCGTCGGCGAGCTGAAGGCGCTCGGCGAGGCCGGCGCCCTCACGGCCGACCGCGTGTTCAAGGCCGTGCTCAACGGCTCGACCAAGATCGAGGCCGAGTTCTCCCGGACCAACTCGACGATCGCGCAGAGCTTCCAGAACCTCGACACGGCGATGACGCGCTACATCGGTCAGGCCGATCAAGGCGCGGGCGCGAGCGCCAAGATCGCCGGCGCGATCAACGGGCTCGCCGAGAACATCGACCTCGCCGCCCCGCTCGCCCTCTCACTCGGCGCGGCGCTCGCCGCCTTCGCCGTCGGCGGCCCGATCGCCGCGGGCGTCGCCGGCCTCGGGACGGCCTTCTACCTCCTCGGCGACAGCATCCGGCCGATCGCGGCCGACGTCGCCTCCCTCGCGGATTACGCGGCCGTCGCCTTCGACCTCGTGAAGCGCGAGAGCATCGAAGCGGCCGACGCCATGATGGCCGGGTTCGCGCAGGCGGCCGATGCCATCTCCTCGGCTCTCTCCTCGGCCGGCGTCGACGCCTCGTCGAGCTTCGACTCGCTCCTCGTCGCCGTGAAGCACGTCGCCAACGCCATGATCGGCGGCTTCGTCTTTGCGGCCGACACGATCGAGCTGGCCTTCGACAACCTCGGCCCGGCGATCGCAGACGGCGTGATTGCGGCCGTGAACGCGGCCATCGAGGCGATCGAGCGCCTCGCGAACAAGGCCGTCGAGGCGATCAACTCCGTCGTCACCGGGATCAACGGCACGCTCGGGACCGGCCTCGGCACGGTCTCGCCGGTCAACCTCGGCCGCATCGAGAACGCCTATGCCGGCGTCGCGCGCCGCACCGGCGACGCCTTCGCCGAGAGCATCGAGCGCAACTTCTCGCGCGACTTCCTCGGCGACGCCTTCGACGCCTCTCGCGCCGGCCTGGCCGAGCTGCGCCGGCTCTCCAACGAGCGCGGCGAGGCGCGCCTGGCGACCCGGCCCGCGCCCGTCGCGCTCGACGACGGGAGCCTCGACGCGCGCCTTCGTCCGTTCACGCCCTCGGCCGGCGTCGGCACCGCGCCAGGCGGCCGCGCTCGCACGGGCGGGGCGGCTGGAGGCACGAACGCCTTCGACCGTGAGGTTGCGCAGGTAGAGGCCGCGATCCTCGCCCTCGATCGCGAGCGCCAGGCGCTCGGCATGAACGGCATGGAAGCCGAGCGCACGAAGATGGCGCATCAGCTCCTCGACGCGGCGCGTGCCGCCGGCGTCCCGATCACCGACGAGCTGAAGTCCAAGGTCGACGCCCTCGCGCAGTCCTACGCGGCCTCGACACAAGCGCTTGAGCGCGCCCGTGAGACGCAACAGCTTCTCGCCGACGTCGGGAAGGCGTTCACGGACGGGCTCGCGTCCGGCCTGGCCGATGCGATCGTCGAGGGGAAGCGCCTAGACGAGGTGTTCAAGGAGCTGGCGAAGTCCCTCGCCAAGATGCTCTTGCAAAAGGCGTTCTCGTCTCTGTTCGGGGGCATGTTCGGCTTCGCCGACGGCGGCCACGTGCAGGGCTTCGCGACGGGCGGCTACGTCTCCGGGCCGGGCGGCCCGAAGACGGACAGCATCCCGGCCCGGCTCTCCGATGGCGAGTTCGTCATCAACGCCGCGGCCACGCGCCGACACCTCCCCTTGCTCGAAGCGATCAACGCGGGCCGTGTGCCGGCCTTCGCAGCCGGCGGCCTCGTCGGCGCCCCGGCGATGCCCGCGGCCAGCTTCGCAAGCGTCGGCAACAGCGGCGGGATGACCGTTGCGCCGACGATTAACGTAAGCGTCGAGGGCGGCTCCCGGGGCGAGGAGGCGGACCGGTCGCTTGCCGCAAAGGTCTCGCGCGAGATCGAAGGCGTGATGCGCCAAGTCGTCGTCTCGGAGATGCGGAGGCAGATGCGGCCGGGCGGCGTGATGAACAATCCCCGCGTCTGACGTGCGCACGAAAAATCCCGCCGGACCGAAGTCCGGCGGGTTCGTTTCAGTGAGAGCACATCGGTAGGAGCGACCGACCTGATTACTATAGCGCTTTGTCTTGCACACCGCAACAAGTTCTTCTGTTCGCTCACTGTAATTATTTTAGATACTGCACGCTGCGACGGGTATTCGTGCTTTAACTGCCCCAAGTGGCGCTGTATAATCACCCCGACGACGCCGATTGAGAGACGGCGCTCGCGCGCTCTTGACCTGCTACTCGGCGGGAACGAGCGTTGGTAGGAGAAGGGCAGATGGGTGCGTTACCCGCGCAAGACGGGAACACCGCCGACGAGGACTGCGAGTTGGCCGCGGTCTTCCGCGAGATAGACGAGATCATCGCATCGGCACCGAGAGACGTAGCGCGTGAACCGCGCTCCCTCTCGGCCGAGGAAGTCGACCGGACCTGCCAGGTCTTCGGCATGCTCGCGCCAGCGAACGACGACGAAGCCCCGACCGCGGGCCGCACAAGGCACACAACGGCGACGACGCGCCCGGCGACGCCGGCGGTAAAAAAGGCGCAGCGTCCACGTCGCGAGCGCGTCGCCGACAGTCGCGCAAACGCTTCTCTCTCAAGGCGTGCGGGCGCGCCATCCGCGGTGCAGCCCGGCGCCGGTCCAGTTAGCAACCCCCACCACCTCCCCACCCCTCATGCCACGGCGAACAGAGAGACGGCCTCAGGACAGAGCGCGCGCGAAGCGCGGCCCGAAGGGCCCATTACGCCACGCCTGAAGCGCTGGGCGGACACGGCCTATCCCCGGAAGGTCCAGGCCTACGGGCGTGCGATGGAGATCTTCGGCCCGGCCCTCGCCTTCACCCTCCACGTCGACGAGCGCCTCACCGCGAAGGCGAAGGCCGACGCCGAGCGGTTCAAGAAGGACATCGCGCGCGACCTCGCCCGCGTGTTCGGCCGCGCTCTCCCGGATCGCTCACCGCACTTCGTCTTCGTCGTCGGCGTGTCGACGTCAGGGCAGGTTCACCTTCACGGCGCCGTCGTGGCGAATGACAACGACCGGCCGGAGATCCTGACCGCTCTTAGGAAGGTCGGCGGCGCTTGGCGTCCTAAGGGACACGCCGGCGAGGCGCGTCAGGCTGACGCCCGCGTCTGTTACGAGGCGGACGGGTGGAGCTACTACATGGAGCGCCACGTCGCTGGCGGTCGACGCCTGCTCGGTCGTGATCCCGTCTATGCGCCGAATCACCTTCGGCGGCTGGCGCGCGAGCTTCACGAGGCCGAGCGGTCGCGATCAGAGGCACCGCTGGGAATGGGCAGGTTATCCACAGGAAATGCGAACTCCTGGCCGGTTCCGTCCGTGCCGCAAACGACCGTTCGTGCCCGTTCGTGCGCGTAGATTCCGCACCATGCGCCAAAAGCCGGCCAACGGAACATACGTAAAACTACGAAGGGCAGATTCGTCGCGCTTGCCACGACAGCGGAATCGACACCAGAGTTTACCCGCGTTGCGTGGGATGCCTCCCCCTTGGAGGTGCCTCGAACGGGAAGAGCCGCCCGACCCTGCCAGGTCGAAGCGGCTCTAGTAGGGCGTGAACCCTAGCTCTGGGCGAGCGGGTCCACCCTACGCCACGGGAGCCGATCACGACAAGGCTCTCGCCGGTCGCAGGGGACAAGGAATGAGACCGTTGCGTTTCCGCTTTACCGGGCTCGAGCGAGCCCTTCTCATCGCCGCCGCCATCGCGACGGTCGCCCTCCTCGCCATCGAGATCGGCCGCGCGGCCGGCTATCTCGGCGGCTAGACCCTTGAGCCGACACGATCAAGTGCTCGGCGCAGCGGCGGGGGAAGCGCACGATGCGTAACCCTCGCCGCGCCTACACGTCCAAGGGAGACCCGATCCCGCCGATAACGATCGCCAATATGAGGGCGAACGGCCCCACGCGCGTCGAGGCAACACGAGAGGCGTGCCGGCAGTCGGCGAGCGTCTCCGTCGCCGCGCTGGTTAGCGGTTTGCGAACAACTCTCGTGTATGAAGAATTGATAGCCCGATCCGGTGAGCCATGGCCAACAATAGCTCAATCGAGTGGACCGACGCGACGTGGAACCCGGTCACGGGCTGCACGAAGATCAGCGCGGGCTGCGACAACTGCTACGCCGAGCGCTTCTCGGAACGCTTTCGCGGTGTGCCCGGACACCCGTTCGAGAGCGGATTCGACTTGACGCTCCGGCCCGCCCGCTTGCGGCAGCCGCTGGCTTGGCGCGAGCCGCGCATGATCTTCGTGAACTCGATGTCGGACCTGTTCCACAAGGAGGTCCCGGCGGAGTTCATTGAGCGGGTCTTCGAAACCATGGAGCAGGCGCATTGGCACACCTTTCAGGTGCTGACCAAGCGCTCGTCCCTCATGCGCGACTTCCTGCTGCGGCGTTACGGGGAGGACCGCGGGCCCGCGCACATCTGGTGCGGGGTCTCGGTCGAGGACGGCACGAAGCTATCCCGAGTGCGCCACCTGCAGTCCGCCCCCGCAGGCGTGCGTTTCCTTTCGGTCGAGCCGCTAATCGGCCCGGTGGGGCGGCTCCCGCTGGACGGGATCAACTGGGTGATTGTTGGCGGCGAGAGCGGCCCCCGGGCTCGCTCCATGAACCCAGCCTGGGTGCGCAGCGTCCGCGACCAGTGCCTCGCTGCCGGGGTGGCGTTCTTCTTCAAACAATGGGGAGGATTCCGCCCCAAAACTGGCGGGCGCACGCTAGACGGGCGCGAGTGGAGCGAGTTTCCTGTGGCGGGTCCACGACCACTCCGGACAGCCGCAGAATGAGCAAGCGACCGAAGGAAGGCGTCGGCCCCTGGGCCAAGGAGAAGCTCGCGGCGCTGGGGGCCTATCTCGACTTCTACACGAAGGTCCTCAAGAACCAGGGGCACTGGTGCAAGGGCACGATTTTCGTCGACGCCTTCGCCGGGCCCGGTCGCGACAAGATACGCCGGAAGGCAAAGCCCGACGCGTCCCCACTGGAGAGCCTGTTCGACGAGCTGGAGCCGCCGGACGAACCCGAGGCCGTGGAGTTCCTCAAGGGCTCGCCCCGCGTCGCGCTCGACATCAGTAACCCCTTCTCCCGTTACGTCTTCATTGAGCGCGACCCGGTCCGCGCGGCGGAGTTGCGGGCTCTGGAGCGGGAATACGGGGACACGCGCCGCATAATCGTCCGCGAGGGCGACGCCGCCACCGAACTCAGGCAACTCCTCGACGACGGCGTTGACTGGCGCAACCATAGAGGCGTCGTGTTCATCGATCCGTTCGGGATGCACATCCCGTGGGACGTGGTAGCGGCGCTGGGGCGCACGGGCGGAATCGAAGTGATGGTCAATTTCCCGCTCAACATGGCCATCCAGCGCTTTCTTGTCCGGAGCGGCAACATTCGTCCCAACTGGCGCGAGACGCTCGACGACTTCTTCGGGTCGAAGGAGTGGTGGGACCACGCCTACGAGGAGAGCGAAGACCTGTTCGGGCCCAAGACCCTGAAGCTCGCGGACTCCGGCATCCGCCTCCTGGACTGGTATCGGGGGCGCCTGCGGAAGGAGTTCGGGCACGTCTCGACAGGGCGCCTGATCCGCAACACGCAGGGCGGCCATCTCTACTACATCGTGTGGGCGGGCCCGCATAAGAAGGGACAGGATGGCGCGGAATACATCCTCAGCAAGGGCGAGAAGATCACCCCGGTGCGCCGAGGTGGGGGCAAGTGATGCGCAAGCTGTTGCACGGCGACCACCTCGACGCTCTCCGGCGGCACGTTCGCCGACGCCACCATGGACCGCAACCGTTCCAACACCCGTGTTCGATGGCTTGACCTACTCGGAGAGCCGTGCACAACCGCTCGCGTCAAGCGCCTGAGTCGTCTTTTTGATGATCCGACCTTTGCGCTGGTCAGACGCGGACTTTCGCGCGCAATCCGGCTCGCGCTCGCTATAGCGCGAGATATGAGCAGATCTACCCGCCCTGAGGGCCTCGGTCGGCAGCAAACGTGTGCACCGACGCCCGTGCCGCGCCCCGAGAGGCGCCTCCTCACCCGCAGTGAGGCAGCGGATTACGTCTGCCTCTCTGAGAATTCGTTCATGAAGCTCGTGGAGGCCGGCGTGATGCCGCGCCCGAAGCGGCTCGGCGGGCTTGCGCGGGTCGCGTGGTGTCGTCATGCCCTCGATCACGCTATCGATGTTCTTCCCGACGACGGCCGAGCGTGTGAAAGCGACACGGCCGTTAACCCCTGGACTGATCTCGCAGCCTGAGAACGCCATGCCGCGCCGCCTCCCCCCGTTCTGTATCGAAGACGTCGACGCTCGCGGGAACGTCCGCATCTATCTCCGGAAGAAGGGCCAGAAGAAGGTTCGGCTTCACGGCACGCCCTGGACGCCCGACTTCATGTCAGCCTACGAGAACGCGCTCGCGAGCTTGGCGCGGCCCCGCGAGGGAGCATGTCGCCCCGGGACGTGGCGATGGCTCTGCGAGTCCTACTTCATGTCGCCCGAGTTCCGCGCCCTCGCCGCAAGCACGCGGCGGGTGCGCCGCGCCATCCTCGAGTCGACGATGCTGGAGCCGACGAAGAGCGGGGCGAAGGTGCTCTTCGCTGACATGCCGCTGCAATACATGACCTTCGAGGCGGTCCGCATTCTCCGTGACCGGAAGGCGGACACGCCCGCAGCCGCAAACGAGCGCATGAAGGCGATCTCGCAGGTCTTCACGTTCGGCATGGCCGCACACCCGGCGAAGGTGAGGGCGAACCCGACGAGAGACGTCGACCGCTTCACGGCCACGGGCGACGGCTTTCACTCATGGACACGGGGAGAGGCCGAGCGATTCCTGTCGCGCCATTCGCCCGGGACGAAGGCCGCGCTCGCCTTCGCGATCATGCTCTACACCGGGATGCGGCGGTCCGACGTTGTGCAGTTCGGGCCTCGGCATATCGACGGCGGCGAGATCACGTTCTCTCCGAAGAAGAACGGCGTGAAGAAGCCGCGCGCTCTCGTGCTGCCCCTCCTTCCCCCTCTGCGAGCCGTCCTCGCCGAAACCGATCAGGCGCTCATGGGCGGCGATACGTTCCTCGTGACCGAGTTCGGCAAGCCGTTCACGGCGAACGGCTTCGGCAACTGGTTTCACAAGCGCGTGCTCGAAGCCGGGCTCGACGGATGCTCGGCTCACGGGCTCCGCAAGCTCGGCGCGACGCTTGCCGCCGAAAACGGCGCCACCGAGCGCCAGCTCATGGCGATGTTCGGATGGGCGTCCGCGAAAGAGGCGGCACGCTATACGGCGAAGGCAGATCAGCGCCGCCTCGCACGCGACGCGATGCACCTGATCTCGCTCGGCGAGCGTGCCGACAGGATCGTGTTGCAGGGTCCCACTTCAGGGTCCCACCCGGAAAAAGACGAGGAAAAACAAGGCTTTGGGGAAGGGATGGTGCCCAGGGGCGGAATCGAACCACCGACACTGCGATTTTCAGTCGCATGCTCTACCAACTGAGCTACCTGGGCGCTTCGGACGGTGCCGTCCGTGTTGGTGGAGGGGATATAGCCAGAGGCGCTGCGGGGCGCAACCGGTTTTTCGGTGACGAAACGAATTCTCGATCGGCTGGGACCGGCTCCCCTACTCGGCGTGCACCTGCGCGGTGATGCCCAGCCGGGCGAGCTCGCGCACGGCTTCGCGGCGGGCCGACTCCTTGTCGCCGCCGTCGGCGGGGACGATCGCGATCTCGAGCGAGCCGGTCTGGCGCGCCTCCGCCGCGTTGGAGCGGAAGGATGAGATCCGGCCCTCGCGCACCATGCCGTTCAGCACCCGGTTGACGTCGCCCCAGGATTTCACCGCGTCCTCCCTCGTGATCTGTCGCTGCGGCACCGAGGCCGCGACCCGATAACGCACGGGGGACCCTTCGCGTTTCAGGTCACCCGCCGACGCTGGCCCAGGCGGCGACCATGGCGACGAACAGGGCGAGCGAGACCACCTCCATCGCGGTCTCGGCGGTAGCGCGCAGCGGCAGGCGGGCGCGGCGGGTGAGGATCACGAGACGGGACATGACGGCCTCCCTGGAATGCGGGGAACGGAATTCCGGAGCGCGACCTGCGGATCGCGGCCGCGCTCTTCACCGTTCCATTCTGTTCCATCTTCGTTCGGAACAAAAGTTCTCTCTTCGTGCTCGTTGCTGTCAAGGTTAACGCACACAGCGGAACGCTCTGTTCCGTCAGGCGTAAATCACCATAATTTCTGTGTGGAATCTGCCTCAGCCGTCCGGCAGGGCGAGCTCGACCACGCGTCCGTCGCGGATCGAGACGACGCGGTCCATGCGCCGGGCGAGCGCATGGTTGTGGGTGGCGATCACCGCCGCGAGGCCGGAGGCGCGCACCAGCGACACCAGCGTCTGGAAGACGTGGGCCGAGGTTTGCGGGTCGAGATTGCCGGTGGGCTCGTCCGCCAGGAGCACGCGGGGCGCGTTGGCGACGGCCCGGGCGATGGCGACGCGCTGCTGCTCGCCGCCCGAGAGCTCCGAGGGGCGGTGCGACAGCCGGTCGCCGAGGCCGAGGAAGCCGAGCAGCTCGCGCGCGCGCTCGCGCGCCTCGGCCTTCCTCAGCCCGCGGATGATCTGCGGCATGACCACGTTCTCGAGCGCCGAGAACTCGGGCAGGAGATGGTGGAACTGGTAGACGAAGCCGATCTCCTCGCGGCGCAGCCGCGTGCGGCCGGCATCGTCCATGTGCGCCGTCGGCTCGCCGCCGACGTAGACCTCGCCGCCGTCCGGCCGCTCGAGCAGGCCGGCGACGTGGAGCAGCGTCGACTTGCCGGTGCCCGAGGGCGCAACGAGCGCGACGATCTCCCCGGGCCAGACCGCGAAGTCGACGCTCTCGAGGATCACGAGCCGGCCCTCGCGCTGGGGATACCAGCGCGCCACCTGCGAGAGGAACAGGGTGGGCGTCTCGTCTCCCGGGGCGCCCACCGTCGCGGCGCCCGCCGCCGTCTTAGCGTCCATGCCGGTCATCCGTAGCGCAGGGCTTCGACGGGATCGAGCCGTGCCGCCCGCCAGGAGGGATAGAGCGTCGCGAGCAGCGAGAGCCCCATGGCCATGCCGAGGACCGCCCCGACCTCGGTCCAGTCGATCTCGGCGGGGATCTCCGAGAGGAAGCGCACCGTCGGGTCCCAGAGCGTCTGGTTGGTGATGCGCGCGATCACGTCCTGGATCGCCTGGATGTTGAGGGTGAAGACCACCCCCAGCGCCAGCCCCGCGAGGGTGCCGACGATGCCGATCGAGGCGCCGGTGATCAGGAACACCCGCATCACCGAGCCCCGCGTCGCGCCCATCGTGCGCAGGATGGCGATGTCGGAGGACTTGTCCTTCACCAGCATGATCAGGCCCGAGACGATGTTGAGCGCCGCCACGAGCACGATCAGCGTGAGGATGATGAACATGACGTTGCGCTCGACCTGCAGCGCCGAGAAGAAGCTCGAGTTGCGCTGCGTCCAGTCGGTGAGGAAGATCGGCCGCTCCACGGCCTGCTCGATCTGCGCGCGCGCGGCGACGACGCGCTCCGCGTCGTCGAGGAAGACCTCGACCACCGTCACGTCGCCGGGGCGGTTGAAGTAGGCCTGCGCCTCCTCGAGCGGCATGTAGACGAAGGCCGAATCGAACTCCGTCATGCCGACCTCGTAGATCGCCGCGATCGGATAGGACTTGATCCGCGGCGCGGTGCCGAACGGCGTCGCCGCGCCGCGCGGGGAGATCAGGGTCAGCGTGTCGCCCGGCAGGAGGCCGAGCGAGCTCGCCAGCCGCGCGCCGATGGCGACGCCCTCCTCCTCGCCGAAGGCGTCGAGCGAGCCGCCGACGATGTTGCCGGCGATCTGGTCGAGCCGAACGAGGTCCTGCGGCCGCACGCCCCGCACCAGCACGCCGCCGCCCTGCACGGTCGAGGAGGCGAAGGCCTGGCCCTCCACCGTCGGCACGGCGCGCACCACGCCCGGCAACGCCTCCACCGTCTCGGCGAGCTCGGCGAAGTCGGTCAGCGGGCGATCGATCGGGGCGATGAAGACGTGGCCGTTCATGCCGACGATCTTCGACAGGAGCTCGTTGCGAAAGCCGTTCATCACCGAGAGCACGATGATCAGCGTCGCCACGCCGAGCATGATCCCGATGAAGGAGAAGCCGGCGATGACGGAGACGAAGCCCTCCCGGCGCCGGGTGCGCAGGTAGCGCCCGGCGAGCATCCACTCGAATCCGGAGAAGGGTCGCGTGCCGCCCGTGTTCGCCATCGCCGCCGCCTCAGCGCCCGGTCAGCCGCGGGACCACGTCGGCGATGGCGAGGAGCTCGCGCTCGCCGGTGCGTCGCCGCTTGAGCTCCACCTTGCCCTCGGCCAGGCTCTTGGGCCCGACGATCACCTGCCAGGGCAGGCCGATCAGGTCGGCGGTCGCGAACTTCGCGCCGGGCCGGTCGTCGGTGTCGTCGTACAGAACCGAGAACCCCGCTGCTTGGAGATCGCCGTAGAGGCCCGCGCAGGCGGCGTCCACCGCCGCGTCGCCGGCCTTCAGGTTGAGGAGCGCGAGGTCGAAGGGCGCGATGGCGTCGGGCCAGACGATGCCCGCCTCGTCGTGCCCGGCCTCGATCGCCGCCGCCGCCAGCCGCGACGGCCCGATGCCGTAGGAGCCCATGTGCACCGCATGCTCGCGCCCGTCCGGCCCGGTGACGACGGCGCGCATCGGCTCGGAGTACTTGGTGCCGAAATAGAAGATGTGCCCCACCTCGATGCCGCGCGCCGCCACCCGCTTGGCCTCGGGCACCTGCGCCCAGGCGGCCTCGTCGTGCTTCTCGTCGGTCGAGGCGTAGAGCGAGGTCCAGCGGTCGACGATGCCCTGCAGCGCGGCGGCGTCCTCGAAGTCCGTGTCCACCGGCGGTGTGTCGAAGCCGAGGGTGTCCGCGTGGCAGAACACCTCGCTCTCGCCGGTCTCGGCGAGGATGATGAACTCGTGCGAGAGGTTGCCGCCGATCGGCCCGGTGTCCGCCTGCATCGGGATCGACTTCAGCCCCAGACGCTCGAAGGTCCGCAGGTAGGCGACGAACATCCTGTTGTAGGAGTGGCGTGCCGAAGCCTCGTCGAGGTCGAAGGAGTAGGCGTCCTTCATCAGGAACTCGCGCGAGCGCATGGTGCCGAAGCGTGGGCGGATCTCGTCGCGGAACTTCCACTGGATGTGGTAGAGGTTCAGCGGCAGGTCCTTGTAGGAGCGCACGTAGGTGCGGAAGATGTCGGTGACCATCTCCTCGTTGGTCGGCCCGTAGAGCATGTCGCGCTCGTGCCGGTCCTCGATGCGCAGCATCTCCGCGCCGTAGGCGTCGTAGCGCCCACTCTCGCGCCACAGGTCCGCGGACTGGATCGTCGGCATCAGGATCTCGACGGCGCCCGCCCGGTCCTGCTCCTCGCGCACGATCGCGGAGATGCGGTCGAGCACGCGCTTGCCGATCGGCAGCCAGGAGAAGATCCCGGCGGATTGCTGGCGGATCAGGCCGGCGCGCAGCATCAGGCGATGGGAGACGATCTCCGCCTCGCGGGGCGTCTCCTTGAGGGTGGGCAGGAAATAACGGGAAAGACGCATGTCGTCCTCGGGCGTGGGCGCGGCGCGCGGCCGGGCGGCCGAGCCGCGCGCCGCGCGTGTCGCACACAATACGGATGCGCGCCCGATGACAAGGCTTTCCGGCGCTTTTCGCCGATGCCGCCGAACGGTGGCGGTTCCGCGGCAGCTGCCGCGGTTATGCCCATATGCGAAAAGCACGAGCACACGCTGCACAAGGACGTGACAAACGCGTAACGACGCGCTAAGAAGCCTTCACCAAGACACGCTGTCTCGACGTGTTCGAGGGGTGCGGCCCAAGTCTGGGAGGAAACGAGGCGAGAAGTCCGCAGGCGCGAGCGCCATCCGGACGACGGTTCATCAGAGACCGGCCGAAATCTCGAAAAACGAGAAATCTTCCGAGCAAGGCGCGAGCCTTGCTTTTTTCTTTTTTGGGCCGCGCACGGCGCGCATCCATGAGCCGAGCCAAGACGGCGGATGCGGGCGGATCAAGCTTGCCGATCACCGTTGGTGAGCCGGCCCATGACCTCGCTGAGGAGGCGCGCGGAAAGCGTGCCTTCCTGCGCCGAGAGCCCGCCGTCGAGCCAGAGAAACGCCTTCGCCTTCACGCGCAGATCGCTCGACGAACGCAATGGCACGGCGGCGATCCTGAAAACGAGATCGTCGCAGTCCGCCCAGGCGCGGCGTATCCGCACTTCGCGGGCTCCGTTGTCGTCGGCAGCACCCTCGCGCGACACGTCCCGCTCCAGGTCCAGCGCATGCGACATCGCCGCGTCGAGCGCCGTGCCCAGCGCTGCAGACGCACCCGGGTCGTCCATCTGCTCGTCGCGCTTGCCCGCCTCTTCCACCATCATCGACTCCTGTCCATCCAGATGGCCAAGCAGGCCTCCTCCGCGGTGCACAACGCAGGCTTTAGCAGGTCGCGAGCCGTCGCATGCGGCCTCCGATCGGCGCCGTGCGCGGTCCCCGCCCGCATCAGCCCGCACGCCGTGGCTCGACGTCGGCCGTCGGCCGCAGCGGCGCCGCGAGGGCCTTGGGGACCTGCCGGTTGGCGAGCCAGACGCCGAGCGAGGCGAGGCCGAAGCCGACCATCGCGAGCAGGGTGGGAATCTCGCCGATAACGGCGGAGGCCATGATCTGGGTCACCGGCGGGATCAGGAAGAACAGGCTCGCGACCTTGGTCGCCTCGCCGCGCCGCATCATGATGTAGAGCAGCATCAGGGCACCGATCGAGTTCATCACGGCGAGCCAGACGACCGAGCCGATGAAGGCGGGCGTCCAGTCGATGACCATGGTCTCGGTGGTCCAGGCGGCGACGAGCATCACCGCGGCGCCGACCATCATCTGGACGAAGCCGGTGGTGCGCAGGTCGAAGCCGCCGCAGAACCGCTTCTGGTAGAGCGTACCGGCGGTGATGCCGAACAGCGCCGCGAGCGTGTAGCCGTAGCCGGCCAGCGCGGCGAAGCCGACGTCGACCTTGTCGGCGAGGACGAGGACGACACCCACGAGCCCGAGCCCGAGCCCGATCCACTGGCGCCAGCCGACGCGCTCGCCCAGCAGCGGCCCCGCGAGCAGGCCGACGACGACCGGCATCAGGCCGACGATGAGGGCAGACTGGCCGGCGGGGACGCCCGCCTTCATGCCGGCGTAGAGGCCGCCGAACTGGAGGGCCTGCATGAAGAAGCCGACCACGGCCATGTGGCCGAGCGGGCCGAGGCCGGACGGCATCGGCGTGCGGGTCGCGATCGCGAAGACGAGCATGATCAGCCCGGCGAGCGCGAAGCGCAGGAAGGTCATCGTGAACGGCTCGGCGTAGAGGATGCCGATCGCGCCGCCGACGTAGCCGGAGCTCCACAGGACGATGAAGATCAGCGGCAGGGACGACGCCTGCATCGAGGCGGCGTACGGTCCTGCTGAGGAAGCTGGGGAGGATGATGTCACGGTTCGTCTCCTGTCTTGGGATTGCCCGGAGCCTGCGCGTGCCGCCTCGAAACGGGAAACGACTTCTCCCTATTCGAGACATGCCCACGACTTATCGATCTCGCGCGCCTTCCGTGCGAGACGCGGAATTTCGCGGAAAGCGAGGAACTAAGCGGTCTGCCGGATTGACCCGGCATCGCGCGGCGACGACGTTCCCGAAGACGCGAAACCTGTGGTCGACGACTACCGGGAGGCACCCGTGACGCGCCGCATCAATATCGATATCCAACTCTTGCGCAGCTTCGTCGCAGTAGTTGAAACCGGCGGCTTCGCCCGCGCGGCCGACGGCCTCGCCATGACGCAACCAGCCATGAGCCAGCAAATGAAACGGCTGGAAGAGACGCTCGGGCGAGCGCTGTTCCGGCGCGACGGGCGCAAGCTGGTGCTGACTCCCGAGGGCGAGCTGCTGCTCGGCTACGCCCGGCGGATACTCGAGCTCAACGACGAGACGTATCGCCGCTTCGCGGGAGAGCAGCTGCGCGAGGTCGTGAATCTCGGCATGCCCGAGCACTTCTCGGAATCGCTGCTGCCGCTCGTCATCTCGACGGTGCACGAGCGCTATCCGGACGTTCAGCTCGTGGTGAAGGTCGGCCGCAGCCAGACTCTGTCCGAGCAGGTCGAGGACGGGCGCTTGCACCTCGCGCTCCTCGTCGGCGCGCCGAAGGACATCGGGGGCAATACGCCACTGCAGGTGGCGCCGCTCGCCTGGTTCGGCGCGCAGGAGACGACGCTCGACGCCGAGCCGCGGGCCCTGCCGCTCGTCCTCTTCCGCGCGCCCTGCGGCATCCGCCAGCTCGCGGTCGCGGCGCTGGAGCGCGCGGCGGTGCCGTGGCGCTGCGTGCACGAGAGCGAGGACCTCTCGGCCCTGCGCGCGGCGGTGCGCGTCAATCTCGGGCTCACCGTGCTGCCGAACTTCCAGGCCTATGCGGGCATCCGGCCGCTCGGCGACGTGGCCGGCCTGCCGCCGCTCCCCGACATCGCCGTCTCCCTGCGCCGGCGGCCGAGCTGGCGCCCGCGCTCGGCCCAGGGGCTCGACGCGCTCGTCGTCGAGCTGTGGGAGGCGTTCCGCTCCGGCCCGGACCTGCCGCAGCCGATGCCCGCGCCGGCAGAGATCGTCGCGCCGCCGCTCGGGCTCGCGCACTGAGCCGTCGGCGATCGAGGCGGCTCATGCCCGCAGGGCCAGCGCGACGAGATCCGATGCCCGCATGCCCACCCGCCCACCGAGCGCCGCCGCACGGGCGTTGAGCGCGGAGACGATCCCGTCCTCCAGCGTGGAGCGCGCGTCGCCGATGCGCGCGCTCGCCGCCGAGACCGTGGCGGCCGCGATGCCGCGCGCCTCGAGCGCCGGCAGCCGCGTCGTGCCGACGCCGCCGCCGGCGTCGTTGAAGAGCGCGAGCGCGGCGTCGGCCTTGAGCGCGTTCTTCGGATCGCCGCCGAACAGCGCGCCGTGCGAGCCCGTCACCACCACGGCGCCGGCGTCCTCCGGCCGCACGAGGGCCGCGCTGTCGACCAGCACGAGGGGACGGCGCGCGCCGGGGGGCGTCTCGACGCGGCGGGTCTCGTCGAGCGGCGCGAACGGGCCGTCCGGCAGCGGCGCGGCGGCGAGCCGTTCGGCCGCCGCGCGGCAGGCGAGGCCCGGCACGACGCCGAGCGCGGTCGCGCGGGCGTTCGCATGCGAGACGATCCCGCGCGCCAGCATGTCCGCGGCGTCCCCGATGTCGGCGGAGGCCGCGGCGACGGTTGCCGCCGCCATGCCGGCGGCGTCGAGCCAAGCGAGGCCGCCGATGCCGGCTTCGTCCCGGCCCACCGCCGCATCGTTGAGGATCACGGCGCGCACGCCCTCGCGCCGCGCGACGTAGGCCGCGTAGACGCCGCCGTGCGAGCCGCTCACCACCACCGCGCCCGCCGCTTCCTCGGGCAGGCGGGTGATCGTGTCGGCGAGTAGGGGCTCAGGCGACACGATCGCCCTTCTTCACCTGGACCGCGCGGCTGTCGGCCGCCGGCAGCATCTTCGCCGGATCGCGGGTGACGACGAGGTCGATGACGAAGGGCCCGTCGCGATGCGCCAGCGCCTGCTTCAGCGCGGGGGCGAGGGCGTCCGGCGTCTCGACGCGCACGCCAGCGCAGCCCATCGCCTCGGCGACGCGGGCGTAGTTCGTCTCGGCGAGGTCGGAGGACTGGTAGGCGCCCTCGCCGTACATCAGGTGCTGGAGCGCCTTGACGTAGCCGGACGCCGCGTTGTTGACGACGATGATGGTCACCGCGAGCCCCATGCGCCGCGCCGTCTCGAGCTCGCCGAGCACCATGTTGAAGCCGCCGTCGCCGGTGATCGCCATCACCGGCCGCTCGGGCGCGGCGAGCTTCGCGCCCATGGCTCCGGGCAGCCCGTAGCCGATCGAGGCGAAGCCGCGGTCGGGCAGGAAGCCGCGGCCAGCCTGCTTCTGGTCGAACAGCAGCCCGCCCCAATGCGCCGCGAAGCCACCGTCGGCGACGAGGATCGCGTCCGCCGGCAGCAGCCGAGTGAGCTCGCCCATCAGCCGCCCCATCGAGACGGGCACCTCGTCGCTCTCCAGCCGCTCGCGCGCGCTCTCGCGCCAAGCCGCCATGCGCGCGACCACCTGGTCCGCCCAGGCCGAGCGCGCCGACGGCGGGGACTTGCCGGCGAGCGCGTCGTTGAGCGCGTTGACGCCCGCCTTGGCGTCACCCCACAGGGCGACGGCGGCGGGATAGGTGCGGTCGATCTCCTCGGCCACGATGTCGAGGTGGATGAGAACCTTGCCCGGCGGCGGCACGGTGTAGCGCTTGGTGGCGATCTCGCCGAGCTTGCAGCCCACCGCCAGCAGCACGTCGGCCTCGGCGATCATCCCGTTGGCGATGCGGTCGTAGCGGCCGAACAGGCCCGCGGACAGCGGCGAGGCGCAGGAGATCGCACCCTTGCCGGACATCGTGTGCGCGACGGGAATGGAGAAGCGCTCGGCGAAGGCCTGCAGCGCCTGCGCGGCACGCGAGATGTGCACCCCGCCCCCGGCGAGGATCAGCGGCCGCTCGGCCTTGGCGAGGAGAGCCGCCGCCTCCGCCAGCGCGTGCGCGTCGGGGCGCGCGCGCAGCGCCGGCGCCATCTGGTAGCGGGTATTGGCGACGAGGCTCTCGGGGTCGATCGCCAGGGTGTCGTGGCAGACGTCCTCGGGCACGATCAGCGCCACCGGCCCCGGCCGGCCGGTGGTCGCGACCGCGAAGGCGCGGCGTACCAGCTCCGGCAGGCGCGCGGTCACCTCGACGCGGATCAGCTCCTTCACCGCCGGGCGCAGGATCTCGGCCTGGCGCGCTTCCTGCGTCATGTTCTTCCAGGAATGGGCGCGGTGCGTGTCGCCGACGATGGCGACGATGGGCGAGCCGGCGTTGAGCGCTTCCACCAGCCCCGTGACGAGGTTCGTCGCACCCGGCCCCAGCGTCGCGTCGACGAGCCCGACCCGGCCCGAGACCTTGGCGTAGGCGTCCGCCGCGAAGGCACCGCAGCGCTCGTCATTGATCAGCGAATGCGCGAGGCCGAGCCGGCGCGCGGCGTCGTAGAAGGGCAAGAGCTGGAAGCCGCCCATCCCGAAGATCGGCCCCGCCCCGTGCGCCTGCAGCATCCGGGCGAGGATCTCGCCGCCGGTCATCTCGTTGGTCATCGCCTCGTCCTTCGCTCTCCGTACTCCCCTCTCCCGGACGGGAGAGGGGCCGGGGGTGAGGGCGCCGAGCGCCGGCTCGATCCACCGCCGGAGCCGGCACCGTCGACGTCGAGCCTCGCCCGGCAGACGTCGTTCCCTCACCCCCAGCCCCTCTCCCCATCGGGGAGAGGGGAGCTCAGCTCACCCGATACCCGAGCACGCGCGGCAGCCACAGCGCGATCTCGGGAAACACGATCACCAGCGCCAGCGCGGCCACCATCGACAGGACGAGCCAGAACACCCAGCGGAAGGTCGCCTCCATCGGCACGTTGGCGACCTTGGCGGTGACCATCAGGTTCACCGCCACCGGCGGCGTCACCTGGCCGATGGCGATGTTGATCGCCATGACGACGCCGAACCAGACCTGCGACCAGCCGAAGGCCTGCATCACCGGCACGAGCAGCGGCAGCGTGATCAGGAAGATCGACACGCCGTCGAGCACCATGCCGGCGAGCAGCAGCAGCGCCATGACGACGAGGAGCGTGATCCATTCCGAATCCGACAGCGATATGATCAGGTCCGCCGCGGCGCGGAAGGCGCCCATGGTGGAGCCCGCCCAGGCGAACAGGCCGGCGAGCGAGATGATCAGCATCAGCACGCCCGAGATCTTCGCCGCGTCGACGAAGGTCCGGTAGACGTCGGCGACCCCCATGTTGCGGTAGAGCACCGTCCCGACGATCAGCCCGTAGACCGCGGCCACCACCGCCGTCTCGGTGGGCGTGAACAGCCCCGAGCGCAGGCCGCCGAGGATGATCACCGGCGCCATCAGGCCCGGCAGCGCCCGGTAGAGGCTGTTCCAGAAGGGCGGCCGCTCGAAGCCTTCGTTCGCGCCGAAATCGTGTTTCTGCGACAGGATCATCGTCGGGACCGCGATGGCAGCGCCCACGAGGAGCCCCGGCAGCAGGCCCGCGGCGAAGAGCGCGCGCAGGTCCACGCCGGGCACCAGGATCGCGTAGACGATGAGCGCGATCGAGGGCGGGATAAGGATCGCCGTCGCCGCCGAGGCGGCGATGACGGAGGCGGAGAAGGGCTTGGGGTAGCCCGCCTTCAGCATCGAGGGCAGCATCACGGTCGCGACCGCCGCCGCATCGGCGACGCCCGAGCCCGACATGCCGCCCATGATCAGGCAGACCAGGATCGCGACGAGCGCGAGCCCGCCGCGGCGCGGCCCGACGATCGCCTGGGCGAAGACGACGAGGCGGCTGGCGACGCCGGAGCGTTCGAACACCATGCCGGTGAGGATGAAGAGCGGGATCGCGATCAGCGGGTACTTCGCGATCGCGTTGTAGGTGTTGGTGCCGACCATCGCCAAGGCGGTGAGGTCGAGCCCGACGACGATGCCGCTCGCGCCCGCGACCCCGAGCGCCACCGCGGTCGGCGTGCCGATCCCGAGGAGCGCCGCCAAGGCGAGCAGCAGCAGGACGATGCGGTCCATCACCGCCCCCGCCCGCGCAACGTCGCGACGGCGCGCCCGATCACCCGGCCGAGGATCGCGAGCGAGAGCAGAGGCAGCCAGACGGTGTAGATCCAGGCGGGGTAGCCCAGCCCCGGCGAGGTCTCGCCCCAGTACCATTCGTCGAAGGTGACCTGCCCGCCGTAGTAGACGACCAACGCGAACATGGCGGTGGTGGCCAGCAGCGTCACGGCTTCCGCCGCGAGCCGGGTTCGCGGGCCCATGCGCTCGAGGAAGAAGGTGATGCGGATGTGCTCGCCGGTGGCGAAGGCGGCGGAGGCGCCGACGAAGGTCATGAACACGAGCAGGAAGACCGAGAACTCCTCGGTGAAGGCGAAGGAGGCGTTGGTCAGGTAGCGCACCACCACGTTGCCGAAGGAGATCGCGACGATCAGCGCCATCGCCGCCGCCCCGAGCGCCTCCTCGAGCTTCACCGGCACGCGCGCGTGCGGGGCGAGATCGGTTCCGGTCTCGGTGCGGGCGGTGTCGCGGGGATCGATCTCGGGAGAGGTGTCGGGCATGGGGTCGCTGCGCTGTGTGGAGGGCGGCGGTAACCCCTCGCGGGGGAGCGCCGAGCTTTCTCCTTCCCTGTAGGGGAAGGTGGCTCGGCGAAGCCGAGACGGATGGGGCGCGCCGAAGGCGCGTTCGGCGAAGCCGAAACGGTGCAGGGAAGGACGGCTGAGTGGAGCCCGTTTCCGCTGCGCGGAACACGCCTTCGGCGTGCCCCATCCGTCCCGCCGCTTCGCGTCGGTCCACCTTCCCCTACAGGGGAGGAGCGCGGGGGAGCGGCGGGCGCTCCCCTGCGCAGGGGGTCAGCGGTTGGCGACCGACTCCTCGGCCGTCTCGACGAACTCCGCGCCGATGCGCGCCTTCCAGTCCTCGTAGACCGGCCGGGTGGCGTCGACGAAGGCCTGGCGCTCCTCGTCCGTGAGGCGCACGACGGTGACCCCGTAGCCCTCGATCTCCTCGACGAGGCTCTGGTCGCCTTCGGTCAGGCCGTCGCGCGCCACCTCGATGCCGTGGGCACCGGCCTCGAGCGCGGCCTGGCGCACGATGCCCTGGTCCTCCTCGGTGAAGGAGTTCCAGATCTCCTGGTTGACCGCGAAGATCAGCGGGTCGGCGACGTAGTGCCAGAGGGTGACGTTGGTCTGGCCGAGCTCGTGCATCTTCAGCACGGTGTAGATGGTGAGCGGGTTCTCCTGCCCGTCGACCGCGCCGGTGGTGAGCGCCGGCTGGGCGTCGGCCCAGGACATCTGGGTCGGGTTGGCGCCGAGCGCCGTGAAGATGTCGTTGAAGATCGGCGAGCCGACGACTCGCATCTTCAGGCCGTCCATGTCGGCGGGCGTGCGGATCGAGCGCTGCGAGTTCGTCACCTCGCGGAACCCGTTCTCGGCCCAGGCGAGCGGCACCACGCCGTTCTCCTCGATCAGCTCGAAGATGCGCTCGCCGACGGGCCCCTGCGTCAGCGCGTCGAGCGCCGCGTAGTCGGGCATCAGGAAGGGCAGGGCGAAGACGTTCATCTCCGGGATCTGCGGCGACCAGTTGATGGTCGAGCCCACCGCCATGTCGATGATGCCGCGGCGCATGGCCGTGAACTCGCGGGTCTGCTCGCCCTGGACCAGCTGCGCGCCGGGATAGAGCTTCATCTGGATGCGCCCGTCGGTGCGCTCGGCGACGAGATCGGCCCAGCGCTGGGCGGCGATGCCCCATGGGAAGGGCGGCGGCACGACCGTGGAGACGCGGTACTCGTCCTTGTAGTCCTGCGCCTGCACGCCGCCGGCGAGCGGCAGCACGAGCGCGGCGGCGGCCGCGAGGATGGCGAGGGGCCTGAACATGCGCATGGTGTCGTTCCTCCCGTGTCTTTTCTGCATCAACGAGACGCGGACGCGCCAGCCGGCGCGGTCATCGACCGTGCGGCGGACACGATCGCGTCCGGGCTCACCCGCGCCGCATCCTCGAGGGGCGGCGCGTAGGCGATGGGGATGCGCGGCGCGCCGAGGCGGCGCACGGGCGCGAGCAGGCGAGAGTGCAGACGCTCGGCGACAGTCGCGGCGATCTCGGCGCCGAACCCCGCCACCGTCACCGCCTCGTGCACGACGAGCAGCCGCCCGGTCCTCTCCACCGAGGCCAGCACGCGGTCCCGGTCCCAGGGCCAGAGCGTGCGCAGGTCGATCACCTCCGCCTCGATGCCTCTCTCCTCTGCGAGCGTCGTCGCCGCCGTGAGGCACACCTGGCGCATGGCCGACCAGGTGACGATGGTGAGGTCGCGCCCCTCCCGCACCACGTCGGCGACGCCGATCGGCACGAGATGCTCGCCATCGGGAACGTCGCCCTCGAGCGGCCACAGCCCCTTGTGCTCGAGATAGACCACCGGGTCGTCGGCGCGGATGGCGCTCTTGAGGAGCCCCAGATTGTCGGCCGGCGTCGCCGGGGCCACGACGACGAGGCCCGGCACATGGACGTACCAGGCCTCCAGGGACTGCGAATGCTGCGCGGCGGAGGAGCGCCACATGCCGACGGGCTGGCGCGCCACGAGCGGCACACGCGCCTGCCCGCCGAACATGAAGCGCGCCTTCGCCGCCTGGTTGATCAGCTCGTCCGTGGCGCACAGCGCGAAATCGGAGAAGCGCATCTCGACCACCGGCCGTGTGCCGGCGAGCGCCGCGCCGACCGCCGCGCCCATGATGCAGGCCTCCGAGATCGGCGTGTCGGCGATGCGCTCCGCACCGAAGCGCTCCTGCAGGCCCTTGTACTGGCCGAACACGCCGCCGCGGCCGAGATCCTCGCCCAGCGCCCAGACAGCCGGGTCGCGCGCCATCTCCTCGGCGAGGGCGCGGATGGAGGCGGCGAGGTAGGTCGTCGTGGCCATCTCAGAACGCCCTCGTCGCGGGATCGCCCAGGTCCTGCACGTCGGCATAGGCCTGTGCGAGGTCGGGCCAGGGCGCGGCGCGGGCGTCGTCGAGAACGGCCGCCATCTCGGCCTCGGCCTCCGTGCGCGCCGCCTCGAGCCGGGCCGGGTCGACGCCGGCCTCGGCGAGCGCCGCAGCGAGGCGGGCGATCGGGTCGCGCGCCCGCCAGGCCGCGACCTCGTCCGCGCCGCGATAGGCGCCGGCATCGGCGGCTGTGTGGCCGGTGATGCGATAGGTCTTCACGTGCAGGAGCCGCGGCCCCTGCCCCGCCCGGACCGCGGCGATCGCGTCGCGGGCGGCCGCGTCGAGCGCGATCGCGTCGTTGCCGTCGTGGATCTCGGCTGGGATCCCGAGGCTCCGAGCCCGCGCCGCCGCCCCCTCCCCCGCAGTCAGGTCCGCGGTGCGGGTCGTGGCGGACCAGGTGTTGTCCTCGCACACGAACAGGACCGGCAGGTCGAACACACCCGCCCAGTTGAGTCCCTCCAGGAACGGCCCGCGATTGACCGCCCCGTCCCCGAACAGGCAGGCGACGATTTCGGCGCCACCGCGCAGCTTGATCGCGTGCGCCGCGCCCACCGCGATCGGGATGTTCGCGCCCACGACGCCGTTCGCCCCGAGCATGCCCACCGAGAAGTCGGCGATGTGCATCGAGCCGCCCTTGCCCCCGCAGGTGCCGCCGGCCCGGCCGAGGAGCTCGCGCATCATCGCCCGCGCGTCGGCGCCCTTGGCGAGGGTGTGGCCGTGGCCGCGATGGGTGGAGAGCAGGAGATCGGCGCGGCCGAGGTTGAGGCACACGGCGGCGGCGACCGCCTCCTGCCCGATCGAGGGGTGGATCGCCCCGCGCACGAGGCCCTCGGCGAGCCCGCGCAGGGCCGCCTCCTCGAAGGCGCGGATGCGCCACATCGTGGCGAGATGCGCGGCGAGCCGCTCCCGGTCGAGATTGCGTGCCGTCGGGCGCGCCTCTCCGGGTGCGGGACCCGCGTCCGCGCTCACGTCGCCGCTTCCCTTGCGCGAACCGGGCGGCGGCCGCCGCACGGCCCGGCGACGCGCGTCGCCCAGCCCATGCCGTTCCTCCCCATCCTCGTCGGGCGCACCGGCATTCGCCGGGAGCGCTCCGCGATCGCCTCTTGCGGGCGCCGTCGCCGCAGCGTAGCGCTGTTTCCTCACGCCGAGCAAGGGCCTCCGGCAACCCCGCACATCTGCACGCGAGACGCGCGCGCGGCGTCGGACGGCAGCCTCCACGAGCAGCGACCGACACGAGCACACGATGACGAAATCCTACTCGATCCGCCCGGAGGCCGCGGCCACCCCCGTGAGCGGCATCGTCGACACCGTCAATTACGGCCGCGGCCGCCCCGGCCTGATCCCGCTTTGGGTCGGCGAGGGCGACCTGCCGACGCCCGGCTTCATCGCGGAGGCGGCGACGCGGGCGCTCGCCGCGGGCGAGACCTTCTACACCCACCAGCGCGGCATCCCCGAGCTGCGCGAGGCGATCGCGCGCCGCCAGGGCGCGCTCCTCGGCAAGGATCTCTCGCACGAGCGCTTCTTCGTCACGTCCGGCGGCATGCACGCGGTCCAGATCGCGATGCGGCTCGTCGCGGGCGCGGGCGACGAGGTGATCGTCCTCACGCCCGCCTGGCCGAACTTCCGCGGCGCGCTCGTCGCGAGCGGCGCGGGCGTGGCGGAGGTGGCGCTCACGCCGAGCGAGACCGGCTTCTCCCTCGACCTCGGCGCACTCGAGGCGGCGATCGGCCCGCGCACGACGGCGCTCGTCGTCAACTCGCCGGCGAACCCCACCGGCTGGACCGCGACGCGCGAGGAGCTCGCCGCCATCCTCGAGATCGCCCGCGCCCGCGACCTGTGGATCGTCGCCGACGAGATCTACCAGCGCTTCGTCTGGGACGAGCGCGTGGCCGTGGGCGCGCGCGCCGCCTCCTTCCACGACGTGATGGAGCCCGACGAGAAGATCCTGTTCGTGCAGACGCTGTCCAAGAACTACGCCATGACCGGCTGGCGTCTCGGCTGGCTCGAGGCGCCGCCGGAGCTCGGCCAGGTGATCGAGAACCTGGTGCAGTTCTCCTCCTCCGGCTCGCCGGTCTTCGTCCAGCGCGCGGCGGTCGCCGCGCTCGACCACGGCGAGGGGTTCGTCGCCCACCAGATCGCGCGAGCGCGGCGCGGGCGCGAGATCGTGTCCGAGGCGCTGGCGCCGCTGAACGCGGTGCGCTTCGCGCCGCCGCCGGGCGCCTTCTACGCCTTCTTCGCGATCCCCGGCGCCGATTCGGCGGCGCTGGCGCGGCGCCTCGTAGACGAGGCGAATGTCGGCCTCGCCCCCGGCAGCGCCTTCGGCGCGGGCGGCGAGGACGGCATGCGGCTGTGCTTCGCGCGCAAGGACGAGGACCTCGTCTCGGCCATGGCGCGGCTCGTGCCGGTGCTGCGCCGCTAGCGTCCGGCGGGGCCTCTCGCGGTTTCGGGGGACGGATACGCATTCTTCCGGAGGATTGTCTTGCATCCGTGCCGGTGGAGCCGTTACCTTCACCCTACTGCATACACCGAGCGGCCGCGAGCGGGGCAACCGGGGGAGGCCATGCATCAGAACACGACCGGCGGCGGGGGGCAGGCCGGAGGCCATGCGGGCGGCCACCCCGACGTGGGCTCAGTCTCAGATGCCCGTTGGGAAAGCATCCTCAACACCGCGGTGGACGGGATCATCGTGATCGACGAGCACGCTCGCATCATGATCTTCAACCGTGCCTGCGAGCGCATGTTCGGCTTCGCCGCGGAGGAGGTGGTCGGCCGCAACGTGGCGATGCTGATGCCGCCCGAGCATGCGGGCGACCACGACGCCTACGTCGAGGGCTACATGCGCACGGGCCACCGCAAGATCATCGGCACCGGCCGTGAGGTGCGCGCCCGGCATCGCGACGGCACGCTGTTCCCGATCGACCTCTCGGTGGGAGAGGCGCAGACGCGCGACGGGCGTCAGTTCGTCGGCATCCTGCGCGACCTGACCTCACGCAAGGACGCCGAGCGGCGCCTCGCCGAGCTGCAGGCGGACCTGATTCGCCTCGCGCGGGTCTCGGCGCTGGACGAGATGGGCTCGGCGCTGGCGCACGAGCTCAACCAGCCGCTGACGGCGATCATGCTCTACCTCCAGGCGGTGGGCCGCGAGTTCGCCCGCGCCAAGGAGATGGGCCATACCGCCGAGGCGGACGCCCGGGCCGACGCGATCCTGGAGAAGGCGCGCCGCGAGGCGCATCGCGCGGGCTCCATCATCCAGCGCATCCGCTCGCTCGTCGAGAAGCGTGCGCCCGAGCGCAAGGAGGTCGAGCTCAACACGATCGTCGACGACGCGGTGGACCTCACCGTCATCGGCCAGGACCGCAACGTCACGATCGTGCGGGACTATCAGGCCGGCCTGCCGATGCTGCGCGCCGACCCGGTGCAGATCCAGCAGGTCGTCGTCAACCTCGTGCGCAACGCCTACGAGGCGGTGAAGGGCCTTCGCGGCGCGCGCATCGTCGTCTCGACGAGCCAGGACGACAGGCACCTGCTCGTCGCCATCGAGGACAGCGGGCCCGGGATCCCGCGGGAGGTGCTCACAGACCTGTTCCAGGCCTTCAAGACCGGCAAGCGCAGCGGCATGGGCCTGGGGCTCGCGATCTCGCGCACGATCGCACAGAACCACGGGGGAGACCTCTCGGTCGATCCCGGCGGGGAGGGACGCGGAGCGCGCTTCGTCGTGCGGCTGCCGCTTCGGCCGCAGGACGACGAGCGCACCGAAGAGGACGAGCCCGGCGAGACCCGGGCCGACTGAGGAGTGGGGCAGACGATGAGCGACGAGACACTCGAGATCGCCGTGGTGGACGACGACCCCGCGGTTCGTGATTCGCTGGTGACGATCTTCGATCTCGAGGGTTGGCGCGTGCGCGCCTACGCCGATGGGGACGCCTTCCTGGCCGATGGCAAGCGCGGCCGCCTCGATTGCCTGCTGCTCGACGTGCACATGCCCGGCCGCTCGGGCCTCGAGGTGCTCGAGGCGCTCGGCGGCCATTCCTATTCGGCGCCGATCTTCATCATCTCCGGCCAGGGCGACATCCCGATGGCGGTGACCGCCATCAAGGCCGGCGCGCACGACTTCCTGGAGAAGCCCTTCGACGCCGACGAGGTGATCTCCCGCGTGCGCGAGGCGGTGTCGCGTCGGCGCAAGGCGGCGCAGGCCGGCTCGAAGCTCGGCATCCGCTTCAACGGCGCGGAGCTGCTGACCCCGCGCGAGCGCGACGTGCTCGAGCAGATCGCCCACGGCGCCTCCAACAAGGAGGCGGGTCGCGAGCTCGGCATCAGCCCGCGCACCATCGAGGTGCACCGCGCACGCATCATGGAGAAGCTCGGCGCCCGCAACACGGCCGACCTCGTGCGCATCGTCTTCACGGAGGGCGCGGGGGGCTGAGAGCCCCGCCGCCGGGCGGGCTTCGCCTCGCCGTCCTCGCGCGCCGCGGCCACGAGCGGTGCGGCGTCCCGTACGCGGGCGCTGCGCCGGGCGACCGACACACGATCCGAAAACGTCGTATTCCGGCTGCTTTTTCTTCGGAAGCCGCGAGCGTACGTGCTTGTGCGCGGTTGAGGCCGCGGCCGGCGGGTGCGCATACTGGCTCCAGATCCCCCGGCTTCGTCCCGTCGACGCGACGGGAAACTGCTTACTTGATACCGATCAAGGCAATTTCGACATGAAGCGGGTATCTGAACCGGGTTGTCGCGTCGAGCGGCTCCCGAAGGCGAGAGGCCCCCAGTGAGGATCCACATCGTCGAGGACGACTTCGGCGTACGCGACGCGCTCATCGAGCTCGTGTCCGCCTTCGGCTTCGCCGCCCGCGCCTATGCGGACGGCGAAAGCTTCCTGCGCGCGGGTCCCCCCGCGCCCAGCGACGTCGTGTTCGTCGACCTCGGCCTGCCCGGCATCTCGGGCTCGGACGTCATTCGCTGGCTCTCGACGCAGGCGCGCGGGCCGCGCGTCGTCGCGATCTCCGGCAAGCCACGGGCCGACATCGACGCCATGCTGCGCGAGCTTCCGTCGATGCCGCTCCTGCGCAAGCCCCTCGAGGCGGACGCGATCGCCGCCTATCTGTGAGGAAACCCGCCGGACCGCGGTCCGGCGCCGCCGAACGATCCGCGAACCGAGCCGTTCCCCGCGGCGAAGTGCTCACGCGTGCTTTTCCCGACGGCATCGTGCTTAAGCACATGTCCCGATGCGCCGATACGGCCTGCGCCGTAATCCTCGATCCATCGACGACGCTCCGTTCCCCCGGGCACCTCTTCTAGGATCTGTCACATGGATGCGCGCCACGAACGCTCCGATTTCTCCAATGCGAAGTTCGATTCCGGCTGGAGCCTACGCTTCGTCGGCGATCAGGGCGCGGAGAAGCCGGAGAAGGGCAAGCTCTACACCTATCACCATCGCGCGTTGATCCTCGACGAGGGTGACGCCGCGCGCTCCGTGTACGAGGTGCTCGAGGGCGGCGTGATCCTGTTCAAGCTCCTGCCCGACGGCCGCCGCCAGATCATCGAGGTGCTCGGCGTCGGCGACGTCTTCGGGCTGTCGGCGACCGACGTCTCGGACGTCGCGGCCGAGGCACTGACGGCGGTGCGAGTCACGGTCTACGACAAGCGCCTGATCGATACCGACTCCGCCCTGCGCGACCGGCTGTTCGCGCGGCTGCGCCAGCAGATGTGCGCTCTGCACGACCACGCGCTGCTGCTCGGCCGCAAGTCGGCGCAGGAGCGCGTCGCCACCTTCATCATGCGGCTCGTGCCCGATCGCGGCGGCTTCGCCTGCGCCGGCCCGAAGCCCGGCGAGGGCGAGACCCGCGTCGACCTGGCGATGACCCGCCAGGAGATCGCCGATTATCTCGGGCTCACCATCGAGACCGTCAGCCGCGCCTTCTCGGCCCTGCGCCGCTCCGGCATCATCGCCTACGACCGGCAGGACCGCGTCGAGATCGGCGATGTCTGCCGCCTATGCCGGCTCACCGGCTCGCACTGAGCCGCCCGCGTTCCTCCCAGGGAAGCGCCGCAGCCTTCCCCGCCTCGACGGCCGCCTCGCGAGAGGCGGCCTTTTTCTTGTGATGGAGTCTCCTGGGAGGGCCGTCCCGCGAGCGCCGTCAGAGCGCCGCGCGGACGGCGTCGACGATGCGATCCTGCGTCGGCTCGTCGAGATAGGCGTGCATCGGCAGGCTCACCACCTCGCGGGAGAGCCGCTCGGAGACCGGCACGCCGTTGCCGGCGCTCGGGTAGCGGGCGTAGGCGGGCTGCTGGTTGAGCGGCTTGGGATAGTGCACCGCCGTGGGCACGCCGCGCTCCTGCAGCGCGGCGCGGAAGGCGTCCCGCTGCGCCGGGTCGAGCCGCAGCGTGTACTGGGCCCAGACAGAAGGCTCGGCCTCGGAGATCGCCGGCGTGCGGGCGACGTCGCCCAGCGCCGCGTTGTAGCGCGCGGCGACCCGGCGGCGGGTCTCCACCTCCTCGGGGAAGATCTTCAGCTTCTCGACGAGGATCGCCGCCTGGATCGCGTCGATGCGTCCGTTCATGCCGATCTCGACATGATCGTAGGCGGCAGCCCCCATGCCGTGCATGCGCATGGAGGCGATCGTCCTCGCCAGCGGCTCGTCGTCCGTGAACACGGCGCCGGCATCGCCGTAGGCGCCGAAGGGCTTGGACGGGAAGAAGCTCGTGGCGGTGGCGAGCCCGATCGTGCCCACCGTGCGGCCCTTGTAGTCCGTGCCGAAGCTCTGTGCCGCGTCCGACATCAGCCACAGCCCCTCGCGCGCCGCGATCGGCTCGATCCGGTCGTAGTCGGCCGGGCGGCCGTAGAGGTCGACCGTGATCACGCCGACGGGGCGCAGCTTGAGCGCGCGTGCGGTCTCGATGCCGCGCTCCAGGCTGTCCGGGGAGAGGTTGAAGCTCTCCTCCTCCACGTCGCAGAAGATCGGCGTGGCCCCGAGCCAGACCACGACCTCCGCGGTGGCGGCGAAGGTGAAGGCCGGCACCAGGATCGCGTCTCCCGGGCGGACACCCTTGGCCATGAGCACGAGGGCGAGGGCGTCCGTGCCGCTGCCGACACCGATGGCGAAGCGCGCGCCCGTGAAGGCGCGCAGCGCCTCCTCGAACACCTCGACCTCGCGGCCGAGGACGAAGCCGCAATGATCCATGACGCGCCGGACGGCGTCGTCGAGCGCGGGCCCGAGCCGCCGGCGCTGCGCCGGCAGGTCGATGAAGGGGATGGGTGTGGTCATCTGGCGTGCGGCGTGTGAGGGGCGCTCAGGCGCTGGCGCGGGCGGGCGCGGCGTGCGCCTGGTGGTCGGTCATGGAGAGGGCGGCACGGTGGAGCACGTCCATCACGCCGAGCGCCTCGGTCGGGCCGGTGAGCGGCTCGGTGCCGGAGCCGCAGCACGCGAGAAAATGCGCGCACTCGGCCATCAGCGGCTCGGACTGCTCGATCGCCACCGGCACGGGATCGGCCCGCACCACGGTCGGCGAGCCGCCGTCGAGGGAGACCTGGTGCGGGTAGATCTGCACCTTCTTGTCCCAGGGCAGGCAATCGTCGAACACGGCCATGGCCTGCGAGCCGATCACCGAGAGCCGATGCTCCTTGAAGGGGTGCAGCCAGGATACGTGGATCATCGCCTGCGCGCCGCCGCCGAAGCCCAGCCGCATCGTCACGGCGTCCGCCGTGTCCTTGCGCAGGTGCCCCTCGCCGAAGGCCTCGACCGTCTCCGGCCGGCCGCCCATCAGGGCGAGCGTCATCGACACGTCGTGCGGCGCGAGGCACCACAGCGCGTCCTCCTCCTTGCGCACCGCGCCGAGGTTCAGCCGGTTGGCGTGGACGCGCCGGACCTCGCCGAGCCGCCCCGAGGAGACCAGGTGCTTGAGCGCCCGGAAGCCGTTGTGGAACTGCAGAATGTGGCCGGTCATCAGGATCCGGCCCGCAGCCCGCGCCGCCTCCACGACGGCGAGCGCGTCGGGATAGTTCAGCGTCAGCGGCTTCTCGATGTAGACGTGCTTGCCCGTCGCGATCGCGGCCAACGCCACCTCCCGATGGAACGAGGGCGGCGTCGCGATCGCGACCGCGCCGATCGCCGGATCGGCGAGCACCTCGTCGAGGGTCGCACCGCGACAGCCGAACAGGGCGGTCAGCGACTCGACCGTCTGCGCGTTCGGATCGACCACCGCCTCAAGCACGCCGAGGCCGGCGAAGCAGCGCGCGATGTTGCGTCCCCACGCACCGCAGCCGATGACGGCGATACGCGGCTTCTGGTTCTGCGCGTCCATGAAGTCCTTTCCAGCCGCGCGCCCCGCTCCGGGGGCGCAGCCCGCACGTGATCGTCCCCGCGTGTAGCGCATCTTAGCCCGGGGTGCCATACGCTTGGCGGGGCGGGGCGCATCCGTCGGTGCATGGCCGCGGCGACGCCTCGCCGCAGCAGGGCGTCCGGGGAGGCACCCTTCGGATGCATGGGAGGGCACGATGAAGATCGAGGACCGGTACCGCGACCTCGCGGCCTACAACACCTGGGCCAACATCCGCCTCTACGACGCGGCCGCCGCCCTGCCCGACGACGCCTACCGGGCGGAGGCGGGCGCCTTCTTCGGCTCCCTGCACCGCACGCTGAACCACATCCTGGTGGGCGACACGATCTGGATGGCCCGCTTCACCGGGGAGGACGGCCCCCTGCCCGCGCTCGACGCCGTGCTGCACGAGGACCTCGCCGCCCTGCGGCCCGCCCGCGCGGCGATGGACGCGCGCATCGTCGCCTTCGTCGAGGGGCTGGACGCGAAGGCGCTCGCCCGGACGTTCTCCTACCGCACGATCGTGCGGCCGAGCTTCGTCAGCCAGCCGCTGGCGCCGGCGCTCGATCACGTCTTCAATCACCAGACCCATCATCGCGGCCAGGCGCACGCTCTGCTCACCCGGCTCTGCGGCACGGCGCCGTCCTTCGACCTGATCATGTTCCAGCGGGAGAGCGGGCGCGGCGGCGTGACGGTCGCGCCGGCCGGCCTTCCCTGATCAGCCCTGCCTGATCGGCCTTGCCTGATCAGCCCTGACCCAGCACCGGCACGGGCTCTCGCGGCGCGAGCGTCGCCGCCGGCCAGGCGGCCGGCTCGGGGCCGCACGCCGCGATCTCCGCGCCGAGCGGCGAGCAGCTTCGGGCCGAGCCGATGGCGTCGATGGCGACGGCGATGCCGGCGATCAGCGTGACGACCGCGATGATCGTGGCGTGCCTACAGAAGCGGTGAGCTATCTCTGACATGTCGGGAAAACGCGAATCACCTTTGCTAAGTTCCATCTCGCCCCGCCATCGCGTCGCCTCGAAGGCGTCAATGCGGCGGGATCATGACGGCAATCCTATCCGTGCGAGCCCCTCCCCGCTTTCCACAGCGCTTGTCAACGGCGGGCGCCTGAGGGAGATAGGGCGCATGCTGCACGTGAACGACCTCACCTACCGCCTCGGCGAGCGCATCCTCCTCGACCAGGCGTCCTTCGCGGTGCCCGACGGCGCGCGGGTGGGCATCGTCGGGCGCAACGGCGCCGGCAAGACGACGCTGTTCCGCATCCTGATGGGGGAGATCGCCCCCGAGAGCGGTGCGATCGCGATGCCCAAGGGCGTGCGCATCGGTACCGTGGCGCAGGAGGCGCCGGGCGGGCCCGAGAGCCTGCTCGAGGTCGTGCTCGCCGCCGACACCGAGCGTGCCGCCCTCCTCGCCGAGGCCGAGCACGCCGACGGCATGCGCCGGGCCGAGATCGAGACCCGGCTCACCGACATCGGCGCGCACGCCGCGCCCGCGCGTGCCGCGACGATCCTGCACGGGCTCGGCTTCGACACCGCCGCCCAGGCGCGGCCCTGCTCGGACTTCTCCGGCGGCTGGCGCATGCGCGTCGCGCTCGCCGCCGTTCTCTTCACCGAGCCGGACCTGCTGCTGCTCGACGAGCCGACGAACTACCTCGACCTCGAGGGCACGCTCTGGCTCTACGACTACCTGGCCCGCTATCCCCACACCGCGCTCGTCATCAGCCACGACCGCGAGCTGCTCGACGAGGCGGTGGACCACATCCTCCACCTCGACCGCGGCACGCTGACCGTCTACCGCGGCGGCTACACCTCCTTCGCCCGCCAGCGCGCCGAGAAGGCGATGCTGCAGATGAAGGCGAAGGCCAAGCAGGAGGAGGAGGCCAAGCACCTCCAGGCCTTCGTCGACCGCTTCCGGGCCAAGGCCACCAAGGCGCGCCAGGCGCAGTCGCGCCTCAAGCGGCTCGAGAAGATGACGCCGATCGCCAACGTGATCGAGGACACGACACTGCCCTTCGACCTGCCGAGCCCGGACCGGCCGCTCTCCCCGCCGCTGGTGCGCATCGACCGCGCCAGCGCCGGATACGGCGATCGCGCGGTGCTCGGGCGGCTCGACCTGACTCTGCTGCCCGACGACCGAATCGCGCTGCTCGGCGCCAACGGCAACGGCAAGTCCACGTTCTGCAAGCTGATCGGCCGGCGGCTCGCGCCGCTCGCCGGCGAGGTGGTCGCCTCGCCCAAGCTCGACGTCGCCTATTTCGCCCAGCACCAGCTCGACGAGCTGCGCCTCGCCGACACGCCCTACGGCCACGTGGCAGAGCGGATGAAGGGCGCGCCGGAGGCCCGCATCCGCGCGCGCTGCGCCCGCTTCGGCTTCCCGGGCCCGAAGGCGGAGACGCCGATCGCGAAGCTGTCGGGCGGCGAGAAGGCGCGCCTGCTGCTCGGGCTCGCCGCCTTCGACGGGCCGCACCTGCTCATCCTCGACGAGCCGACGAACCACCTCGACATCGAATCGCGCCAGGCGCTGGTCGAGGCGATCAACGACTACGAGGGCGCCGTCGTCATCGTCAGCCACGACCGCTTCCTGATCGAGGCCTGCGCCGACCGGCTCTGGCTCGTCGGCGGCGGCACGGTGAGGCCGTTCGACGGCGACATGGACGACTACCGCCGGCTGGTGCTGTCGGGCGGGCTGGATCCTGCCAAGGACGCGAGCAAGGGCACGGCGAAGGGGGTCGAGAAGACGGCGGGCAAGGACGCGGACAAGGCCGGCGGGCGCCGCGCGGCGGCGGACAAGCGTGTCGCGCTGGGTCCCCTGCGCAAGCAGCGCGACGCGCTGGAGGGCCGCATCGAGAAGCTGACCGAGCTGATCGCCCGCATCGACGCCGCTCTCGCCGACGGCACCGCCTTCCAGAAGGACCCCGCCAAGGCGGCCGACCTCTCGCGCAAGCGCGCCGAGGCCGCCGAGGCGCTGGCGCGGGTCGAGGAGGAATGGCTGACGGTCTCGGGCGAGCTGGAGGCCGCGGGGGGATAGGAGCGCTCCTCCCCCATCGGGGGAGGTGGATCGGCGCCGAAGGCGACGAGACGGAGGGGGTGCGCCGAAGGTGCATTCGGCGGCAGCCGAAGCCACCCACGCTGCACCACGGGACCCCGCCCCTGATCCGCTTCGCGGATCGTCCCCGCCCCGAGGGGGCGGGAGCAGGCGAGCCACATCGCTCCTCCCCCATCGGGGGAGGTGGATTGGCGCCGAAGGCGCCGAGACGGAGGGGGTGCGCCGAAGGCCATTCGGCGGCAGCCGAAGCCACCCACGCTGCACCACGGGACCCCGCCCCTGATCCGCTTCGCGGATCGTCCCCGCCCCGAGGGGGCGGGAGGTCTCAGGCGGACGGCGCCTTCGCCACGCCGATCTCGATCTCGCCGCCCTTGAGCGGGCCCTTCGCGAGGAAGCCGGCCGGGGTGTCCTCGGTCCAGCGCACCGCGGAGGCCAGCGTCTCGCCGGCGAGCATGGCCTCGTGGGCGGCGACGTCCGTGCGGGCGCCGTCGCCGCCGCGCAGCTCGAGCACGATGCGGTCGGCGACGTCGAGGCCCGCGTCCTTGCGCGCGGTCTGGACGAGGCGAATCAGGTCGCGGGCGACGCCCTCGCGCTCGAGCGCGGCGTCGAGTGCCGTGTCGAGCACGACGACGCCGGTCCCCGACGCGAAGGGCATGGCGTCGACGCCGCCCTCGGCCTCGAAGCGGAACTCGAACTCGCCCGGCTCGATGAGTGCGCCCTCGACCACCACGCGGCCCGCCTCGCCCGGCGTCCAGGCGCCGTCGAGGCCGGCCTTGCGCACGGCGCCGAGCGCCTTGCCGAGCCGCTTGCCGACCTTCGGGTCGACCGCGACGACGGTGCGCCCGAAGGTGCCCGGATCGTCGACGAGGCGGACCTCCTTGACGTTCACCTCGTCGGCGACGAGGTCGCGCATCGGCGCGAGCGTGGCGCAGTCCGCGAAGGCCACCGTGAGCGACCGCAGGGGCTGGCGCACGCGCAAGCCCTTGTCGGTGCGGATCGACAGCGCCGCCGAGCAGACCTCGCGGGCGAGGTCCATGCGCCGCACGAGCTCGGGGTCCGACGGCAACGCGTCGGCATCCGGCCAGTCGGCGAGATGGACGCTCGCGTCGTCGCACAGCACCGCGTGCACGTGCTCGGTGAGGAACGGCAGGAAGGGCGCCAGCGTGCGGCTCGCCGTCACCAGCACGGTGTAGAGCGTGTCGTAGGCGTCGCGCTTGTCCTGGGTGATCTCCGAGCCCCAGAACCGGTCGCGCGAGCGGCGGATGTACCAGTTGTTCAGCGTGTCGATGAACGGCAGGTAGGCGGCCGTGGCACGCGGGATGTCGAGATCGCCCATGGCGGCCTCGACGGCGCGCACGAAGTCGCCGGTCTTCGCCAGGATGTAGCGGTCGAGCTCTCCCGTGGCGTTCGTGCGGTGGGTGGCGCGGTAGCCGTCCGCCTCGGCGTAGAGCGTGAAGAAGTAGAACGCGTTCCAGAACGGCAGCATCACCTGCCGCACGGTCTCGGCGATGGCGCGCCCGTCCTTGGGCATGGCGAGGTCGCCGCCCGCGAGCAGCGGGGAGGAGACCATGTACCAGCGCAGCGCGTCCGCCCCGTGCGTGTCGAACACGTCGACGGGGTCGGGATAGTTCTTCAGGCGCTTGGAGAGCTTCTGCTTGTTCTCGTCGAGCACCACGCCGTGGCAGATGCAGCTCTCGAACGGCGCCTTGTCGAAAAGGGCGGTGGAGAGCACCATCAGCGTGTAGAACCAGCCGCGCGTCTGGGCGACGTACTCGACGATGAAGTCGCCGGGGAAGTGGCCCTCGAACCACTCCTTGTTCTCGAACGGGTAGTGCACCTGGGCGAACGGCATCGACCCGGACTCGAACCAGCAGTCGAACACGTCCTCGATCCGGCGCATCGTGGACTTGCCGGTCGGGTCGTCGGGGTTGGGGCGGGTCAGCTGGTCGATCATCGGGCGGTGCAGGTCCTCGAGCCTCACCCCGAAATCCCGCTCCAGCTCCGCGATCGAGCCGTAGACGTCGACGCGCGGATAGTTCGGATCGTCCGACTTCCACACCGGGATCGGCGAGCCCCAGAAGCGGTTGCGCGAGATGTTCCAGTCGTGCGCGTTCTCGAGCCACTTGCCGAAGAGCCCGTCGCGGACGTGGTCGGGCACCCAGCGGATGTCTCGGTTCAGCTCCACCATCCGGTCGCGGAAGGCCGAGACCTTCACGTACCAGGACTGCACGGCCTTGTAGATCAGGGGCTCGTCGGTGCGCCAGCAATGCGGGTAGGAGTGGTCGTAGCTCTCGTGGCGCAGCACGCGGCCGTCCGCCTTGAGGTCGCGGATGATGTCCTTGTTGGCCTCGAAGACGTTCTTGCCCGCGTAGGGCGGCACCTGGTCGGTGAAGGCGCCCGCGAGATCGACCGGGTCGATCACCGGTATGCCGGCGGCGGTGGCGACCCGCATGTCGTCCTCGCCGAAGGCGGGGGCGAGGTGGACGACGCCCGTGCCGCCGTCGAGCTCGACGAAGTCGCCCGCGATCACCTGGAAGGCGTTCGGCGCGTCCTTGAAGAACGGGAAGAGCGGCGTGTAGCGGCGCCCGACGAGGTCGGAGCCCCTGATCGTCCCGACGACCTCATAGCCCTCGAGCTCCTTGGCATAGGCCTCGATGCGTGCCTGCGCGACGATGGCGCGCTCGCCGCCCTTGGCCAGCACCGCGTAGTCCGCATCCGGCGCCACCGCGAGCGCGAGGTTCGACGGCAGCGTCCAGGGCGTCGTCGTCCAGGCGTAGAGCTTGGGTGCGATCTCCTCGCCCGGCGCCTTCTCCAGCGTGAAGCCCACGGTCAGCGCCGGGTCCTGGCGCATGCGATACGAGTTGTCGAGCCGCGTCTCGAAGTTCGAGAGCGGCGTCTGCACGGCCCAGGAATAGGGCACGACCCGGTAGCCCTCGTAGATCAGGCCCTTGTCCCACAGCGTCTTGAAGGCCCACAGCACGCTCTCCATGAAGGAGCGGTCCATGGTCTTGTAGTCGTTGCGGAAGTCGACCCAGCGGCCCTGCCGGGTGACATAGTATTCCCAGTCGTCGGTGAACTGCAGCACCGAGCGCCGGCAATGCGCGTTGAAGCGCTCGATGCCGTATTCGATGATGGAGTGCCGGCCCGAAAGGTTGAGCTCCTTCTCCGAATGCAGCTCGGCCGGCAGCCCGTGGCAGTCCCAGCCGAAGCGGCGGTCCACCGCCTTGCCCTTCATGGCCTGATAGCGCGGCACCAGGTCCTTGACGAAGCCGGTCACGAGGTGCCCGTAATGCGGCAGGCCGTTGGCGAAGGGCGGGCCGTCGTAGAACACGAATTCCGGCGCGCCCTGCTCCTTCCTCTGCTCGATCGAGCGCTCGAACGTCCGCTCGCTCGTCCAGCGCGCGGCGACCTTCTGCTCGAGGTCGGGGAAGTTCGGGTTCTGCTCGACGGGCGGATAGGCGCGGGTCACGGGAGGCCTCGTTTCCTCAGCATAGGAGCCGGTGAATTAAGCGTTCCGGCGCCGCGATGCAACGATGCGCATCGGGCCCGGACGTCCGCGCCGCGGGCGGTCGGTCGACATGGGCAGCGCCGCGGTCCAAGGTGCGGCGCGTTCGGCACGTGCGAGGAGGACGACATGACGGGCGAGACGACGGCGGATCTCGGGGCACGGGCGATGGCGATGATCGCCGATCTCGCCCGCCACACGGACGAGCCCGGCCGGCTCACCCGCCTCTACCTCTCCCCCGCGCACGCGGCCTGCGCGGACGCCACCGCCACCCTGATGCGCGACGCCGGCCTCGTCGTCAGGCGCGACGCGCTCGGCACGCTGGTGGGCCGCCGCGAGGGCCCGACGCCCGACGCGAGGACGCTGCTAATCGGCTCGCACATCGACAGTGTGGTGAACGCCGGCATCTACGACGGGCCGCTCGGCGTCGTCTGCGGCATCCTCGCGGCGGACGTGCTGCGGGGCGAGGATCTGCCCTTCGCGCTGGAGATCCTGGCCTTCGGCGACGAGGAGAACGTGCGCTTCCCCACCTCGCTCGCCTCCTCCTCGGCGCTCGCCGGCGATTTCCGCCCCGAATGGCTCGACGGCGCGGACGCCGACGGCGTCACCCTGCGCGAGGCCCTCGTCGGCTTCGGCTGCGCCCCGGAGCGGATCGGCGAGATCCCCCGCGACCCGGCGCGGACGCTCGGCTATCTCGAGGTCCACATCGAGCAGGGGCCGGTGCTGGAGGCGCGGGATCTCGCGGTGGGCGTCGTCACCGCCATCAACGGCGCGACGCGGGCGCGCTGCGTGGTCGATGGGATGGCCGGCCACGCCGGCACCGTGCCGATGGGCATGCGCGCCGACGCGCTCGCCGCCACCGCCGAGATGATCGCGCACGTCGAGCGCGCCGGGACCGCGGCGCGCGACGCCGTCGCGACGGTCGGCGTGTGCACGGTCGAGCCCGGCGCGCTCAACGTCATTCCCGCGCGCACCCGCTTCACCCTCGACATCCGCGCGCCCGAGGACGGCGTGCGCGCGGCGCTGGTCGAGGAGATCGTGTCGGGCTGCCGCGCCATCGCCGCGCGCCGGGGCGTCTCCTTCGGCGAGGAGCGCTTCATGGACCAGGCCGCCACCGCCATGGACCCCGGCCTCGCCGACGCCTTCGAGGCCGGCGCCTCCCGCGCCGGCGAGGCGACGATCCGCCTTCCCTCCGGCGCCGGCCACGACGCGGTCGCCATGGCCCGCCTGTGCCCGTCGGCCATGCTGTTCGTGCGCTGCGAAGGTGGGGTGAGCCACAACCCGGCGGAGCGCATCACGGCGGCGGACGCGGGGGCGGCGGTGCGGACGCTGGTGGAGGCGGTGCGGGTGCTGGGGGAGCGGGCGCGGGGCTAGGGGCGGCCGTTGGCGCGGATTAGCTCCACGAGGATGTCGACGTCGGTGTACGGATTGGTGACGCCGGTCGCCTCGTTGGCTCTGCGCAGGCGCCCGGCGCGGGCGACGGCGTCGTCGAGGTGCGGACGCAGCGCCTCGTATCCGAGGATCTTCACGCGGCGGTAGCTCGGAAAGCGTTCGCAGACGCGCTCGACCGCCTCGGGCGAGGTCATCGGGCCGACGCCGTCCGGATGGTGGAGCAGGGGCCAGACCTCGAAGCAGGGCTCGGAATAGGCGACGCGCACGCCGTTCGCCTCCGCTCGCCGCCGCGCGTCGGCGACCTGAGGATGCTCGTCACAGTCGAAGACGACCCAGATCTCGTGCGGGCCCGCGAAGCCCTCCGCCTTGGCGGCGCGGCGCGCGTCGATCGCCGCCTCGACCAGCTCCGCCGGCTTGCCGCCCTTCCTGCCCCACAGGAGCTTGAGCCCGACCTCGGCGGCGAGGCGGCCGAGATAGTCGGGCTCCGTCACCTCGCCCTCGCAGAAGAGCGTGATCTTGATGCGCGGCGCGCGGCGCGGCGGCCGGCGCGCCAGCCCGCGGCCGCCGCCCCTACCCACCGGCGATCTCCTCGTGGCGGCGCGCGAACGCCTCCAGCGGCCCGAGATAGGGCACCGCCCCGAAGCGCCCGTCGAGATACCCCCGCTCGATGTTGTCCTCCCTCCGGGTGCGGAAGTCGGTCAGCGGGAAGAGCCGCGTCGCACCCTCGCGGTCCTTCTCGGTGAACCAAATCTGGTCCCGGCGCAGGATGTCGGAGGAGAGCAGGTTCGTGTCGTGAGTGGTGGCGAGGAGCTGGGCGCCCTTCGTGTTGATGCGCGGGTCGGTGAAGAGGGAGACGAGGCGCAGGACGAGATCGGTGTGGAGGCTGGCGTCGAGCTCGTCGACGACCATAACCGTGCCTCTCTGCACTGTCCGCAACGCATCCAAGCCCAGCGCAATCATCTGCCGTGTTCCGCGGCTTTCCTCTTCTATGCTTAGAGCATAGCTTGCTCCACCACTTCCTCGATGCTTGAACTTGATAAGCTCACTTCGCGGCAGAAAGCCCGGCGCTCCGGTCGTTTGCGTTTGCTGGTGAAGCGGCTCTGCTTCGAACCCGTCGATCCCCACATCAGCGTGGGAGAGAAATTCAAGCACCTCTTGTGCTTGATGACGGCAGAGACCTCTGTAGATCCAACCTGGCATCACATCGTCGACGATGATCTCGATCTCATCATGAAAAAAGCCGGCAAATATTTCGAGCTGGTGATGCCCATGCTGCGCCGCCGTCGACAAGAACAGCGCGTTCGGCCGCAGGAACCCCTCGATCGCCCGGTTCGCCCCCTTCAGCCCCTTCCCGAACCGCATCGGCTCCGCGCCCTCGCGCTCGAACCACACCTGCCGGTGGCCGTGCGGGTAGGCGTGAAGCCATTCGCGGGTGAAGGCCCGATCGGTGACGTCGAAGCCGTAGGTGTAGCGCACGCCGGCGAGCAGGAGATCGATCTCGAAAGTCGTCGGCGCCTCGTTCTTCTCCATCAGCGCGAAGGGCGTGCGGGCGATCCTGCCCGTCGGCTCGTTCTTGCGAAACGAGTCCACCACGTGCCGTCGCATCTCGGCGAGCGCGTCGAGCACGTTCGACTTGCCCGAGGCGTTGGCGCCGTAGATCAGCGCCGCCGGGAGGAGGCGCTGCTTCAGGGTGGGCGCCTCGACGGTCTGGCTCGTCCCGCCCTTCAGCGGGGAGGCGACGAAGGAGATCTCCTGCCAGTCGCGGATCGAGCGGTGGTTGGAGACGCCGAAGCGGATGAGCATGGGAGCCTCCTAAAGGGACGTCGGCAGCGCCGATCTTCGGCCGTTCCTGCGTGAAATCCGCAAATCTCACCTCAAGATGACGTATGCATGGCTTCTGGTCCAGCGGATAGCGTGCCGCCGACGCCCGCCCTCGCGCGGCCACCCGTTTCGAGGAAACCGTTGCACCCCGGCGAAGCTTCCCCCATCGTTGCAGGCCGCCGCGTGGGTTCGGTGGTGGGAGCGTCCGGGGGTATCGAGGGGCCATGGCGGTGGATCTGGTACCGCACGAGCTGCGCGCGCGAGTGCTCGCCGAGGTGCACGCGCGGCCCTCCGCGCCGATGGAGACGCCCCGGCGCATCCTGCACTACGCCTTCATGACCGACGGCGAGGCCGCACAGCGCGACCGCGAGGCGCTCGACGCGTTCTGCCGGCAGCTGGGGCTCGAAGGGCCGGCCGCGGGGGCGAAGCACCACCGCGTCGCCTTCTCGGGAACGCTGCTGCGCTGGGAGAGCCACAGCGAGTTCACGACCTATTCGTGGGAGTTCGGCGACGCCAGCGTCTCCGATGCGCCGCCGGCCATGCCGTTCCGCCCGGCGGTGGACGGGCTGATGGGCGTGATGCGGCTCGTGCCGCAGCCGGGACCGCTGATGGTGGCGATCGACCTCCACCTGATCCCGGCGGCGAGCCTGCCGGGCGGGCCGCAGGCGGTGTTCGGGGACGTCCACCTCGCCGCGTCCGAGGTGGAGCACGGCGTCGCGACCCTCGCCACCGACTTCCGCACCGACGCCCACGGCTTCGTGCGCCTGCTCGTCATCGACAACGGCATGGAGCGCGCCCAGGCGGGCGCCATCGTCCAGCGCACGCTCGAGGTCGAGACCTACCGCACGCTCACCCTGCTCGGCCTGCCGGAGGCGCAGCGCATCGGCCCCTCCGTGCGCAAGATCGAGACCGAGCTGCCCCTCGTCATGGCGGCGATGGAGCGCTCGGACGGTCTCGACAAGAACCGCGAGCTGCTCGACCGCATCACCCGCCTCGCCGCCGAGCTGGAGTCGGGCGCGGCGGCGGCGCTGTTCCGCTTCGGCGCGACGCGGGCCTATTCCGACCTCGTGCGGCTGCGTCTCGGGGCGCTGGAGGAGAAGGCGGTCGCCGGATACGATTCCTGGTCGGAGTTTCTCGACCGCCGGCTGCAGCCGGCGATCCGCACCTGCGCCTCCATGGAGGAGCGCCAGGCCAACCTCTCGCGCAAGCTCACCCGCGCGGCGCAGCTCCTGCGCACCCGCATCGACATCGAGCTGGAGAGCCAGAACCGCGACCTGCTGCGCGCCATGAACGAGCGCGCCCGCATCCAGCTGCGGCTGCAGCAGACCGTCGAGGGGCTCTCGGCGGCGGCGATCACGTACTACATCACGGGGTTGATCTTCTACGTGTTGCGCGGCCTCGCCGAGAGCGGCGTGCCGGTCGAGCCCTATGTCGGCACGGCGATCGCGGTGCCGATCGTGCTCCTGGGCATCCTCCTCCTGGTGCGACGGCTCAGGAAGCGCCATATGGACGACGACGCGGCCGAGGAGGCGGCGCTCCGCGAGACGGTGGCGCGGGAGCGCGCGCACGGCCGCGAGGCAGCGCACGAGCGAGAGGAAGGCACGCCATGAAGGACCTGATGGGACTGATGAAGCAGGCCCAGGCCATGCAGGAGAAGATGCAGGAGACGCAGGCCGAGCTCGACGAGCTGATCGTCGAGGGCCAGGCCGGCGGCGGCGCCGTCACGGTGCGCCTCTCCGGCAAGGGCGCGCTCAAGGGTGTCACCATCGACCGCTCGCTGATGGTACCGGACGAGACCGAGATCCTGGAGGACCTGATCGTCGCCGCCTGCAACGACGGCCGGGTCAAGGCCGAGCGGGCGATGCAGGAGCGCATGTCCGAGATCACCAAGGGCCTGCCGCTGCCGCCCGGCATGAAGCTGTTCTGATCCCGCCTCACCCCTACGAGAGCATCGCGTCATGGCCCGCGGCATCGCCGGCCCCGAGATCGAGCGCCTGATCCAGCTCCTCGCACGCCTGCCCGGCCTCGGGCCCCGCTCGGCGCGCCGGGCGTCGCTGGCGCTGCTGCAGAAGCGCGAGGGCCTCCTCGTGCCGCTGGCGGAGGCGATGCGCGTCGCCGCCGAGCGGGTCGTCGTGTGCGCGACCTGCGGCAACGTCGACACGTCCGACCCCTGCGCGGTGTGCGCGGACCCGAGCCGGGACCCGTCCATCCTCGTCGTGGTCGAGGACGTCTCCGACCTGTGGGCGCTGGAGCGCGCGGGCGCGCTGCACGTGCGCTACCACGTCCTCGGCGGCGTGCTCTCGGCGCTCGACGGCATCGGCCCCGAGCAGCTCGACATCGCCGGCCTGATCGCCCGCGCGCAGGATCCCGCGGTCCGCGAGGTGATCGTGGCGCTCGGCGCCACCGTCGACGGCCAGACCACGGCGCACTACCTCACCGAGGCGCTCGCCGAGCTGCCGGTGAGCATCACCCGTCTCGCCCACGGCGTGCCGGTGGGCGGCGAGCTGGACTATCTCGACGAGGGGACGCTGTCGGCGGCGCTGAAGCGACGGACAGCGGTTTAGGCATGATGCCACCCGATGACGACCGCCCCTTCTATCCTGTACAGCCCAACAGTCGCACAGGCGCGCTGCGCGAGGATGCTCCGGGCCTTGCCGATATCGGGGTGCAGCTCGCGGCACGGCTCGCGCATCTGCACGCGCTCGGTGCGCAGGACGGGATCGCCGTCGAGCCTGAATCGGAGGCTGCGCCGACGGCGTTCCTGCAGAGAGCCGCCTCAGACGGGCTGGACATGCACGAGCGCGCGGTGCGTGCGCGGCCCGCGATCGCGCTTCTCGACAGCGGCGAGCTCCGCGTGTTGTGGACGTCGGATCTCGGGCAGGTCGGCCTGCGCTTCGGGGCCGACGGACGGATCGGCTACGTCTGCCTCGCCACACGCCAAGGAGCGCGGGCGCACGCCTCCGGGACCGACGCGCCGGAGCGCGCGATGCGGGTCGTCGAGGCGATGGGCCTCGCGTCGTCGCTGCACCGACGAGTGAACTCGAACGCGATCTCGTCGGCGACCTCCGCGCCGCCTGCGTCCAGCATCTCCATGCCGCGACGCGCTGACGTTCGCGCGAACTGTCACTCCGGCTCGCCCGTTCACGAGGCATGAGCATCATGACCCGCTTGCGCCGTATCGCCGCCGTCGGGCTTGCCGCCCTCCTTCTCGCCTCGGCGGCCCCCGCCGCCGCGCAGGACGTCGTCACCGGCGACCTCCCCGGCCTGCGGGCCGAGGCGCTCGCGGAGGTGAACGCCTCGCGGGAGGCCGAGGGGCTCGATCCGCTCCAGGCTGGCGAGACGCTCCACACCATCGCCCAGGACCATGCCGAGGACATGCTCGCGCGCGGCTACTTCGCGCACGCCTCGCCCGAGGGCGTCACCGTGGGCGACCGCTTCCGCACGGCCGGGGGCGGGCGCAGCGAGATCGTGGCGGAGAACCTCGCCGTCTGCGACGGCTGCCCGACCCCGCCGGGCGAGGAGCGGGTCGAGGCCTTCCAGGAGGGCTGGATGGAGAGCCCCGGCCATCGCGAGAACATCCTGCGCGGCGGCCTCACCCGCTTCGGCTTCGGAATCGCCGCCGATCCCGGCAGTGGGCGCACGCTCGCGGTGCAGACCTTCGCCGGCCCCGGCACGTCGCGCGGAGGCTCGGACGCCGCCGCCGCCGCTCCCCTCGCTTCGGACGACCGGGCCGCCGCCGCGCGCGAGGCGATCAACGGCCTGCGCGCAGAGGCGGACGTGCCGCCGTTCGAGACGGACGAGGCGCTCGTCGCGGCGGCGCGGGCGCTGCTGCCGGAGGGCGGCGCGAGCCTCGATCCGCCCGCCCTCGACCTCGGCGCGGCCCTGCCCGAGGGGGCGCGCACCCGCTTCGGGCAGCTGAGGGCGCTGGCGGCCACCTGCTCGGGCTGCGGCGCCGAGCCGACCCGGGCCGACGTGGCCGATTTCGTCGCGCGCTGGGAGCGCACGCAGGGCGAGGCGCTGACCGATCCCGCCTTCGACAGCCTCGGCTTTGCGCTGGGCGCCGATGGCGAAGGTGCCAAGACGGCGATCCTCCTCCTCGGCGCCGGCCGCTGAGGCGGCGCGCTCACGCCGGCGGTGTCAGCGCGGCGTAGACGTCTCCCGAGTTCGCCGCGTCCGGCAGGGCGTCGAGCCGCGCGGCCATGGCGGCGGCCTCGATCCAGACCGGCTCCTCCAGCCGCGCGCTCTCGCCCAGCGAGAGCGCGAAGCGATAGTTGCCGAGCCCGGCCAGGCGCGCGAGGCAGCGATGGGCGACGGCGCGGGCGATGGTGGTGAACTCGAAGGAGAGGGCCGGGACCGCGACGGACAGGCCCGCCAGCACCCGGTCCTCGAAGCCCTCGACGTCGATCTTGACGAAATCCGGCCGGCCGTGGGCACTGATCAGCGCATCGAGGGTGAGGCAGGGCACCACGATTTCGGCATCCCAGGTCTGGTCCTCCCAGCCCGCGGCACCGGCGGCGGCTGCGACGAAACGCGTCGATGCCGTCGAGACGGTGGGGTTGGCGCTGTTGACCGCGAGCCGGACCTCACCCACCGCATTGCCGCAGGCGGCGGCGACGAGGGTGACCTTCGGGTCGCGCCCGTGGATCAGGCGCAGCGCCCGCAAGCAGCCGGGCTGCGGCTCCAGCGCCACCGCGCACGCGCCCAGGCGCCGGAAGGCGGACGTGCGGTCCCCGACATGCGCGCCGATGTCGAAGGCGAGCCCGCCTTCCGGCACGAAGGGGCGGTAGAGCGCATCGAGCACCGCGGCACGACGCGGATCGCCGTGATACAGGCGCAGCGACCGGCCGATCGCCGTGGCGACCGGGCTCTTGGCGACCGGACTCTTGGCGACCGGGCTCATGCGGCGGCCCGCGACAGGGCGGCCGTGGCCGCGCATGCGCCGGCGCGATCGAGCGCGGCGATCTCCGGCGGCGGCGCGACCTCCTCGGGGACGGCGCACAGCCCCGCCCGCGCGAGCGCGCGGCCGAAAGCCGGCTCGGCGGTGAGGACGGCGAAGGGGATCGCGAGAAGGTAGCCGGCGCACATCACCAGCGCCACGGGCCAGGCGGCGGGCACCAGCGCCAGCACGAGCGCCATCATGCAGAGCCCGAAGGCGGTCGTGGTCCAGAGCCCCCGGGCGGCGTCGCGCCAGGCGAGCCCGTGCGCGTCCCGCGCCTGGCCGCTCCACACGGTCGTGCGGCCGAAGGCGAGGCCGACGATGAAGAGCGTGAGCCGGAGCGAGGCTGCGGCGCCGAGGAAGGCGGAGAACACGCACTCCAGCGCCGCGCCCCCCAGGAAGCGCCGGCGCCCGCCCTAGGCAGCCATGCCGCCGCGCGTCAGCGCTACGTCGCGCACGCCGAGCGCCCGCGGCGCCAGCGACAGCCCCAGGAAGGCCGCGTAGAAGCCGAGCGCGGCGCCGACCGGGAAGGCGGCGACGTCCGTCGTCGCGGCGAGGATCGGCGCCAGCGCCAGGATCAGCGTCATCGCCGGCACGGCGGCGAACATCATGATGGCGAACACGAGCTGCAAACGGCTCGTCGGCGCGAGGCCCTTCATGCCGATCAGCGCCGGATGCAGGTATTGCAGGTTCCCCTGGCACCAGCGCAGGTCGCGCTTGGAGAAGTCGAGGAAGGTCGGCGGGTTGTCCTCCCAGGAGCCGCCCTCCCGCGGCAGCACACGCACCTCCCAGCCCGCGCGCCGCATCAGCACCGCCTCGATCTGGTCGTGCGAGAGCACGGCGCCCGTCAGCGGGCCACGGCCCGCGAGAACGGGAAGCCGGCAATGCTCCCGGAAGGGCGCGATGCGCACGAGAGCATTGTGCCCCCAATAGGGCCCGCATTCCGCCGTCCACCAGGCCGCGCCCAGCGTGTAGGGCCGCATGCCCTGGCGCATGCCGAACTGGAAGATCCGCGCGAAGGCGCTGCGCGACGGCGCACCGACGACGAGGCTCTGCAGGATGCCGATCTCGGGATGCGCCTCCATGATGCGCGTCATGCGCACGATCTCGGCGCCCGCCATCAGGCTGTCGGCGTCGAGCGGCAGCATCAGGTCGTAGCGCGCGCCATGGCGCTCGACGAAGTCGCGCACGTTGCCCGCCTTGTAGCCGACGTTCTCCGCCCGCCGGCGATAGGCGATCCGCACGCCCGGTCCGACCGCCGCGCACCAGGCCGCGACCTCGCGCTCCTCGAGCGCGGCGATCGCGGGATCGGACGTGTCGCTGAGCACGTGGTAGGCGAAGGCGTCGCCCTCGCCGGTCGCCTCCAGGCTCTCGCGCACGATGGCGAGGCGACGGATCGCCCGCGCGGCGTCCTCGTTGCGCAGCGTCATGAACACCGCCACGCGGCTGCGGATCGGGGTCGCGCGATCGCCGGCGGCGACGAAGGGCGCCACCGCCGCGCAGGGGTCGCGCGCGAACCGGGCGATCGCGAAGCCGCAGCCGGCGTGCACCAGCCCCAGCCCCGTCACACGCGCGGCCCGGGCGAAGGCGA
>JBNPEA010000062.1:0-13288 GCA_051117315.1 Salinarimonas sp. | reverse complement strand
GGCGCTGGTCGAGCCCGGGGAGATGCGGCTGCGCGGGGCGCTGTCGTCGTGGGAGACGCCCGCGCGCGCCGTATAGCTCGTCGTCCTGCTGATCGAGCTCGATCGACACCGCGCCTCGCGCGAGGGCAAGCCGCCGCATGCGCGCCTCCAGCCGGACCGCGCGCGCCTGCTCGCCGACTTCGAGACCTGGGATCGCTACGCCCTCGCCTGCGAGCTGGCGAAGCTGTCCTACACGGTGCACCTGATGAACACGCTCGACGAGATGCAGGCCGGTCTCGCGGCATCCGCCGGCTGACGCCACGGGAGATCGGTCGATGAAGACGCGCGAGAGCACGCCGGCGGCGCCGTCGGCGCGGGGCGGGCAGCGGCCGGATCTCACGATCCTGCTGCCCACCTACGAGCGCCCCACCTATCTCGAGACCTGCCTGAAGCACCACGTCTCGCATTTCGACGCCGCCGGTCTCGATTACGAGATCCTGGTCTGCGACAACGATTCGGGCGAGGCGACGAAGGCCGTCATCGCACGCTGGTGCGAGACGAGCCCACGGGTGCACTGCGTCACGCAGCCGAAGAACCTCGGCTATCTCGGCAACTTCTACTACGGCCACCGTCACGCCGCCGGGCGCATCATCGTGACGACCGGGGACGACGACCTGCTCATCCCCGAGAGCGTCGCCGCCTACGTCGCGATGTTCGACGCCGACCCCGAGCTCGTGATGGTCCAGGCGCCGTGGTTCGTGATGAACGAGCGCGAGCGCAACAAGATCATGGGCGCGGCCTACACGCTCGACAGCCCGGTCGAGATCGCCCGCGGCGACTATCGCCGCGCCGTCGAGCTCGTGCTCGAGAAGCGCATCTTCCCGGAGGTCTTCGCGATCCGCTCCGATCTCGTGCCGGAGATCATCGGTCCCGCCGACCCGACCGCCTACCACTTCTTCGTGACGCTGGCGCGCGCGGTCGAGGCGGGGCGCGTGGTCTTCTCCGACCGCCCGCATGCGATCGTCACCGGCATCTCGCGCCACGGCAAGCACCAGGGCAACAGCGACACGGCGAGCGGCTGGGACATGTATCGCGGCGGGCTCGAGTTCCTGCTCGGCCGCGCCCGCGACGCCGAGCCCGACGCGGACTGGTCCGACGCGCTGCGCCGGCTCGACGCCTTCGTGCTCGACCGCATGCATGTCGCCGTGCACATGCTGCTCGGTGCCCGCGCCTGGGAGAAGGCGTGGTACATGTGCCGGCGCCTGAGGGCCTATGCGCACTCGGTCGTGGCCGAGAACACCATGCACGAGCTGCTCTCCCTCGCCGCGATGGACGCGGCCCTGCGGGAGGCGACCCTGCTCGGGGCGCAGGACGTCGTGCTCTCGGACGAGCTCTTCTCCATCTACCTGAACGTGATCGATCTCGAGCGCCACGGCTGCGATCCGATCTGCGCCTCGGACTGGACGGGAGCGCGGCGCGGCCGCACGGCCTTCGTCGGCATGAACCGGACGCGCGAGGCGGGGGACCACCCCGACGATCTCGTGATCGACGTCGCCGCGGTCATGCGCCGGATCTCCGCGTAGTCGCGCAGCGTCTGTCCGCCATCGCGGCGACCAATTCTTTACCACGCCTGCAAGGCCCGCCGAAAGCGGGCCTTTTTTCTGCTCAGGCGCGAGACGTTAATCGCCGTTAGGCACGTTTTTGAACCCGTCTTTTACGAGCGTCGGGCGATCCTCCTGTCAAGGCCAGAACAGCCTCATCGACGACACAGAAGGAGATCGTCATGCAGATCGCACTTTCCTCGGGCATCCGCAACACGCTGCTCACCATCCAGCAGACCACGAAGGCGGCGACGCAGGCCGAGCAGCGGCTCGCCACCGGCCTCAAGGTCAACTCGGCCATCGACAACCCGCTCGCCTTCTTCTCGGCGGCCGGCCTGCGCGACCGCTCCACCGATCTCGCCGGCCTGCAGGACTCGATGCAGCAGGCGACGCGGACGATCTCCGCGGCGACGAACGGCATCGAGGGCATGAAGAAGCTCTTCGAAACCGCCCAGGGTCTCGCGAACCAGGCGGCCGCCGAGCAGGACGGCGCTGTGCGCAACACGCTCCAGACGCAGTTCAACGAAGTGGTGCGCCAGGTCGACGACCTGATGCGCAACTCCGGCTACGGCGGCGTCAACCTGCTCAACGGCGGTACGCTTAACGTGCGTTTCGACGCGTCCGACACGACCGCGTCGCTGGCGCTGTCGGTCAACAGCGGCACGGTGCTCAACGCCGCGACGCTCGGCGTGACCACCGGCGCCGTCGGCTCCTGGTCGAATGCCGACACGACCTCGACCGCGGGCAACGCCAACATCGCCACCGCGCTCACCTCGATCCGCACGGCGATCACCTCGCTGCGCTCCGAGGCGAGCCGACTGGGCGCCAACAACGCCATCGTCACGGCGCGCCAGGAATTCACCTCGAACATGATCAACACGCTGCGCGCCGGCGCGGACGACTGGACGCTCGCGGACCTGAACGAGGAGGGCGCCAAGCTCACCTCGCTCAACACCCGCAACCAGATCGCCCAGACCGCGCTCGCCCTGGCCTCGCAGCGCGACCAGTCGGTCCTGCGGCTGTTCTGATCCCGTCGCACGCGACGACACGAGACCGAGCGCCGCGCCTCCGCGAGGGGGCGCGGCGCTCGCGCTTTAAAGGTTCGTTTACCACGTCTCGCCTACCGTTCGCGACGGACATCTCGAGAAGGGGCCTGGCCATGGCGTTGCGCATCGAGCTCAAGCCGCACGAGCGGATCATCATCGGCAAGGTGGCGCTCACCAACGGGCCGGCGCGCACGACCTTCGTGGTCGACGGGCGCGCGCCGATCCTGCGCTGCAAGGACGTGATCACGCCGGAGCAGGCGGACACCGTCTGCAAGCGCCTCTACCTCGTGATCGAGCGGGTCTATCTGGAGGAGCTCGCCTTCGAGGAGGCGGCCGGCTCCTTCCGGGACATCGCGGCCGAGATCCTCGGCGCTGCGCCGAGCACCAAGCGCTTCCTCGAGGCGATCACCGAGCGGTTCGTGGCGGGTAATTGCTACGGCGCGCTCAAGATCTGCCGCAAGCTCATCGCCTACGAGGCGTCCATCATCGCCCACGCGCAGAAGGCCGCGTGATCACCCCGGCGTAGAAACGCGCTCTTAAGTTTGATCCGGCACGATTCGCCGGCCAGTTCAGTCGGGGGTTCTCATGCACAACGCCGCACAGGCCTACGCCAGCACGGCGAAGACGGCGATGGTCGACCAGCGCGAGCTGGAGGCCAACCTCTTCATGCGCGCGGCCGCCAAGCTCCAGGCCGCTCGCGAGCGCTTCTCGGAGACCGAGCTGCGTGACGAGGCGCTGGAGTTCAACAAGCGCATCTGGGCGGTGTTCCTGCCCTCGATCGTGGACGAGAGCAACCCGCTGCCCGCCGAGCTGAAGGGCAACCTGGCGAGCCTCGGCATCTTCGTGTTCCGACGGATGGACGAGATCTACGAGAAGCCGGCGGCCGAGCGCCTGGACATCCTCGTCTCCATCAACGTCGACATCGCCGCCGGGCTCAGGGGCCAGGCGGCGGCCTGATCGTCGCGCGCGCCGGCACGACCCGAGCCGGGCCGCCGCGGGCGTGCCCGGCTTCAGCGGCCGGGCTCGCCGCCGCGGATGTAGGCGCGCAGCTTCAACAGCATCTCGGCCGGCACCTGGTCCACGACCTCGCCCGATTGCGTGTCGACCTTGCGCGTGACGACCGTGTTGGTCGCCTCGTCGATCTCGGTGCGCCGCGCCAGGACGCGCTTCATCGCCGCGTCGAGCGCCGCCCGATCCTCGGCGCCGGGGCTTGTGTCGAGGCGTACGGCCTCGCTCTCCGCGACCTGGCTCACGCTGCGCGAGGGATCGAGATCGGTCGCCACGGGACGCGCCGGCGTCGCCGTGTCCGGTCTCTGCACAGCGGCGACGACGCTCTGGCTCGCCGCCTGCCGTGCGCTCGAGGCGGCGGGCGTCTTCTGTACGCTGCCGACGTCCATGACGGACCTCCTGTCCAAACGGTCTCCCGGCCGTGGACGACCCTAGCGCGTGTCGCTGAATCGGAGGTTTAAGGAAACGGTAAACGCCGCGACGTTTGTCGTCGATCTTGCGCGAAGATCAGAGGCTGCGGGAGAGGACGAGGGAGCCGTTGCCGCCCGCGGCCGGCGCGCCGTATCCGCCGCCGCCCGGGCGCACGCCCGCGGGCCCGTAGCCGGACGGGCTCGGGCCGCCGCCGAGCTCGCCCGAGAGCGAGCGCACCAGCCCCTCCGAGACCGCCCGAGCCGTGGCGAGCACGACCTGGTTCGTCTCGATCGTGCGCTGGAAGGCGTCGTGCTCGGCCCTCAGGCGGGCGAGCGCGTCCGGCACGTAGCGGGCGAGCGCGATGGCGTTGGCCTTGAGCGCCTCCAGCCCCACCACGTAGCGCGAGGTCAGCGCGCTCTTGCGCTCCTCGTTGGACAGCGCGTCGCGGATGCGGCCGGCGCGCAGGTGCGCGGTCTCGACCTCGAGCAGCTTGTCGAGCTCCCTCATCACCTCGCGCACGTCCGCGACGAGCGCGGCCGCCGCTTCGGGCGTGCCGACGCGCGGCATGGGCTCACGGCCCGCATCCTGTTGATCGGCCCACATCTCAGGCGCCCTCCTGCAGCTTGAGGATCTCGGCATAGACGCCGTCGGCGAGGCCGAGCCCGCCGCGCTCGGCGATCTTGCCGGCGTATTCCTTGACGAGCATCGACTGGTACATGCCCGCGCCCGGCCCCGCCTCGCCGAACAGGCCGACCTCGCCGACGCTCTCGAAGACGCGCCCGAGCATCTCCTCGAGCATCATCGTCTCGAATTCCTGCGCCGTCTCGCGCGCCCGCGCGGCGCGATCGGTCGAAGCGCGGCCGGCCGAACTGGCCGCATCGGCGAGCCCGGAGCGGGCGGTCTCGAGCCGGCCGGCGAGGCTCGACTGGCCGGCTGAGTAGGCGGAGAGAACCGGGTTCATCACATCACCTCGATCTCGGCCTGGAGCGCGCCCGCGGCCTTGATCGCCTGGAGGATGGCGATCAGGTCGCGGGGGCCGACGCCCAGCGCGTTGAGCCCGTCGACGAGCTCGCGCAGGGAGACGCCGGTGTCGACGATGGCGAGACGCTGGTCCCCGTCGGCGTCCACCTGTACGCCGGTGCGCGGCACCACGACCGTCTCACCCAGCGAGAGCGGGTCGGGCTGGGAGACCTGCGGCTGCTCGCTGATGGTCACGGTCAGGTTGCCCTGGGGCACGGCAACGGTCGAGAGGCGCGCGTCGGGCACCATGGCGATGCTGCCCGGGCGCTCGTCGATGACGACACGGGCCGGCTGGTCCGGCTCGACGCGCAATTGCTCGATGTCGGTCAGCAAAGAGACGATGTTGCCGGGATACCCCTGCGGCAGCACGATCGCGATCGAGGAGGGGTTCAGCGGCTCGGCCACGCCCGCGCCCATGAAGGCGTTGATCGCCGCCGCGATGCGGCGCGCGGTGGTGAAGTCCGGGTTGCGCAGCGCGAGCCGCAGGCCCCGCTGGGCGTCCAGCGCGAACTCGATCTCGCGCTCGATCAGCGCGCCGTTGGCGATGCGCCCGACGGTGGGCACGCCCTGGGTGATCGAGGCGGCCGCGCCCTGCGCCGAGAAGCCGGCGATGGCGACGGGACCCTGCGCCACGGCGTAGACCTCGCCGTCGGCGCCGAGAAGCGGCGTGACGAGGAGCGTGCCGCCCTGCAGCGAGGAGGCGTCGCCCAGCGCCGAGACGGTGACGTCGAGCCGGGTGCCCTGGGTCGAGAAGGCGGGGAGGTTCGCCGTCACCATCACGGCGGCGACGTTCGCGGTGCGCAGGTTCTCGCCGCGGGTGTTGACGCCCAGCCGCTCCAGCATCGCCGTGAGGGACTGACGGGTGAAGGGGGAGTTGTTCAGCCCGTCGCCGGTGCCGTTGAGGCCCACCACCAGCCCGTAGCCGACGAGCTGGTTCTGGCGCACGCCCTCGACGTCGGCGAGATCCTTGATCCGCGACAGCGAGGTCAGCGGACGCACCACGTCGGCCGTCGCCGGCGCCGGCGGCAGCATCAGCGCGAGCGCCGCCAGCGCGAGGATCGCGCGGCGGACGAGTGGGAGAGCTGCGAGACGCGGCGTCGACCGGAACATGGCGTCCTCCTCCTGGACGGCTCCGGTGTTGCGAAGCCCGTGCCAGGCGGGAAAGCCAAGCGGCGCAAGGAATAGCGTGCGATGTCGGGACGCGGCGCGCGCCCGGGCGCGGCAGGATCGTCCCGGACCCGGCAGCCTCTGCCGGGCCGTCAACCCTTCGTTAACCATGTCGGCGGCAATCTCGGCGCCATCGTCGGGGAAGCGGGGGAGTGGATCATGCGCATCGAGGGCAAGCCCGGCGTGCCGTTGACGTCGGTTTCCGGCACCCGGCGTCGCGAGGGCGGCACCAGCTTCTCGGTCGGTGAGGGGCAGAACACCGCATCCTCCCCCCGCGCCGCCTCCGTCGGCCCGACCACGAGCCTCGATGCCATCCTGGCCCTGCAGGGCGAGGAGGACCCGGCCGAGCGCCGCCGCCGCGCGGCCCGGCGCGGGCAGGACATGCTCGACGACCTCGATCGCCTCAAGGCCTCCATCCTCGGCGGCCGGGTCCCGCCCGAGGAGATGCGGCGGGTGGCCACCCGGCTCGCCGAGCGCCGTCAGGAGAGCGGCGATCCGCAGCTCGACGCCATCCTCTCGCAGATCGAGCTGCGCGCCGAGGTGGAGATCGCCAAGCTCGCCGCCCGCGACGGTCGCGACCGCCGCGCCTGAGGCGAAAACGTCGCTCTTGCACGAAAGCGACGCTCCAATCGGTTGAAGCGTCTGCTGTCGCCGATGTTGCAGTGCAAACCTAGCAATTGTCGTCGAAATGGCTCGGCTTTTGTCGATTGTCCCGCTGCGGCGGCTCCGCTATAAGGACCCGCGCTCGGAGGCGGGTCGGAAGTGCGTGTCCCTGGGCGCGGCGGCAGCGAGAAGGGCCAACATGTCGAACACCCTCATCGACCAGGGCTATCGTCCGACGGAGGACGAGCCCTTCATGAACGAGCGGCAGCGCGAGTACTTCCGGCGCAAGCTGCTCCAGTGGAAGCAGGACATCATCCGCGAGTCCTCGGAGACCCTCGCGACGCTCCAGAGCGAGAACGAGAACCATCCGGACATCGCCGATCGCGCCTCCTCCGAGACCGACCGCGCCATCGAGCTGCGCGCGCGCGACCGCCAGCGCAAGCTCATCGCCAAGATCGACGCGGCGCTCTCGCGCATCGAGGACGGGTCCTACGGCTATTGCGAGGAGACGGGCGAGCCGATCTCGCTCAAGCGCCTCGAGGCCCGACCGATCGCGACGCTCTCGCTCGAGGCGCAGGAACGCCACGAGCGCAACGAACGCGTCCACCGCGACGACTGATCGATCCACACGCCGCCCCAGAGCGGCGTTTTTTGTGCGTGGCACTTTCTTGTGTGCGTGCCGCGGCGGCTCGAATCCGCCGCGGCCGCCGTTCAGCCCTCGATCTCCTCGCGCAGCATCTCGAGCTCGAGCCAGCGCTCCTCGCTCTGCGCGAGCTTCGTCTGGGCGTTGCCCATGAGCGTCGTCAGCTTCTCGAAGCGCGCCGGGTCGCGGGCGTAGAGGTCCGGGTCGTCGAGCGCCGCCTGCAGCTTGGCGATGTCGCGCTCGAGCGCGGCCATCAGGCCCGGCAGGGTCTCGAGCTGGTGCTTCTCGTTCATCGAGAGCCGGCGCTTCTTCTCCCGGGGCTCGGCGCGCGGCGCGGATGCCTCCTTCGTGGCGGAGGGCTTCACGGCCGGTGCCTTCGGCGCCGGCGAGACCGTGCGCGGGCCGACCCCGTGCCCGCGCTGGGACACCATGTCGGAATAGCCGCCGGCATACTCGACGAAGCGCCCGTCTCCTTCCGCCAGCAGCGTCGAGGTGACGACCCGGTCGAGGAAGTCGCGGTCGTGGCTGATCAGGATCAGCGTGCCCTCGTAGTCCGCGATCAGCTCCTCCAGCAGGTCGAGCGTCTCGAGATCGAGGTCGTTCGTCGGCTCGTCGAGGACGAGGAGGTTCGACGGCCTCGCCAGCGCGCGGGCGAGCATCAGCCGCCCGCGCTCGCCGCCGGAGAGCACCCGCAGCGGCGTGCGCACCTGCTCGGGCGAGAACAGGAAGTCCTTCATGTAGCTCGCCACGTGCCTGGGCTGCCCCCCGACCATGACGTGGTCGCCCCGCCCGCCGGTCATCGCCTCGGCCAGCGTCCAGGTGGGGTCGAGGCTCTCGCGGCGCTGGTCGAGGGTGACCATCTCGAGCGAGGCGCCGAGCTTGACCGTGCCCGCGTCCGACGCGAGCGCGCCGGTGAGCATGTTGAGAAGCGTCGTCTTGCCGGCGCCGTTGGGCCCGACGATGCCGAGCCGGTCGCCCCGCGCGATGCGAATCGAGACGTCCTTCACCACCGGCCGGCCGTCGAAGCTCTTCGAGATACCCTTCGCCTCGATCACGATCTTCGAGGAGGTCTCGCCCTCGGACGCCGTCATCTGCACCTGGCCGACGGTCCGGCGTTCCTCGCGCAATTGCCGGCGCATGTCCTGGAGCAGGCCGACGCGGCGCATGTTGCGCTTGCGGCGGGCGGTGACGCCGTAGCGCATCCAGTCCTCTTCCGCCGCGATCTTGCGGGCGAGCTTCTGGCGGTCGCGCGCCTCCTCCTCGAGAACCGCGTCGCGCCAGGCCTCGAAGCCGGCGAAACCCTCCTCCATGCGCCGGGTGACGCCCCGGTCGAGCCAGACGGTGGCCTTGGAGAGGGTCTCCAGGAATCGCCGATCGTGGCTGATCAGCACGAGCGCGCCGCGCAGCGCCTTGAGCTCGGTCTCCAGCCATTCGATGGCGGGCAGGTCGAGGTGGTTCGTCGGCTCGTCGAGCAGCAGGATGTCGGGGGATGGGGCGAGCGTGCGCGCCAGCGCCGCCCGGCGCGACTCGCCGCCCGAGAGGCTGGCGGTGGGCTCCTCGCCGGTCATGCCCAGCTCCTCGAGCAGGTAGCGCGCGCGGTAGGGGTCGTCCCCCTCGGCGAGCCCCGCCTCGACGTAGGCGAGCACGGTCGTAGAGCCCGAGAAGTCCGGCTCCTGCGGCAGGTAGCGGATCGTGGCGCCAGGCTGCACGAAGCGCATGCCGGCATCCGCCTCGATCTGGCCGGCGGCGATCTTGAGGAGCGTCGACTTGCCCGAGCCGTTGCGCCCCACGAGCGCCACCCGCTCCCCGGCCGCGACGGACAGCTCCGCCTGCGTGATCAGCGGCGTGCCGCCGAAGGTGAGGGCGACGTCTTGCAGGGAGAGGAGGGGAGGGAGCGCCATGCGCAGGATGTATGGGGTTTTGCGACGCGGGTGAAGGGGCCGCGCGCGGGAGGGGGTGGATGAGGGCGTCGAGCCTGCGCGCCGAGCGAGGGAGAGCGGGCAGCGCCACGCCCGGCTCGGCGTCCCGTTCACCCTGCCGCGACGCGTCGTCGCGGAGGGGGTTGCGGAACGCATCGGGAACGGGTATAAGTTCCGCGTTTGTTTTCCGGAAGACCGCTCTCGCGATTCGGCCGGCGGCGCGGAAGGCCCTAGGACGGGAACGCCCATGCTCACGCGCAAACAGCACGAACTGCTTCGGTTCATCCACGAGCGGGTGCGGGAGACCGGCGTCCCGCCTTCCTTCGACGAGATGAAGGATGCGCTGGACCTCAAGTCCAAGTCCGGCATCCACCGGCTGATCACCGCGCTCGAGGAGCGCGGGTTCATCCGCCGGCTGCCGAACCGGGCCCGTGCGCTCGAGGTGGTGCGTCTGCCCGAGGGGCTGGGCGTGCCGTCGAGCCGCCGCTTCAGCCCGAGCGTGGTCGAGGGCGGGCTCGCCGCCAAGCCCAGGGCCGCGCCCGCCCCGGCGCCGGCGCCGAGCCTTCCCGACGAGGAGCGCGGCATCCAGATCCCGGTCATGGGCCGGATCGCGGCGGGCGTGCCGATCTCGGCGATCCAGTCGCAGAGCCATTCCATCACGGTCTCGCCGGACCTCGTCGCCTCGGGCGAGCACTTCGCGCTCGAGGTGCGCGGCGACTCGATGATCGAGGCCGGCATTCTCGACGGCGACATCGTCGTCGTGCGCCGGCAGGACGTGGCCAACACGGGGGACATCGTCGTCGCGCTGATCGACGACGAGGAGGCGACCCTCAAGCGCTTCCGCCGCCGCGGCTCGTCCATCGCGCTCGAGGCGGCGAACCCCGCCTACGAGACGCGGGTGCTCGGGCCGGACCGGGTCAAGATCCAGGGCAAGCTCGTGAGCCTGTTCCGGCGGTATTGAAGGGCGGGGCGTGGCCGCCGGTGTCTCCCGTCGAGCCGCCTCACCGCCGCAGCAGCCACATCGCCCCGCCCGCCAGCAGCCCCCAGAACGGCGCGCCGATGCCCGCGAAGGCGACGCCGGACGCCGTGGTGACGAAGCAGACGAGGGCGGCCATGCGCGCCTTCTCGTCGGCGAGCGCGGCCTGGATGGCGCCGGCGAAGCTCGACAACAGCGCGAGCCCCGCCACGGCCTGGATCAGGATCGGTGGGGAGGCGGCGATGAAGGCGGCGGCAGCGCCCGCCGAGAGCCCGAGCGCGACGTAGACGGCGCCGGCTGCCGCCGCGGCGATCCAGCGCCGGCCCGGGTCGGGGTGCGCCTCCGGCCCCGCGCACAGGGCCGCGGTGATGGCGGCGAGGTTGACGAGGTGCCCACCGAAGGCGGACGCCACGGCGCTCGCCACACCCGTGCCGACGAAGATCGGCCCGACCGGCGGGCGGTAGCCGTTGGCGTTCAGCACCGCGAGCCCCGGCACGTTCTGCGAGGCCATGGTGACGAGGAAGAGCGGCAGGGCGAGCCCCACCAGCGCGTCGAGCGAGAACGCCGGCGCGACGAGCACGGGGCGCGGGGCCAGCGCCTCCCACGAGGCGACCGGCAGCGGCGTCGCGGCGAGCACGAGCCCGATCGTGACGAGGACCGCGAGCGGCACCGCGTAGGGCCGCGCGAAGCGCAGAGCCAGCGCCCAGACGATCACGATCGGCAGCGCGAGCACCGGCTCGGCCAGCGTCGCGCGGGCCGGGGCGAGGCACAAGTCGAGCAGGATGCCGGCGAGCATGGCGGCGGCGAGCGGCATCGGGATGCGCGCCACGGCCCGCCCGAAGGGCCGGATCAGCCCCGCCAGGATCACCAGCCCCGATGCCGCCAGGAACGCGCCGACGGCGACGGGGAAGCCGCTGGGATAGGCGCCGGTCGCGACGAGGAGCGCCGCGCCGGGCGTCGACCAGGCGATGGAGATCGGCAGGCGCGTGCGCCAGGACAGGCCGATCGCCAGCACCCCCTTCACCAGGCACACCGCAAGGAGCCCGGAGGCCGCCTGCGCCGGCGTCGCGCCGGCGGCGACGAAGCCCTGCAGCACAAGCGCGAAGGTCGAGGCGAAGCCCACGAGCGCCGCGAGCGCGCCCGCCGAGAGGGGCTGGATCAGACCGCCGCCCCGGCTCGGCGCCGCCGTCTCCTCCGTCGTCCCGCCCGCCGTCCCGCTCATGCATCTCGCCCCCGTCGACGCGCCACGATGGCGTATCGCACCCGCCTTCGCCAGCGGCCGTGCCGCCGGGCATGGCTGCGCCGCGAGACAGGGTGGCGTTGTGTCGATTGCGCCTATTCCAGCACCCCGGCGATCGCCTCCGCGAGGGTCTCCGCGTCGAGATCCTCGCCGTTGGCGAGGACGATCACGGCGAGGCCGGTGTCGAGGGAGCGGCGATAGAAGGTGGCCGTTCCATACCACGATCCCCCATGGCCCGCGACGCGGCGTCCTTCCCCGTCCTCGTAGAGCGACCAGCCCCAGCCGTAGCCGGCGCCGTCCTCGTCCTCGATCGGCGTGCCGTCGTCGAGACGGCCGTCCTCGAACAGGATGGCGATGCTCTCGTCGTCGAGCAGCGTTCCGTCCACGAGCGCGGCCTCGTAGCGGCCGAGATCGGACAGGCTCGTCCAGATCGAGCCGTCGCCCTCGACCGCGGTGTCCCACTCGCTCGGCTCGAAGGCGCCGTGCGTCCCGGCATAGCCGCGCGCGCGCCGGCGCGGGTCGGCCGGGGCACCGGAGGCGCTCGCGCGCATGCCGAGCGGCCCGAAGACGCGCGCCTGCAGCACGGCGTCGAGGCTCTCCGCACCGTCCGCTGCCGCGACGAGGGCGCCGAGGACGAGGTAGCCGGAATTGGAATAGGCGAAGCGTGTGCCGGGCTCGTGGTCCGGCTGGGTTTCCGCGAGCCAGGCGAGGACCTCGGCGTTCGTCGTCTCCTCGTCGAAGTCGAGCCCTTGCTCCTCGTCGAGGTAGTCGGCGAGGCCGCCCGTGTGGCGCACGAGATCCTCGAGCAGGATCGGCCGGCGGGCGCCCTGCCGGAGGTCCTGCAGCGCGACGAGGACGTCGGCCACCGGCGCGCTCGGATCGAGCGTGCCGTCCTCGACCTGGAGGGCGGCGGCGAGCGCGGTCATCTGCTTCGACACCGAGGCGAGCTCGAACAGCGTATCGATCGTCACCGGGGTGCCGTCGTCGAGATCGGCGACGCCGTAGCCCGCCGCATGCAGGATCGCGCCGTCGCGGGCGACCAGCACCGCGACGCCGGGCGCCTCGACGCCGACGAGGGGAGCGACGAGCGCATCGACCGCGCGCACGCGATCGGCCCTGGCGGGCGCGGCATCGACGAGGGCGAGCGCGAGGCTCGCGAAGCAGGCGTACACGCCGGTGCGCAGGAGGGCGTCGCACGGAAAAGAGGTGGGCATCGGCGCAGGTCCGCTCGTTGGCAGGAATTCCAGCCTAGCGCCGCCCGCCCGCGCCGCAAGCCATCCCTCAGCCCACCAGCTCGAACTCCAGCAGCAGCGTGCGCTGCAGCATCGAGTAGTTGTCGTCCGAAATCAGCGTCAGCAGCGTCTCGCCGTCCGGGCCGCGATGGATGGCGAGACCTTCCATGTTGTCGATGGCGTTCGTCCAGTCCGCCTCGAAGATCACGGGTCCGTCCAGCGTCGACCCCGGGCGCAGCGCGGCGCCGGGCAGACGCCGGATGCGGGCGGCGACGCCGCTGGTGAGAGCGTAGCGGCGCTCGAGCAGGAGCAGGTCGCCGTCCGGCAGCACGGCGCAGTCGGTGATCCCGAAGGCGTCGGTGCGCGCCACGGCGAGGGTCGCGCCGGCCTGCGGGCCGGTGAGCACGACCGCCGTGGTGGGCGCAACCTCGCCGCGCCGGGCC
>JBNPEA010000102.1:0-59903 GCA_051117315.1 Salinarimonas sp. | reverse complement strand
GGAGGTCGGTGTGGTATGCGAGGGGCTGGCGGCGGGGGAAGACCGGGCCGTTCGGTTCGATTTCGGTTTGGAGAGTGCGCAGCCGGGTGCCGGGGGGCGAGAGGCCGGCGGCGCAGTCAGCCTCTATCGGCTCGGCTACGCCCATCGCCTCGTAGAGCTCGACGAGGGCCGAGAAGCCGTCGGTGGCGAGCAGCACCTGCGCCGGCCCGTCGAGCGCGATCGCGCCGCGCTCCGCCAGCGCCACCGCGTCCGGATGCAGCCCGAAGATCGCCGGTGCCGCCGCGACCTGTGCGCGCCGCCGGCGCTCGGCGTCCGCGCGGTAGGTCTCCGTCTTGCGCATCGCCTCGATGTCGAGGCCGGTCTCCGCGAGGAGCCGCGCGGCGAGAGCGCTCTCGGCCCGGCGCAGGCCCGGGGCCTCGCCGAGCGTATAGACCGCGCCGGTGCCGTCGCGGACGTAGGCGATGGTGTCGGCGAGCGTCAGCGTCTCGATCGCGCCCCGCCGCGCCTGCGCCAGGGTGAGCGCCGCCGCCGGCCAGGTGTGCCGCTCCATCCGCTCGGCGCGACCGCTCGCCTCGACCCGCGCGAGGAAGAGTGCGCGCGCCTCCTCGATGACGGCGAGCGCCAGCTGCGCCGCGTCCCGCGCCTGCGGGGCGCGCGCGGCGAAGCGCTCGTTGGCGAAGCCGACGAGCCAGGCGGCGTCGGACGGCGCGTCCATGATCGGCTCGACGCCCGGAAGGATCGCCCCGTCGATCGCCCAGGCGAAAGCCCCCGCCGCCCCGCAGGCATCCTCGTTGGGGCGCTCCGGCGAGCCGGCGAGCGAGAGGCTGTCGCGGATGGTGAAGGGCATCGGGCGGGCTCCGGCGGAAGAGGCGCTGCGGGGGCACCCGCGGGAGTGTGGCACGCGCGACGGCGCCTGCGAAGGGCCGGGCGAAGCGATGGGCGCGCACTGCGGGCGGTCGACGCGTCCCCGCGTTTCGGCTAAGCCCCGGTCGCGCGCTCCACGCGCGCCCCATCCGCCGCGAGGCTCCATGCTCGACGCCGACTTCCTCTGGGCCGCCTTCGTCACGCTGCTCGTCACCCTCGATCCGCCGGGGCTCGCGCCGATCTTCCTGTCGGTGACGAACGGCATGACGAAGGAGCAGCGCCGCGGCGTGTCGATCCGGGCCTGCCTGATCGCCTTCGCCATCCTGCTGTTCTTCGGCTTCGGCGGGGAATTGCTGCTGCAGGCGCTCGGCGTCGGGCTGCCGGCCTTCCGGATCGCCGGCGGCATCCTGCTCTTCTACATCGCCTTCGAGATGATCTTCGAGCGGCGCTCGGAGCGCAAGCGCGAGACGGCGCAATCCGCCATCACCCTCGACCACGTGCGCAACGTCGCCGCCTTCCCGCTGGCGATCCCGCTGATGGCCGGGCCCGGCGCGATCACGGCGGTGATCCTGCTCGCGGGACGCGCGGCGGGGGAACCCGCGATGCAGGCGGCGCTCGTGGGCGTGATCGCGGTGGGCGTCGCCACCTGCTTCCTCGCCTTCCTCGCGGCGGGGCGCGTGGCGCGACTCCTGGGCGTGACCGGCAACATCGTGCTCACGCGGCTTCTCGGCGTCATCCTCGCCGCGCTCGCCGTGCAGTTCGCGGTGGACGGGATCACGAGCCTCGTCGCGGGCTGATCAGCAGCGGCCCCGCCCGTCCTGAAAGTAGATGCCGCGGCTGAAGCGGTAGCGGACGTTCAGGATCTCGGACCCGCCGTCGAAGGAATGGTTTCGCTGGATCGTGACGAAGCGCGGCGGGCGCTGGCCGTACTCGATGCAATAGGAGCCCACCACGCTGAGGATCTGCTTCCAGCCGGTCCAGCGGCGGTCGATGAAGACGAAGGTCTCGCAGCCGACCGGCGCGCAGTGCATCGACTGGCGGCCGCGACATTCGAAGCGGTTTTCGTCGAGGATGGCGTCGGGACGGCCGTTGCCGGTGAGATCCACGCGCTCGAGCGCCATCATCGGGTCTCCCGGGATGCCGCCGGCGCGCTGGCAGGCGTCCACCATGGCCAGCGCGCGGGACCGGATCATCTCGGGCAGGTCGTCGAGCCGACCCTCGGCCGGGCGAGCGCCGAGGAGGGCGGCGGCGAGGAGGACGAAGACGAAGAGGGCGCACAGGAGGAGCCCCGGCGCCGGGAGCGCCGCCGCGAAGAGGCTCGTGAGGGGCCGGTGCGCACGCATTCTAGATGCTGCACACGCACCGGTTAAAATCGGGTGAACGCGCCGGCGCCCGCCCTCAGCCGCGCGTGAGGTCGCCGAGCAGGCTCGCCGCCACGGTGAGCTTCGAGAGCGTCAGCCCGGAGGAGACGATGCCCTCGACCGCCGCGCGGATGCGGGTCACGTCCGGCCGGCTGGCGCACCAGGCCTCCACCGCATCGCGCCCGGAGCCGCGCTCGCGCGCGATCTCGGCGGTGAGGCGGCGATGCGCGTCCGCGACGCCCGAGAGCGCCCGCTCGAGCGCGAGGCGATCGTAGTAATCCGAGATCGCCACCTCGCGCCCCTGGGCGGCGAGGAGCCCGAGCCGGAAGGTCTCGTCCAGCGCGAAATACGTCGCCGCCACGTCGCGGATCGAGCGGCCCGCCTCGCCGGCGATGAGCACGATGTCCGGCGCGGCGACCAGGATCGGCAACGCGGCGAGCCGGCGCGCGAGCGCCTCGGGCACCGCCTGCGCGGTGAGCCCGGCAGTGCGCTCGTGCCAGAGCGCCTGCGCGGCGTCGGGCAGGCAGTCGACGAGGGCGTCCTCGACGGCGACGACGCCCTCGCGGAAGCGCCCGATGATGGCGTCGAGCGGCTCCTCGTCGAGGTCGACGTTGCGGATGAACCAGCCGATGCGGTTCATCGCCAGCTCCTCCAGCTCGGCGTAGAGGGTGAGCTGCAGCGCGCCGGTGATCGCGTTGTCGAGCGCGTCGACGCCGGCGTTGAGGGCGACGAGGCCGAAGGAATCCCGCGCCGCGGCATAGGCGGCCGCGATGGTCGGCGCGTCGGCGCCCGTCGCGTCGGCGAGTCGGGCGATGACGGTCGGCCCGCCGCGGTTGACGATGGCGTTGGAGAGCTGGGTCGCGATGATCTCGCGGCGCAGGCGGTGCGACTGGATCGCGTCCTCGAAGCGCTCCTGAAGGGCGGCGGGGAAGTAGCGGTCGAGCTCGCGGCCGAGATACGGGTCGTCGGGCACGGCGCTCGCCAGCAGCTGGTCGTAGAGCTGGAGCTTGGCGTAGGCGAGGAGGACCGCGAGCTCGGGCCGGGTCAGGCCCTCGCCGGCCTCGGCGCGGGCCGTGAGGGCGACGTCGTCCGGCAGCTGCTCGACCGTCCGGTCGAGCCGGCCCTCGTGCTCGAGCCCCTGCATCAGGCGTCTCACGAAGCCGACATCGCCGGCCCCGCGTCGCTCCGCCAGCGAGAGCGACAGCGTCTGCAGGTAGTTGTTGCGCAGGACGAGCCCGCCGACCTCCTCCGTCATCTCGGCGAGCAGCGCGTTGCGGGCGTCGGGCGCCAGGCGCCCGTCGCGCAGGGGCGTGTCCAGCGCGATCTTGATGTTGACCTCGACGTCGGACGTGTTGACGCCCGCCGAGTTGTCGATCGCGTCGGTGTTCAGCCGCACGCCGGCGCGCGCGGCCTCGATGCGGCCGAGCTGGGTGACGCCGAGATTGGCGCCCTCGCCGATCACCCGCGCGCGCAGCGCGCCGCCGGTGACGCGGATCGCGTCGTTGGCGCGGTCGCCGACCTCTTCGTCGCTCTCGCCGGCGGCGCGAATGTAGGTGCCGATGCCGCCGAACCAGAGCAGGTCGACGCGCATGCGCAGGATCGCCCGCATCAGCTCGAAGGGCGTCGCCGTCGCCTGGTCGAGGTCGAGCAGCGCGCGCATGGCGTCGCTGAGCGGGATCGCCTTCAGCTGGCGCGAGAACACCCCGCCGCCCGGCGAGATCGTCGACGTGTCGTAGTCCGCCCACGAGGAGCGGCCCATCTCGAACAGCCGCTGCCGCTCGGCGAAGGAGGCCTCCGGGTCGGGGTTGGGGTCGATGAAGATGTCGCGATGGTCGAAGGCGGCGACGAGCTTGATCGCGCGCGAGAGCAGCATGCCGTTGCCGAAGACGTCCCCCGACATGTCGCCGACGCCCGCCACCGTCACCGGCTCGCTCTGGATGTCGATGTCCATCTCGCGGAAGTGCCGCTTCACCGCCTCCCAGGCGCCCCGCGCGGTGATGCCCATCCCCTTGTGGTCGTAGCCGTTCGAGCCGCCCGACGCGAAGGCGTCGCCGAGCCAGTGGCCGCGCGCGAGCGAGAGCGCGTTCGCCGTGTCGGAGAAGGTGGCGGTGCCCTTGTCGGCGGCGACCACGAGATAGGGATCGTCGCCGTCGTGGCGCACCGTGTCGGCGGGCGGGCGCACGTCGTCGCCGACGATGTTGTCGGTGAGCTCGAGCAGGGTGTCGATGAAGACCTTGTAGCTCTCGCGCCCCTCCTCGAACCAGGCCTGGCGATCCTCGTGGATCGGCGGGAGGCGCTTGGGCACGAAGCCGCCCTTGGCGCCGACGGGGACGATGACGGCGTTCTTGACCTGCTGCGCCTTGACGAGGCCGAGCACCTCGGTGCGGAAGTCCTGCGGCCGGTCCGACCAGCGCAGGCCCCCGCGGGCGACCTTGCCGAAGCGCAGGTGCACGCCCTCGACGCGGGGCGAGTAGACGAAGACCTCGTAGAGCGGCCGGGGCAGGGGCATGCCCTCGACCTTCGCGCAGGCGACCTTGAAGGCGATGGTGCGCCGGGGCTGGCCGTTGGCCTCGATCTGGAAGTAGTTCGTGCGCAGCGCCGCCTCGACGAGGTTGAGGAAGCGACGCAGGATGCGGTCGTCGTCGAGGCTCTGCACCTCGCCGAGCATCTCCTCGATCCGCGCCCGGGCGGCGTCCTCCGCCTCCTCCCGCGGGCGCCGGTCGGACACGCGCGGATCGAAGCGGGCGTAGAAGTACTCGACGATCGCCGCCGCGATCGCGGGATGGCGGGCGAGCGTGGTCGCCAGGTAGTCCTGCCCGTAGGCGATGCGAACCTGGCGCAGGTAGCGCGCCAGCGCCCGCATCATGGCCACGTCGCGCCAGCCGAGCTCGGCCTCGAGCACGAGCTTGTTGAACCCGTCGGATTCGGCGAAGCCGCGGAACAGCGCGAGCAGCGCCGCCTCGATCGTCTTGGCGATGCGCTCGATGGTGATCGGCCCGCCGGCGGCGCGGGTGAGCGTCATGTCGTGCAGCCAGACGCGCTCGCCGTCGGCGGCGCCCGCCGGGACGACGCGGTAGGTTCGCTCGTTGATGACGTGGAAGCCGAGGTTCTCGAGCAGCGGCACCCGCTCGGAGAGCGGCAGGCCGGCGCCGCGGGAGAAGACCTTGAGGTTCACCCGCGTCTCGGGATCGCCCTCGCGGCGATAGAGGTCGACGGCACGCGGGCGCTCGGCCGAGATGCGCTCGACGATGAGGATGTCGCGGATCGCCTCGCGGGCGGAGAAGGCCTCGCGATAGGCGGCGCTGAAGGCGTCGGCGTAGCGCGCGCCGAGCGTGCGGGCGCGCGGGCCGCCGATCTCCTCGCGCAGCACGTCGCGCAGGGCGTCGCCCCAGGTGCGAACGATGGCGCCGACGCCCTCCTCCAGCTGCTCGCGGGAGATGTCGGGCGTCTCGCCCTCCTCGCGGCCGATGATGTAGTGCGTCCGCGCCAGCGGCCCTTCCGGATAGGCCGGGTAGGCGGCCGAGACCCGGCCCTGGTAGACGCTGGCGAGGAACTCGCCGACCTTGCGGCGCACCTGCGTGTCGTAGCGATCCTTGGGGATGAAGACGAGGACGGAGACGAAGCGGTCGAACTCGTCCGGCCGTGCCAGCACGCGCACGCGCGGGCGGTCGGCTAGGTTCATGATCTCGAGCGCGAAGCCGTAGAGCGTCTCCTCGTCGATCTGGAAGAGCTCGTCGCGCGGGTAGTTCTCGAGCACGTTGATCAGCGCGCGCCCGGCATGGCTCTGCGGATCGAACTCGGCGTGCTGCAGCACCTTCTCGCGCTTCAGGCGCAGCATCGGAACGTCGTCGGTGGACTCGGTGTAGGCGCTCGCCGTGAACAGGCCCACTACCCGCAGCTCTCCGGCGACGGCGCCCTCGTCCGAGAACAGCTTGATGCCGACGTAGTCGAGGTGCGCCCGGCGGTGGACGCGGGACTTCACGTTCGCCTTCGTGGTGATCAGCGCCGACGGCTTCTCCAGGAAGGCGCGGACCTCCGGCGTCATCGCCACGAGCTCGCGCCCGCGCCGCAGCACCTTGACCGCGGGATCGCGCAGGATGCCGAGCCCCGATCCCTCGATCGGCGCCGCCGCGTCCCCGTCCGGGAAGCTGTACTCGCGCATGCCGAGCAGCGTGAAATTGTCCGCCGCGATCCATTCGAGGAAGGCGAGCGCCTCCTCCGTCTCCTCGGCGGGCAGGGGAGGCGGCGTCTCGCGATAGCGCCGGATCGCGCCCGCGAGCCGTTCGCGCATGTCGCCCCAGTCGGCGACGGCGACGGCGACGTCCGCGTACACGCGCTCGAGCCCGGCGCGCAGGCGCTCGCGCGCCTCCTCGTCGAGCCGGTCGAGATGGACGTGGATCAGGCTCTCGCGAATCGCGCCCGCCGGCGTCGGCCCGCGGGCCGGGCCGATGAGCTCCACGAGCCGGCCGGCCTCGTCGCGCCGCACGGTGAGGATCGGGTGCGCGACGAGACGCGGCTCGTGACCCTGGTCGACGATCTCGGCGAGCGTCGAGTCGAGCAGGAACGGCATGTCGTCGTTGATCGCCTCGACCAGCGTCAGCTCGCGCCCGCGCGTGGTCCCGTCCCCGGCGAGCTCGCGATCCTCGACGAGGAGGTGGTGGCGCGGGGTCTTCGTGTCGACCACGCGCGGTGTCCGCAGGTGGTCGTAGGCGGCGTTGGCGAGCTCGGCGAGCTCCGCGGGCGCGTAGCGACCGAGATCCTCTCGCGGGGTGCGGCCGAACAGGTCGTCGACGACCCGCGGGGGCGCCTTGCGGCTGCGCTCCTCCTCGAGCGCGGCCATGGCCGCTGCGATCGTCCCGCCGGTGTCCTCGCCCTCGATCCGGTCCATCACGCCCCCTCCTCGAGCCCGTCGGCGACCCTGCGGAACGCCGCTTCTCGGGCGGAAGGCTTTGCATAGGCCGCCTCCCGCTGCAACAATTCGCCGCGTATCAACGCACGAGCGGGAGGGAGGGTGTCATGACCGAGCCGAGTTCGGGATCGAAGGCGGCGCCGCCGCCGCGCCAGGCGGCACCCGAGCAGCCGCAGGCGCGCCCGACGGCCCTCGACCTGCCGCAGGGCGATCTCTCGCCGGAGATGCGCGCCTATCTCGCCAAGTGCGACGAGAAGATCGGCTTCGTGCCCAACGTCCTCGCGGCCTACGCCCACGACGACGCCAAGCTCTCGGCCTTCGCCGCCTTCTACAACGGCCTGATGCTGGCGCCGTCGGGCCTGTCGAAGCTCGAGCGCGAGATGATCGCGGTCGTCGTCTCGGCGGCGAACCAATGCTTCTATTGCGTCACCGCCCACGGCGCGGCGGTGCGCCAGCTCTCGGGCGACCCGGTGCTGGGGGACACGCTCGGCGTGAACTGGCGCGCGGCCCGGCTCGTGCCGCGCCACGTCGCCATGCTCGCCTTCGCCGAGGCGGTCGCCACCGGCTCCTTCGCCATCGGGGAGGCGGACCGGCAGGCGCTGCGCGAGGCCGGCTTTTCCGACGTCGACATCTGGGACGTCGCCGCGGTGGCGTCGTTCTTCGCGATGTCGAACCGCCTCGCCTCTGCCACGGACATGCGGCCCAACCCGGAGTACCACGGCATGGCGCGCTGAAGCGCACGCGTCCTCGCGGCGGGTGTCATCGCGCATCCTTGCGGGCAGCGGCGCGCGGACCCACATGGCGGGCATGCGCGGGCTGTGGCTTTTCACCCTGGAACGGCCGCCGCGACCGTGCTAGACGCGGCGCTCATCCGTAGACGTGACGAGCGGCCCGCCGGGCGCGGGGCCGCTCGAGGCTGTTTCAATGCAAACCGTTCTGATCATCGTCCACCTCATCATCGTGCTGGCGCTCGTCGGCGTCGTGCTGCTGCAGCGCTCCGAGGGCGGTGGCCTCGGCATGGGCGGCGGCTCGTCGGGCGGCGGTGGCGGCGGCGGCTTGATGACCGGTCGCGGTCAGGCCAGCGTGCTGACCCGGACCACGGCCGTGCTCGCCGGGCTGTTCTTCGCCACCAGCCTCGGGCTCGCGATCCTCGCCGGCTACGACCGCGCGCCGACGTCGGTGATCGACACGCTGCCGCTCAGCGGTGCGCCGAACCAGCCGGCCGCCCCGGGCGAGTCGCCCGCCGGTCCCGGCGTGCTCGAGGAGCTCGACCGCCTCCAGGGTGGCGCGCCGGCCGGACCGGAAGTCCCGCAGTCGCGCTGAGCCGCGAGCGGGGGCCGCGCGGCCGCGCCCGTTCTCGACGGGCGGGAGGGCCGACGGGCAGCACCCGAGCCGCGCCGCGGGCGGGGCGAATCCGGTGAGTAGATTTCGTGGGGAAGATCTCGGCATCGCTCGATTCGCCGCTTGCGAATCGAGGGCGCCGTCATGAAGGTGCAAGTCCATGACGCGGTACGTTTTCATCACCGGCGGCGTGGTGTCATCGCTCGGCAAGGGCCTCGCCTCGGCGGCCCTCGGGGCGGTGCTGCAGGCGCGCGGCTACACCGTCCGCCTGCGCAAGCTCGACCCCTACCTCAACGTCGATCCGGGCACGATGAGCCCGTACCAGCACGGCGAGGTCTTCGTCACCGATGACGGCGCCGAGACGGACCTCGACCTCGGCCACTACGAGCGCTTCACCGGCGTGCCCGCGTCCAAGCAGGACAACATCACCACCGGTCGCATCTACCAGGACATCATCGCCAAGGAGCGCCGCGGCGACTATCTCGGCGCGACCATCCAGGTGATCCCGCACGTCACGAACGCCATCAAGGATTTCGTGCTCACCGGCAACGACGGCTACGACTTCGTCCTCGTCGAGATCGGCGGCACGGTGGGCGACATCGAAGGCCTGCCCTTCTTCGAGGCGATCCGCCAGCTCGGCAACGAGCTGCCCCGGGGCGCGGCGATCTACATCCACCTGACGCTGCTGCCGTTCATCCCCTCCGCCGGCGAGCTCAAGACCAAGCCCACCCAGCACTCGGTCGCCGAGCTGCGCTCCATCGGCATCCAGCCCGACATCCTGCTGTGCCGCTGCGACCGGCCGATCCCGCCCGAGGAGCGGCGCAAGCTCGCGCTGTTCTGCAACGTGCGCGAGACGGCGGTGATCGAGGCGCGGGACGTGCCCTCGATCTACGAGGTGCCGCTGTCCTACCACGCCGAGGGGCTCGACACGGAAGTGCTCGCCGCCTTCGGCATCACCGACGCGGCGACGCCCGACCTCTCCACCTGGGAGGACATCGTCGAGCGGGTGAAGAACCCCGAGGGCGAGGTGACGATCGCCATCGTCGGCAAGTACACGGGCCTGAAGGACGCCTACAAGTCCCTGATCGAGGCGCTCAACCACGGCGGCATCGCCAACCGGGTGAAGGTCAACCTCGAGTGGATCGAGAGTGAGATCTTCGAGCAGTCCGACCCCGCACCCTATCTCGAGGGCGTGCACGGCATCCTGGTGCCCGGAGGCTTCGGCCAGCGCGGCTCGGAGGGCAAGATCCAGGCGGTGCGCTTCGCCCGCGAGCGCGACATCCCCTATTTCGGCATCTGCTTCGGCATGCAGATGGCCTGCATCGAGACCGCGCGCTCGCTCGCCGGCATCGACGACGCCGGCTCCACCGAGTTCGGGCCGACGCGCGAGCCGATCGTCGGCCTGATGACCGAGTGGATGCGCGGCAACGAGCTCGAGCGACGCGCCGCGGCGGGCGATCTCGGCGGCACGATGCGGCTCGGCGCCTATGCGGCCACCCTCAGCGAGGGCTGCCGGGTCTCCGAGATCTACGGCGCGACCGAGATCAGCGAACGCCACCGCCACCGCTACGAGGTCAACATGGCCTATCGCGAGCGGCTCGAGGAGGCGGGGCTCAAGGTCTGCGGCGTCTCGCCGGACGGGCTCCTGCCCGAGATCGTGGAGCGCGCGGACCATCCCTGGTTCGTCGGCGTGCAGTTCCACCCCGAGCTGAAGTCGCGTCCCTTCGAGCCCCACCCGCTCTTCCGCAGCTTCATCGAGGCGGCGCTGGTCCAGTCCCGCCTGGTGTGAGCCGTCAGGCTTCTCTCCCGGGCGGGAGAGAGGCGACGCATGCGGCCGCTCAGGCCGCGCGGACCTTCGACACGAAGCCCTCCACCCGGGTGCGGATCTCCGCCGCCTCGTCGGCGAGCGCCTTCGACGCGGCGATGATCGCCTCGGAGGCCGAGCCGGTCTCGTCGGCGAGGCCGCCGACGACGTCGACCGCGCCGTTCACCGCCCGCGCCCCGTTCGCCGCCTCCTGCACGTTGCGGGAGATCTCGGACGTTGCCGCGCTCTGCTGGCTGACGGCGGAGGCGATGGCGGCGGCGAGCTGGTTCATCTCGTCGATGGTCGTGGCGATGTCGCGGATCGAGGTCACCGACCCGTCGGTGGCGGCCTGCATCTCCGCGACCTTGGCGGCGATCTCCTCGGTCGCCTTGGCGGTCTGGTTGGCCAGCGTCTTCACCTCCGCAGCCACGACGGCGAAGCCCTTGCCGGCCTCGCCGGCGCGGGCCGCCTCGATCGTGGCGTTCAGAGCCAGGAGGTTGGTCTGCTCGGCGATGGTGCGGATCAGGTCGACGACCTCGCCGATCGAGCGCGCCGCCGAGGAGAGATCCTGGACGTGCGCATCCGTGGCGCGGGCGCCGGCGACCGCGCGCGCGGCGATCTCCGAGGAGGACTGGGCGGAGCGGCCGATCTCGCCGATCGAGGCGGCGAGCTCCTCGCCGGAGGCGGCGACGTGCTGGATGTTCGCTGCGGTCGCCTCGGACCGGCCCATCGCGTCCGAGACCGAGCCGCGTGTGCGGCCGGCGATGTCGGTCAGGCCGTCCGCCTGCGCGCGCATCGCCGTGAAGGCATTGTCGAGGCTCGCGAGCGCGGAGCGGATGCCGCTCTCGAAGTCGGCGGCGAGCGTGTCGACCACGGCGGCGCGCTCGACGACCTTGCGGCCCTCGGCGGCGCGGACCTCGGCCAGCTCGCGCTCCTTGGCGGCGGCCGCCTCGGCGGCCAGGAGCCCCGCCCGCGAGGCGGCGATCATCCGCTCGAGCGTGAGCACGACCCAGGTGAGCACGGCCGTCTCGAGCACGACGATGACCGCGTGCAGAACGACGCGCAGGAAGCTCGCTCCCTCGGGGAAGACCGCGAGCGGGATCAGGAAGTTGAACGACAGGTGGTGCAGTGCGGTCACCGCCGCGCCGATCAGGATCGTGCGCCAGTCGCAGAAGCCCGCCAGCATGGCGAGCGCCGCGAAGTAGTACATGTGCACGTCGACCTGCCAGGGGTGGCCGGACAATTCCCAGACGAACAGCGAGACCTGGGCGATGAGCCCGATGGCGATGGCGAAGCGGGTCTCGGCACTGTCTGGCCGGGTGAGCGTGAGCGCGATCCCCGGTGCGGCGAGGAGCGCGGCGATGGCGACGCTCGCGACGAGCGAGCCGTCGAGCGCCAGCGCGATGGCGGCGGCGACGGCGACGTGCGCGGCGAGGAGTGCCGAGAGCGCCTTCGCCGTGGTGATGCGGAGCGTGGAGACGTCGACCATATCTGTCACATTCCCGGAGATGCTGCTGAAATGACGACCGGACGCGGGACGAGGCAGCCGCCGAGCGCGCCGGGGTCGAGGAGGAACCAGGCTCCGGTCGCCTGCACGGCCCGCGCGAAGGCCTCGGGCTCCCGTGCGATCGCGATGGCGACGAAGGGCACGCTTCCGGCACTGACGAGCGCTCCGCCGCTCGCCCCGATTCGAGCGAAGGCGTCGGCTTGGCTGGTCCAGGGTGGGAATACGACCGCCGTGCCCACGCGCGCATCCGCCGGCCCGCCGGCGGCGAGCGGGAGAGCGAGCGAGGTCAGCGCGAACAGTGCGAGGAGCAGCCGAGTCATGGAGCGGACCGTTGCGACGGACAGACATGTCGTCCTACGGCAAACCATGCACCCCGCGGTTTAAATGCGGGTTAATAGGGCGACTCTCTACGAGCGGCCGATCCCGCGTCTGGACAGCTCCGAGGAGATCTCCTCGAGTATCGAAGGGTCGTCGATCGTTGCGGGCATCGCCCAGTCGTCGCCATCGGCGATCTTCTTCATGGTGCCACGAAGGATCTTGCCGGAGCGCGTCTTCGGCAACCGCCCGACCGTGATCGCGAGCTTGAAGGCGGCGACCGGGCCGATCTTCTCGCGCACCAGCCGGACGAGCTCACCCTCGATCTCGAGCGGTGTCGCCTCGACCCCCGATTTCAGCACCACGAAGCCGCAGGGCACCTCGCCCTTGAGCGCGTCCTTCACGCCGACGACGGCGCATTCCGCGACTGCGGGATGCGAGGCGAGCACCTCCTCCATGCCGCCCGTCGAGAGCCGATGGCCGGCGACGTTGATGATGTCGTCGGTTCGGCCCATGATGAAGAGGTAGCCGTCCTCGTCGACGAAGCCGGCGTCCGAGGTGCTGTAGGTGCCGGGGAAGGCCTCGAGGTAGCTCTCGCGGAAGCGGTCGTCGGCATGCCACAGCGTCGGCAGGCAGCCGGGCGGCAGCGGCAGGCGGATGACGATGGAGCCCATCGTGTTCGGGCCGACCTCCTGTCCGGCCTCGTCGACGATGCGCACGTCGTAGCCCGGCATCGGCACCGTCGGCGAGCCGTGCTTCACCGGCAGCGTGCCGAGCCCGACGGGATTGCCGGCGATGGCCCAGCCGGTCTCCGTCTGCCACCAATGGTCGATGACCGGCACCTTCAGCGTCTCCTCCGCCCATTGCACCGTGGCGGGGTCGGCGCGCTCGCCGGCGAGGAACAGCGCGCGGAAGGCCGAGAGGTCGTAGCGCGCCAGGTGCTCGGCGCGCGGATCCTCCTTCTTGATTGCCCTGAGCGCCGTCGGTGCGGTGAACAGCGTGGTGACGCCATGATCGGCGATGACGCGCCAGAAGGCGCCCGCGTCGGGCGTGCCGACGGGCTTGCCCTCGTAGAGGATCGTGGTGCAGCCGGCGATCAGCGGCCCATAGACGATGTAGGAATGCCCCACCACCCAGCCGACGTCGGAGGCGCACCAGTAGACCTCGCCGGGCGCGACGCCGTAGAGCGCGTGCATCGACCAGGCGAGCGCCACCATGTAGCCGCCGCAGTCGCGCACCACGCCCTTCGGCTTGCCGGTCGTGCCCGAGGTGTAGAGCACGTAGAGCGGATCCGTGGCCGCGACCGGCACGCACGCGGCGAGGCGGCCCTCTGCCCGGGCGGCGGCGACGGCGCCGGCCCAGTCCCGGTCCCGCCCCTCGACGAGGCCGGCCTCGGCCTGCGACCGCTGGTAGATCAGGCAGGCGTCGGGCTTGTGCACGGAGAGCTCGATCGCGAGATCGAGCAGCGGCTTGTAGGCGACGACGCGGCCGGGCTCGAGCCCGCAGGAGGCGGAGAGGATCGCCTTGGGGGTGGCATCCTCGATCCTCGTGGCGAGCTCCTTCGCCGCGAAGCCGCCGAACACCACCGAGTGCACCGCGCCGATGCGCGCGCAGGCCAGCATGGCGAAGACCGCCTGCGGGATCATGGGCATGTAGACGACCACCCGGTCGCCCTTCTCCACGCCCATCTCACGCAGCACGCCGGCGAGCGCGGCGACCTCGTCGCGCATCTCGCGGTAGGTCCAGGTGGCGATCTCGCCCGTCATGGCGCTGTCGTAGATCATCGCCGGCTGCTCGCCGCGGGTCTCCAGGTGGCGGTCGAGCGCGTTGTGACAGACGTTGCAGACGCCGCCCTCGAACCAGCGGCCGTAGACGCCCGCCTTCTCGTCGAGCACGGTCTCGGGCGGGGTGAACCAGTCGATCGCCGTCGCCGCCTCGCCCCAGAAAGCCGCCGGATCCGCCTTCCAGGCGGCGTAGACCTCGCGATAGCGGCTGGCGCCGGGCGTCGTCATGGCTCTCTCCTCCCGTGGCGGCGTCTCGTTGGCCGGAACGATGCGTCGCGCTTGCATGCCGCGCAAGATCGCCCGGTCCGAGACTTTCGGCCATCGGGGAGAGCGCGGATGCGTCCCGGCCGGCGAGATTCGCGCCCGACACGCTTCATTCGGGCGTGCTTAGGCCGTAGAATGGTACGAACCCATGCGCGAGGTGCACGATGCGGCTCATTCTCCTCCTGACGGCGGCGCTCCTCGCCGTCGGGCCGGCTCTCTCCTTCGACCTGCAGGGCCATCGCGGCGCGCGCGGGCTCGCGCCGGAGAACACGCTTCCGGCCGTCGACCAGGCGCTCGCCATCGGCGTCGACACGCTGGAGCTCGACCTCGTCGTGACGGCCGACGACGTCCTCGTCGTGCACCACGACCTCTCGCTCTCCCCCGATATCGCCCGCGGCCCGGACGGCGCGTGGGTGACGGACGAGGTCCCGCTGCGCATCCTCGACCTCGAAGCAGTGAAGACCTTCGACGTCGGGCGCCTGCGCGCCGGGACGGACTACGCCCGCCGCTTCGCCGACCAGATCACCCGCGACGGTGCGCGCATCCCGACGCTGGAGGAGGTGTTCGCGCGCGTCGAGGCGCTCGGCGCCGGGCATGTGCGCTACAATCTCGAGACGAAGATCCGCCCCGACCTGGCGGACCTGTCCCCGACGCCGGAGGCATTCGCAGCGCTCCTCGCCGCGGCGGTGCGCGCCCACGGCCTCGCCGATCGCGTCAGCGTGCAGAGCTTCGACTGGCGCACCCTCGACGCCATGGCGCAGATCGCGCCCGAGATCGCGCGGGTGTGCCTCACCGCGCAGGGCCGATTCGACACGGTGCATGCCGGACGGCCGGGCGCCTCGCCCTGGCTCGGCGGACGCGACGCGGACGAGGCCGGCGGCTCGGCGCCGCGCCTGGCGGCCGAGGCCGGGTGCGCCGTGTGGTCGCCGCACTACGAGGACGTCGACCCCGAGCGCCTCGGGGAGGCGCACGCGCTGGGGCTCGCCGTGATACCGTGGACGGTCAACGAGATCGCCCAGATGCGCCGGCTCGTCGAAATGGGCGTGGACGGCATCATCACCGACTATCCCAATCGCCTGCGGGCGCTCCTGGTGGAGCGCGGCATGGAGGTGGCGCCGCAGGTCCGCCTACCCACGCGCTGAGGCCGAACCGGAGCGGGCGGCCGCGCGTCCGCCCCGGCGGTGCGGATGAACGGGTGGGATGATGGCGGGACGTTTTCGGCGAACGAGCGGATCGACGCGCTCCTGCCGACGCGGGAGGAGCACGTCTGGGTTCTCGTGAACGGCCGGATCGAGCCGGCGCTCGAGGTCGTCACGGCCGCGACGCTGCCCGTCGTGGTGCGCTCGTTCGAAACGGCGGTGGGGGCGAACACGCGCCGCATCCTCGACGACACCCGCGCCTTCGTGCACGGCTGTTCCCGCGCGCGGGCACCGCCTGCGAGGACGGCGCCCGCCCGGCGCGTGCCGTCACCGCACGACGTTGAGCACGTCTCGGATCATCTCCTGCGCGGCGGAGATCACCCGCGTGTTGGCCGTGTAGGCCTGCTGGGTGACGATCATCTTGGCGAACTCCTCGGAGATGTCGACGTTGGAGCTCTCCACGCCACCGGCGAGCACCGTGCCACGGGCGAAGGCCACGGATGGATCGCCGGATTCGCGCGTCGCCTCGAAGGCGCCGCCGTCGACCCGGCGCAGGGCATTGGGTGCGAAGAAGCCGACGAGCGACAGCTCCGCCACCGGGCGCACCTGGCCGTTGCTGTAGGAGATCGAGACGACGCCCTCCTCGGAGATGGCGACGCTCTCGTAGCGACCGACGCCGTAGCCGTTCTGCTCGATGAAGCTCGGGATGACGGAGCCGCCCGTGTCGTTCACGGTCATGCCGCCCTGGATGTTGATGTCGACCGGCTGGAAGACCACGTTGTTGATGGTGATGTCCGTGCCCGACGACAGGGTCCCGTCCGCCGGGCCGGTCATCGCGCCTGCCGTGTTGAAGGAGACGGCGTCGGTGTCGAGACGTCGCCAGGTGTCGGTCGGCGTGCCGGAGCGCGATTCGTAGTAGAGCGCCCAGGTGCTGCCCGTCGCCGGATCGTTCGTCAGCCGTCCCCAGCGCATGTTCATGCTGCCGATGGCGCCGACGGCGTTGTAGACGGTCACGCTGCCGCCCGGCAGCGTGGAATTCAGGAAGTCGGTCTCCTGCGCCTCCGTGATCGCCGTCGGGCCCGCGGCCGGCACCATGTTGGCCGTGCCGCCCCCCTGGGCGGTGACCGTGCCGGGGTTGGTCGGCAGCGACGCCTGGTAGTTCACCGACGACGTCGGGTTCGGGTCGAGGCGGCCGAGCAGTTCCTGCGTGATCTGGATGAAGCCACCCGACTGGTTCGGCAGGGGCGCGCCGGTCGTGCGGTCGAGCATGGTGCCGCGCAGCGCGTAGCCGGCGCCGTTGACCAGGTAGCCCTGCCTGTCGAGCTCGAAGTCGCCGCGGCGGGTGTAGAGCTCGGGGCTCTGCCGCACGACGGTCGTCGTCGCGACCGGGGGCTGGCCCACGACGAAGAACCCTTGGCCGTTGAGCGCGACGTTCGTGTCGATGTTGGTCGGGAGGTACGAGCCCGTGAGCGTGTTGGTCGCCCGCGAGAACGCGTTCACCGAGCCGGAGACCTGCCGCGTGATCGGCTGCTCGGGAACGAGATCCGCGAAGCTCGTATCCACCCGCTTGAAGCCCGGTGTCGAGGAATTCGCGATGTTGCCGGAGATGTTCTGCATGCTGAAGGACTGGGCCCTCAGGCCCGCCACTGCGGTCAGCAAGGATCCGAAGCTGCCCATGACCGATCTACCCTCTTCGCTTCCCGTCGACGCCGGAACGCAGCGCCACTCGCCGAGGCTGGCGCAAGCGGCGTGCCAGCGCGCGACGCCTTGAAAATCCTCGCTTTCGGCGTGCTGCCGAGGGTCGCGCACGGCAAGCACTGCGCCCCACCCGGCAGCATCTGCCGGGTGCGCCCGTCCGCTTAACCGATCGTTAAGGCTCGCGCGTGTGTGCTGGGCGCGCGGGCCCGCCGTGCCTGCGCCGCCGAATCACGTATCCCGCCCGCCGTCCCGGACAGAGACCCGCCATGGCCGCAACCGCGATTACCGCCGCGCTCGATGTCGCCGACGAGTTCGACAGCCTCCCCGGCCCGCAGCGCGCGGCCCTTTTCCTGCTCCTGCTCGGCGACACCCACGGCAAGCCGATCTGGTCGATGCTGGACGAGGAGGAGGTGCGCACCGTCTCGCACGCCATGGTGCAGCTCGGCACGGTCGACGCCTCGACCGTCGAGCGGCTGATCGTCGACTTCATCCAACGCCTCTCGAACTCGGGCGTCTCGGGCTCGGTGGAGCGCACCGAGCAGCTCCTGATGAAGGTGTTTCCGCCCGACCAGGTGGCCATCATCATGGCCGAGATCTACAACACCTCGGGCAAGCGCATCTGGACGCGCCTCTCGCAGATCGACGCCGAGATCCTGGCCAACTATCTGCGTTCGGAATATCCGCAGACGGTCGCCGTGATCCTCTCGCGGGTGCGGCCGGATCACGCCGCGCGGGTGCTGACCATGCTGCCGGACGATTTCGCGCTCGACGTCGTCAACCGCATGCTCAAGCTCGAGACCGTGCAGAAGGAGGCGCTGCATCACATCGAGGAGACGTTGCGCCTCGAGTTCGTCGGCGCCGTCGCCCAGACCGCCAAGCGCGACGCCCACGAGGCCATGGCCGAGGTGTTCAACGCCTTCGATCGCCAGACCGAGACCCGCTTCCTCTCCGCGCTGGACGACCTCAACCGCGAGGCGGCAAAGCGCATCCGCCAGCTGATGTTCACCTTCGAGGACCTGACCAAGCTCGACCCGGCCTCGGCTCAGACGCTGATCCGCCAGGTCGACAAGCAGATCCTGTGCAAGGCGCTCAAGGGCTCGCCGGAGCCGGTGCGGGCCTTCTTCATGGGCAACATGTCGAGCCGCGCGGGCAAGAACCTCACCGAGGAGATGGAGTCGCTCGGCCCGATCCGCATCAAGGACGTCGACGAGGCGCAGCTTGCGATGGTAAACCTCGCCAAGGAGCTCGCGGACAAGGGCGACATCATGATCTCGAAGAACCGTGCCGAGGAAGAGCTGATCTACTGACGCTCCAGCCTCCTCGGGGCGGAGACGATCCGCAGGAGCGGATCAGGGGCGGTGTTCCCGTGGCACGTCGGCGATGTCGGGCAGAAGAACACGAAGGCCGCCGGGTCGCCCCGACGGCCTTTCGAGTATTCACCAAGTCACGGCTCCGACGGATCGCACCATATTCTGGTGCGGCCGAGAGGATTTGAACCTCCACCCCGTTTCCGGGACTAGCACCTCAAGCTAGCGCGTCTACCGATTCCGCCACGGCCGCGGAGCCTTCTCGGGGGCGCCGCCCCCGGGGTGCGCAGCGTGTATCAGATCGAATCGGGGGGGACAAGCGGCTTTTCGGAAGGCGCTCGAAAATTCCCGAAAGCCCGCGCGAAACGCCCTCATTCCCCCTGCACGGGCGCCGCGCCGGCCTGCGCGGCCATGCTCGCGGCCGCTTCCTCCAGCGCATCGGACACGGAGAGCGCGTCGCCGATGGAGACGCCCGGGTCGGACGTGTGCGTCGGCTTGGGAATGATCTCCGTGATCTCCACCTGGATGCGGGTGCCGGTGACGACGACCTGGCCGCGGGCGACGGGGTGGTCGTTGGCGAGGATCTCGACCATGTCCGAATCCGAGGATTCGAGCTCGATCACCGCCCCGCGTCCCATGCGCAGCAGCATGTGCACCGGCATGCGGGTGCGCCCGAGGACGATGGTGAGGTCGACGTGAAGGCCTTCCATACTGGACACGCGCCGCGAACTCCCCGACATGAGACGAATGAACCCGAACGACCGCGACCGCACGAGAGGGACCGACACGATGCTTGCCGATCATGGTGAACGCGCGGTTAACGATCGTGCCGCGCCCGTCGGCGGCTTTCGTCCTGCGCCGGGCTCGCCTCCCGTGGAATGGGCGATCGCCGAGGGTCTCGTCCCCTACGAGGCCGCGCTCGCGCAGATGGAGGCGCGCGCGGCGGCGATCGCCGCCGGGGAGGCGCGCGAGCGGGTCTGGCTCGTCGAGCATCCGCCGCTCTACACCGCCGGCACCTCGGCCAAGCCGGAGGATCTCGTGGCGCCGGAGCGCTTCCCGGTCCACGTCGCCGGGCGCGGCGGCCAGTACACCTATCACGGGCCCGGACAGCGGGTGGCCTACGTCATGCTCGACCTGACGCGCCGCCGGCAGGACCTGCGCGCCTACGTCGCCGCGCTGGAGGAATGGCTGATCGCCACGCTGGCGGAGTTCAACGTGCGCGGCGAGCGCCGGGAGGATCGCGTCGGCGTCTGGGTGCGCCGGCCGGAGAAGGGGCCGGACGTCGAGGACAAGGTTGCCGCCATCGGCATCCGCGTGAGGCGCTGGGCGACGTTCCACGGCGTCGCCCTCAACGTCGAGCCGGATCTCGAGCATTTCGACGGGATCGTGCCCTGCGGCGTGCGTCGGCACGGGGTGACGAGCCTCGTCGACCTCGGCCTGCCCGTCACGATGCCGGAGGTGGACGCGGTGATGCGCGCCACGTTCGAGGAGATCTTCGGCGAGACGGTGCCCGCCGCGTGAGCGTCGCGGCTCAGGCGGGACCGGCGAACTCCGCCCTGAGCGCCGCGCCGTGCGCGTCGAGCGCCGGGACCGGGCCGAGAGCCGGCGTCCTCCCGTCGAGCAGCGCGCCGGGCGCGAGCAGCGTCGCCGGGCCGGCGGGCGTGTCGACGTCGACCGTGCGCAGCTGCGGATGCCGGGCGAGGTCGTCGAGGGTGGACACACGCCCATAGGCGATGCGCGCCGCCTCCAGCCGGGCGATGACCCCGTCCCGGTCGAGCCCGCCGAGGACGCCGCTCACGATCGCGTCGAGCGCGGCGCGGTTCTCGACCCGCGCCGGGTTCGTGGAAAAGCGCGGGTCGCGCGCGATCTCGGGGCGCTCCAGCACCCGCGCGCAGAAGGCCCCCCACTCCGTCTCGTTCTGGATCGAGAGCAGCACCGCCTTGCCGTCGGCGCAAGCGTAGTCGCCGTAAGGCGCGATGGTGGGGTGGGCGAGGCCCATCCGCGGAGGCGTGCGCCGGCCGCGGGTGAACTGCAGGTAGGGCACGTTCATCCAGTCCGCCAGCGCGTGGAACAGCGACACCGAGACGTGCCGGCCGCGTCCGGTGACGCCCCGCCCGATCAGCGCCTGGAGGATGCCCTGGAAGGCCGTCATGCCGGCGGCGATGTCGCACACGGACACGCCGACACGGGCCATCCCCTCGGGCGTGCCGGTGATCGCGGAGAGCCCGCTCTCGGCCTGGACGAGGAGGTCGTAGGCCTTGAGGTCGCGATAGGGGCCGTCCTCGCCGTAGCCGGAGATCGAGCAGGTGACGAGGCGTGGATGATCCGCGCGCAGGCGCTCGGGATCGAGCCCCAGCCCCGCCGCCTTCCCGGGGGCGAGGTTCTGGATGAAGACGTCGGCCGACGCGATCATGCGCCGCACCAGCGCCCGGTCGGCCTCCGCGCGCAGGTCGACGCAGATCGATTCCTTGCCGCGGTTGAGCCAGACGAAGTAGGCGCTCTCGCCGTTCACGTCCGCATCGTAGCGCCGCGCGAAGTCGCCCTCTGGCCGCTCGAGCTTGATCACCCGCGCCCCCGCGTCCGCCAGGCGCCCGGAAGCGTAGGGCGCGGCCACCGCCTGCTCCAGCGAGACCACCACGAGACCGGCGAGATCGCCCTCGCGCGTCACGAGGCCGGCTCGGCGTCGGCCTCGGCGGCGACGCGTTCCGCGATGGCGTCGAGCCAGCGCGTGAGCCGCTCCCGGTTCACGCCCATGTCCGAGTAGCCGATCTGCGAGCGGGAGTAGAGCGCCAGGCGCGAGCGGCCCGGCCCGGCGCCGTAGATGCGCGCGCTCACCGTATCGGGAAAGCGCATCAGCGGCGTGCGCACGACGAAGCGGTCGACCTCATCCCGCAGCCCGGCATAGACCTGCTCGGTGCCCGGTTCGTCGGCCGCGACCGCGACCACGATCTCGCGCAGCCGGGCGCCGGGGACGTCGTAGATCGGCGTGACGAAATCGGGCTCGGCGGCGCACAGGTCCTGCGGGCAGGCGAGGGCGTCGTTGGGGCTCTCGCGCCGCGCCAGGCGCTCGAAGGCGACCGGCCCCAGGTCCGCGGGGCCGAGCATCGCGGTGTAGACGTCGTCGATGCCACCAGGCTCCTGGCCGCGCCAGAGCAGGAAGGCGAAGCCCGCACCGGCGACGAGGGCGGTCAGGAGGGCGATGCGGGAGACGCGGCGCATGGATGGCTCCACTCGGGACGGGTGCGCTCCGGTCTAGCGGCCGCGCCGCCCGCGGACAATGCCCGCGTCGGCCTCAGCGCGGCTGCGCGTCCGCATCGGCGGTCGTGTTCTCGGCCGCCGGGAGGACGAAGACCTGCCCGGGGAAGATCAGGTCCGGGTTGCGGATCTGGTCCTGGTTGGCGTCGAAGATCACCGTGTAGCGGATGCCGTCGCCGTAGATCCGCCGCGAGATGCGCCAGAGGCTGTCCCCGCGCACGACGAGCGCGGTGTTCACCTCGGGGATGGTCAGCGTCGCGGTGCGCACCTCGCCCGAGCCCTCGGCGGAGAGGGCCGGAACGGCGGCGACCTCCTGCGTCGGCTCGGCGGCGGGCGCCGGTGCATCGGCGATCTCTGCGCGAACCTCCTCCCGGGCCGCGACCACGGCCGGGGTGTCCGTTCCGGTGGCGGCCGCGATCTCGAGGGCTCCGTCGGTCTCGATCTCGCCCCCCGTGTCTTCCGTAACGACGACCGCGTCGGCGGGCCCCTGCGCCTCGGCGACGGCGGAGACCGTCGGCAGCGCCGGCATCTCGAACGTCACCTCGGCGCGCGACAGCACCTGTCCATCGCCGTCGTCGGCGACCTCGTCGAGGCGCACGCGATAGAGGCCCGGGCGCACGCCCCTGCCGATGGCGAAGGAGACGGCGCCATCCGCATCCGCCTCGGCGCCGCCCACGAAGGTCTCGTTGAGGTAGAGCCGCACGTCCGCGGCCGGCGCGGCCTCTCCGGAGACGTAGAGCCCACCGCCGCTCTCGGCCTCGACGCTGGCGATGCGCACGCCCGCGCGGTCCGGCACGCTCGGCGCGCCGGCGTCGGCGCGGGCGACCTGCATCGGGGGCTCTGTGTCCTCGACGCCGGCCGGCTCCTCGGCGGCCGGCGCGGTTGCGATCTCCGCACGCGCCGGCGGCTCCGGCTGCGCGAGCACGCGGGTCGGGGCGCCCGGCTCTGCCAGCGCGACCATCGGCTGGGTGTCCAGGGTCTCGGAGACGATGACGGTGACGCTCTGGCGCCCGCGCCGCGCCGTGCCGTCCGCCTCCTGGACCTGCAGCGCGATCTCGTGCGTGCCGGGCGGCAGGGGCGGGGGGATGAAGGCGAAGGCGCCGGTGGCGTCCGCCACGATGATGTCGTGCCGCTCGCCGTTTCGCAGGAGCTCGACGGTGGCGCCGGCCCTCGTGCGGCCGGCGATGACCGCGTCGCCCGTCGGCTCGACGCGCACGAGGTCGAAGGACGCGGCGTCCTCCCCGTCGTCCGCTGGAGCGGTGGCATCGCCCGGTGCGTCCTGCACCGTGGGGGCGGGCTCCTCCGCGATCCGATCGGCGGGCGCGGCGGGGTCGAGGGCGGCGACGACCGTCTCGGAGGCCGGCGCCGTCTCGACGCTCTCGGCGACGCGCGCGGTCTCGGTCCGGGTCCCGGCCGCGGCGGTCTCGGGTTCGACGATCTCGGGTTCGACGATCTCGGGTTCGACGACCTCGGGCGCAACGACCTCCACCTGGACGGTCTCGACCGGCTCGGCCTCGGGAAGGCTCGCACGCTGCGTCGCCGCGTCCGCCTCCGCACCCTCGGCGGTCATCGGCTCGGACTCCGCGGGCTCGGCCGAAATCGTCTCGGCCGGAACCGGCGCAGCGACAACCGGCTCGGTCGCGGGCTGCACCGGTGCCTGCGGCGGCGCCGGCTCGCGCGCCGCGATCGGCCTCGGCGCGGGTTCCTCCACCGCCGTCACGGCGGCGTCGCCGCGGCGCTCGCTCGCCGCGTAGAGGCCCACCCCGCCCGCGGCGAGGAGGAGGCTGACGATGATCGCGATGCTACGACGCCGTTCGACTGGCACGGCCCTGGGTCCTCTCGCCTCGGGTGGCGCGCACTGGCGCTGCCGCCTCGGAACGGTTTACTGTTCCGACGCTTCGTCCGAAACCAAAATCGTGGGGCGGGCAAGTGCGAATCGCAACATAATTTAGAGGGGTGGCGCGACAATGCGTCGTATCCGGTCCATCTGCGTCTATTGCGGCTCCGCCGAGGGCCGCGACGAGGCCCATCGCGCGGCGGCGGAGGAGCTCGGCCGTGCTATGGCCGCGGCGGGCGTGAGGCTCGTCTACGGCGGCGGCGCGCTCGGCCTGATGGGGGTCGTGGCGCGGGCGACGGTGGAGGCCGGCGGCGAGGTGACGGGCATCATCCCGGACTTCCTCACCCGCAAGGAGAAGCTCCTCGACGACGTGCAGGAGACCATCGTCGTCCCCGACATGCACACCCGCAAGCGCCTGATGTTCGAGCGCGCCGACGCCTTCGTGGCGCTGCCGGGCGGGATCGGCACGCTCGAGGAGCTCGTCGAGCAGATGACCTGGGCGCAGCTCGGCCGGCATCGGAAGCCGATCCTGCTGCTTTCGCTCAAGGATTTCTGGAAGCCGCTGCTCGTGCTGATCGCCCACATGCGCGAGCAGGGCTTCATCCGGCCCGGCTTCGAGCTGAGCCATCTCGTCGCGGAGCGCGCGAGCGAGGTGCTCCCCATGCTCGAGGCCGCCGCCGCCCACGCCCCGCCCCCGGAGGACGGGGAGCGCGCCGCCGCGGAGCGCTTCGTCGAGCGCAAGTTCTGAGGACGTGCGCGTGCCCGCCCGGGCGGGCCGACGCACCGAACTCGTGCGGCGGCACGATCGTTGATCCGGGGACCATGCGACCCGGAGCCCCGCCTTGCCCGACATCCAGCCCCGCCCGCCACCCGAGCGCCCGCCCGAGCCTCCGTCCAAGTCCCGCGCCGGCGACGCGCCACCAGACGCCGCCGCCCACCGCGACGACACGACCTACCCCGCCGAGCGCGCCCGCCAGGGCGAGATCATCCTGCGCAGCCGCCGGCGCAAGGCGATCTTCTTCGGCGGGCTCGTCGCCCTCGTCCTGTTCGCGATGATCTGGACGCTGGTGGTCGGCGCCGTCTCTTCCTGAGCGCGGCTCAATAGCTCCCGCGCGCCGCCCGCCGGTCGCGCTTCGAGGCCTGCGGCGCGGGGGGCGTCTCGGGGGCCGGGGGCTTGTCGAGGGAGCGGGAGATCACGCCGACGATCTCCCCCATGATCGCGTCGATCTCGTAGTCCTTCGGCGTGTAGACCTTCGACACGCCCATGTTGGAGAGGACGAGCGCGTCCTCGTTGGAGATGATGCCGCCGACGACGACCGGGATGTGGTCGAGCCCCTCGAGCCGCAGCCGCGCCATCACCTCGCGCACGAGCGGCACGTGCGAGCCCGAGAGGATCGACAGGCCGATGACGTGCGCCTTCGTGTCGGCGGCGCGCGCGACGATCTCGGCCGGGGTCTGGCGGATGCCGTCGTAGGCGACCTCCATGCCCACGTCGCGGGCGCGCAATGCGATCTGCTCGGCGCCGTTCGAATGCCCGTCGAGCCCCGGCTTGCCGACGACCATCGTCGGCGTCCGGCCGAGCTTCTCGGAGAGCTCCGTCACGAGCAGCCGCACCTCGCGCTCGCGCGGGGTGACCTTGGTCTCCAGCGTCACGCCGGTGGGCGCGCGGTACTGGCCGAACACCGTGCGCAGGCGCTCGCCCCATTCGCCGGTGGTGACGCCGGCCTTGGCGCAGGCGATGGACGGCTCCATGACGTTGGCGTCCGAGCGCGCGGCCGCCTCGAGCGCGTCGAGCGCGGCTTGCGCCGCCGCCTCGTCGCGGGCGGCGCGCCAGTCCTTCAGGGCGGCGACGGCGCCGAGCTCGACGTCCTCCGAGACGGTGAGGATGGCGCGGTCGCCCGTCACCAGCGGCGACGGCTCGCCCTCGCGGTAGCGGTTGACGCCCACCACGACCCGCTCGCCCTCCTCGATCTCGGAGACCCGCGCGGCGTTCGATTCCACCAGCGCCCGCTTCATGTACCCGCTCTCGACGCAGGCCACCGCGCCGCCCATCGCGTCGATCGCGGCGAGCTCCGCGCGGGCCTGTTCCTGGATCGCCGCGACCTCGCGCTCGATCACGGCCGAGCCGTCGAAGATGTCCTCGTATTCGAGGAGATCCGTCTCGAGCGCCAGGATCTGCTGCATGCGCAGCGACCATTGCTGGTCCCAGGGCCGGGGCAGCCCCATGGCCTCGTTCCAGGCCGGCAGCTGCACGGCGCGGGCGCGGGCCTTCTTGGAGAGGGTGACGGCGAGCATCTCGATGAGGATGCGGTGGACGTTGTTCTCCGGCTGCTGCTCGGTCAGCCCCAGCGAGTTCACCTGCACCCCGTAGCGGAAGCGGCGGCTCTTCTCGTCCGCGATGCCGTAGCGGTCGCGGCAGACCTCGTCCCACAGGGCGGCGAAGGCGCGCAGCTTGCAGACCTCGGTGACGAAGCGCATGCCGGCGTTCACGAAGAAGGAGATGCGCCCCACCATCTGCGCGAAGTCCGCCTCGGGCACGCCCGTCGCCTTCACGCGGTCGAGCACCGCGCAGGCGGTGGCGAGCGCGAAGGCGACCTCCTGCACCGGCGTCGCGCCCGCCTCCTGCAGGTGGTAGGAGCAGACGTTCATCGGGTTCCACTTGGGCATCTCCTCGCGCCCGAAGAGGATCGTATCGCGGGTGAGGCGCAAGCTCGGCTCGGGCGGGAAGATGTAGGTGCCCCTCGAGAGGTATTCCTTGACGATGTCGTTCTGCGTCGTGCCGGTGAGCGCGTCGCGCGGCGCACCCTGCTCGTCGGCCACGGCGACGTAGAGCGCGAGCAGCCACGGGGCGGTCGCGTTGATCGTCATCGAGGTGTTCATGGTCGCGAGCGGGATCTGGTCGAGCAGCGTGCGCATGTCGCCCAGGTGCGCGATCGAGACGCCGACCTTGCCGACCTCGCCGCGGGCGAGCTCGTGATCCGGGTCGTAGCCGGTCTGCGTCGGCAGGTCGAAGGCGATGGACAGGCCGGTCTGGCCGCGGGCGAGGTTGCCGCGATAGAGCGCGTTCGACTCCACCGCGGTGGAATGGCCCGCATAGGTGCGGAAGATCCACGGCTTGTCGCGGGTGCGTCCGGTCTCGCTCGCTGCCGTCTCGCTCATGGCGCCTCTCCTGGTCATCGCCCCTCGTGCGCGAGGCACGGCATGGTGCAATGCATATAGGGCATGGTCCAGCGCGGCGCCCTCATCCCTTTTGCCGAGACCAGCGGGTGGAACGCGGCCGTCGCCTTCCCCTTTGGTCGTGTTGCGGCGCACCTGCCGGACGCTAGTCTACGCCCGAGGAAACGAGCCCCCGACGACGGGCCCGGACGACGGGCCGCGAGACCAACGAGGACGATGCCATGTCGGTCCAGCCGGTGAAGGACGCCTATGAGATCGGTGAGATCCCCCCGCTCGGCCACGTGCCGGCGACGATGCTCGCCTACACGATCCGCAAGGACCGCCACGGCCCGCCGATGGAGAGCCTTGTCGTCGAGCGGGTGCCCACCTGGGAGATCGGCGACGACGAGGTGCTGCTCTACATGATGGCCGGCGGCGTCAACTACAACGGCGTCTGGGCCGCGCTCGGCCAGCCGGTCTCGGTGCTCGACTTCCACAAGAACCCCTTCCACGTGGCGGGCTCGGACGCCGCCGGCGTGGTCTGGAAGGTCGGCGCCAAGGTCAAGCGCTGGAAGGTCGGCGACGAGGTGATCGTCCACTGCAACCAGGACGACGGCGACGACGAGGAGTGCAATGGCGGCGACCCGATGCTCTCCGCCTCGCAGCGGATCTGGGGCTTCGAGACGCCGGACGGCGGGCACGCGCAATTCGCGCGGGTGCAGTCGCGCCAGCTGATGGAGAAGCCGCGCCACCTCACCTGGGAGGAGAGCGCCTGCTACACGCTGACGCTCGCCACCGCCTACCGCATGCTCTTCGGCCACCAGCCGCACACCCTCAAGCCCTCGGACAACGTGCTCGTCTGGGGAGCGTCCGGCGGCCTCGGCGTCTTCGGCGTCCAGCTCTGCGCGGCCGCGGGGGCGAACGCCATCGGCATCATCTCGGACGAGACCAAGCGCGACTACGTGCTCTCGCTCGGCGCCAAGGGCGTGATCAACCGCAAGGATTTCTCCTGCTGGGGGCAGATGCCCCAGGTCGGCACCGACGAATACAACGCCTGGGCAAAGGAGGCGCGGCGCTTCGGCAAGGCGATCTGGGAGCTGACGGGCAAGAAGGACGTCGACATCGTCTTCGAGCACCCGGGCGAGGCGACCTTCCCGGTGTCCTGCCTGGTGGCCAAGCGCGGCGGGATGGTGGTGTTCTGCGCCGGCACGACGGGCTTCAACCTGAGCTTCGACGCGCGCTATGTCTGGATGCGCCAGAAGCGCATCCAGGGCTCCCACTTCGCCCACCTGAAGCAGGCCTCGGCGGCCAACCAGTTCGTGCTCGACCGGCGCATCGACCCGTGCATGTCCGAGGTGTTCTCCTGGGACAAGATCCCGCTCGCCCACCACAAGATGTGGAAGAACGAGCACGCGCCCGGCAACATGGCGGTGCTGGTGAACGCGCCGCGCACGGGGCTGCGGACGTTCGACGACGTGGTGGAGGCGGCGGGCGGGTAGTGTTGACGGCGGGTAGTCGACGGTTCTACAATCTTGACCATGGCCATCGTTCATCGAACTCTCGCCGATCTCCAGTCCCGCCCGCACGGCTTCGCGCCGGAAAAACGTGCAAGCCTCCTCGCGATGACCGACGAGGAGATCGAGCACGCCGCGTCGAGCGATCCGGACAATCCGCCGCTCACCGAGGCGGATTTCGCGCGCATGGACGCGGCGACCCGCGCGGTCAGGATCGTCCTCGAACGCGACGGGATGACCGTGGAGGCGTTCGCGCGCGCGTTCCGGATCGATCCTGAACAGGTTGCCGCGCTCGAGGCCGGCCGCCTGCTGCTGGACGAGACGCTGCTGGCCTACCTGACAGTCATCGAGAAGGAGCCCGAGGCCGTGCGGCGCGCGCTCGGCGAGGGCGTCGGCTGACGCGCCGCGGCCGTCACTTGGCCGCGGCGATGCCCTCACGCTATCCTGCGCGCCTCACGGACCCGAGGGGCACGCCATGCCGCACGCCTTCGCCGAAGCCGAACGGGGGCGCCTGACGCCCGCACAGTTCCGCGCCTTCCAGGAGGCGCGGCCGGATCACGAGCGCTGGGAGCTGATCGAGGGTGAGCCCGTGATGATGACGCCGCCCTCGCTTGCGCACAACCGCATCGCCTCGAACCTCGAGCGGCTGCTCAACGACGCGCTGGAGACGCACGATCCGTCGCGCGAGGCCGTGCAGCGCCCGGGCCTGGAGCTGACGATCGACCAGGCCGCCTTCCCGGAGATCGAGCGGGGATACCGCCCCGAGCCGGACGTCGCCGTGATCGACCACGAGCCCGTGCCCGGCCGCCGCTTTGTTTCCCGCGCTCACCTCCTGGCGGAGATTGTGTCCACGGCCGACGAGGCGCGCCCGCATGCCGGCGTCGCACGCTGGATCGACGTGAAGACGCGCCTCTACCGGGCACATCCACCCTGCGCCGTCGTCCTCGTCCTTGAGCAGGAGCGGATCGCCGCGCGGCTCTGGCGCCGCTCGGACGATGGCTGGGACGAGGCGGTGCTGGACGGCGCCGCGACGGTGCTCGACCTCGCCGGCTTCGGCCTGCGCTGCGGCCTCGGTGCCCTCTACCAGGGCACGCACCTGCGCCCGCGCCGCAGCTGATCCGTCACAAATCGAACAGGCTCCCCTGCGCCCGCGCCGTCGTCGGCGCCGCCGCCTTGGCCGGGCGGGCGGGCCTGGGCTTGCGCGGCGCCTCCGCCGGCGGCGGTCCGGCGGAGCCGTCCGCCCCGCCGGCGTCCGCGCGCGCCGCCACCTTGCCGTCGGCGAACTCGAGGGTCAGCGCCGCGCCCGGCGTCACGGCTGCCGCCGCGCGCACGGGGCGGTCCTCGGCGTCGCGCACCAGGGCGTAGCCGCGGGCGAGCACCGAGCGGTAGCTGAGCGACTCCGCCAGCTGCCAGAGGCTCGCCAGCCGGCGGGCGCGCTCGCGCACGCCGGCCTGCGCCAGGCCGCGCAGCCGGTCGCCGCAGGCGCCGACCTGCTTGCGGCCGTGGGCGATGCGCGCGCGCTCGAGATCGACCAGGCGTCCCCGCCCGGCGGCGAGGCGCGCGGCGAGGGCGTCGAGCCGGTCGCGCCGACGCTCGATCCCGCCCGTCAGCGCCCGCGCCGGCCGCTCCGAGAGCGCGTCGAGCCGGCCGCGTGCCTGGCTCAGACGAACCCGCGGCGAGCCGCGCTCGAGCCGGCGGGCTGCGTCGCCGAGGCGCTGCTCGTAGGCGCGGGCGTTGGCGGCCAGCGCCGGAGCGAGGCGCGCGGCGGCGAGGTCGAGGCGCTGGCGCTGCGTCGCCGTGAGATCCTCCGGCCGTGGCAGGGCGCGGGCGGCGGAGCGCAGGTCCGCGCGCAGGCGCTCGATCCGGCGGATCCACGCGTCCTCGTGGCGCCGCGCCCGGTCGTGCACGATCGCGAGGAGCTCGGAGCGCACGGGCACCACCATCTCGGCGGCGCCGGTGGGGGTGGGCGCGCGCACGTCGGCGGCGAGGTCGATCAGCGTCCAGTCGGTCTCGTGGCCGACCGCCGAGACCACGGGGATCGCGCTCTCCGCGACGGCCCGCACCAGGTCCTCGTCGTTGAAGCCCCACAGGTCCTCGATCGAGCCGCCGCCGCGGGCGACGATGATCACGTCCGGCCGCGGCAGCGGGCCGCCCGGCGCGAGGGCGTTGAAGCCGCGCACGCCGGCGGCGACCTCCTGCGCGCTGGTCTCGCCCTGCACCCGCGCCGGCCAGACGAGCACGTGGCGCGGGAAGCGGTCCTGCACCCGGTGCAGGATGTCGCGAATCACCGCGCCGGTCGGCGAGGTGACGACGCCGATCACGCGGGGCAGGTAGGGCAGGGGGCGCTTGCGTTCGGCGGCGAACAGGCCCTGCGCGGCGAGCGTGCGCTTGCGCTCCTCGAGCAGCGCCATCAGCGCGCCGACGCCCGCGGGCGCGATCTGGTCGATGACGATCTGGTAGCTCGACTTGCCGGGGAAGGTGGTGATCTTCCCCGTGGCGATCACCTCGAGCCCTTCCTGCGGCTTGGTCTTGAGCCGCGCGTAGGTGCCCTTCCAGACCACCGCGTCGATCTTCGCGCCTTCGTCCTTGAGCGAGAAGTAGCAATGGCCCGACGAGTGCGGGCCGCGAAAGCCCGAGATCTCGCCGCGCAGGCGCACGTGGCCGTAGGCGTCCTCGACCGTGCGCTTGAGCGCGCTCGACAGCTCGGAGACGGACCATTCCGGGGCGTTGGAGGCTTGTGCTGGGGCGGCCATGGGCGGGACTTTGGACGAGCCCGGCGCGGGGGGCAAGGTGAGAGGCGAGCCGCGCGCTTGCGGCGGGCGCACGCGCGCCGTAAGCGCTGCGGGTCTCGTCCTCGGAGCGCCCCATGTCCTCCCGTCCCGCCCTCGACCCCGCTCTCGACCCCCGCACCACCGCCCTCCTGCTGATCGATGTCCAGCAGGCCTTCGCCGAGCGCGCGGCCGCGGGCGAGCGACGCAACAACCCGGAGGCGGAGGCGCGCATCGCGGGCCTCCTCGCCGCCTTCCGTGCGGCGGGCGGGGGCGTGATCCACGTCCGCCACGCCTCGACCAGTCCCGCCTCGCGCCTCGCCCCGGAAAAGCCCGGCTTCGCCGTCGTGGACTTCGCGCGGGAGATCGCGGGCGAGCCCGTGCTGGTGAAGTCCGTCAACAGCGCCTTCATCGGCACGGATCTGGAGGTGCGCCTGCGTGCGGCCGGGATCGCGACCGTCGTGATCGTGGGCGCGACGACGAACCATTGCTGCGAGACGACCGCGCGCATGGCCGGCAACCTCGGTTTCGACGCGCTCTTCGTGCGCGACGCCACCTTCGCCTTCGACATGCCGGGCGCCGACGGCGGCACCATCCCCGCGCAGGCCATCCACGACGTGACGCTCGCCAACCTCTCGGGCGAGTTCGCGCGGATCGTGACGGCCGCGCAGGTGATCGCCGCCGTGGACGCCAGCATTCCCCTGCGCTAGAGGACGGCCCATGAATGTCCTCCTCATCGGATCGGGCGGGCGCGAGCACGCGCTCGCCTGGAAGCTGGCGCAGAGCCCGCTGTGCGACACGCTCTTCTGCGCGCCCGGCAATGCCGGCACGGCGGAGGTGGCCGAGAGGGTCGTGCTCGACCCGTCCGACCATCGCGCCGTGATCGACTTCTGTCGGCTGATGGCGATCGGCCTCGTGGTCGTCGGCAACGAGGCGCCGCTCGTCGCCGGGCTCGTCGACGATCTCGCCGCGGCCGGGATCAGGGCTTTCGGGCCGACGAAGGCGGCGGCGCGGCTCGAGGGCTCGAAGGCCTTCACCAAGGCGATCTGCGACGAGACCGGCGCCCCCACGGCGGCCTATGCCCGCTTCGACGCCGCCGAGCCGGCGCTGGCCTGGGTGCGCGCCCGCGGCGCGCCGATCGTCGTCAAGTACGACGGCCTCGCCGCCGGCAAGGGCGTCGTCGTCGCCGAGACCACGGCCCAGGCCGAGGACGCGGTGCGCGCCATGCTCGCCGGGCCCGGCGACGCGCTCGTGATCGAGGACTTCCTCGACGGCGAGGAGGTGAGCCTGTTCGCCTTGTGCGACGGGACCCGGGCGCTGCCTCTCGCCTCCGCGCAGGACCACAAGCGCGCTTACGACGGCGACAGGGGTCCCAACACCGGCGGCATGGGCGCCTACTCGCCGGCGCCGGTTCTCACGCCCGCGCTGCAGGCGCAGGCGATGGCCGAGATCGTCGAGCCGACGCTCGCGGCGCTGCGCGCGCGCGGCACGCCCTTCGTCGGCGTGCTCTATGCCGGGCTGATGATCGGCGCGGATGGGCCGAAGCTCGTCGAGTACAATGTGCGCTTCGGCGATCCGGAGGCTCAGGCGTTGATGCCGCGGCTCGAGGGAGACCTGCTCGCGGCCATGCTCGCCGCCTGCGAGGGGCGGCTCGACGCGGTCTCGCTCGGCTGGCGGGACGAGGTCGCGCTCGTGGTCACGCTCGCGGCCAACGGCTATCCCGGCGCGGTGGAGGCCGGCTCGGAGATCCGCGGGCTCGACGCGGCCGCCGCCCTGCCGGGCGTTCGCGTCTTCCACGCGGGCACGCGGCGCGACGGCGACCGGGTGCTGGCGAGCGGCGGGCGCGTCCTCTCCGTGGTCGGGCTCGGCGCCGACGTCGGAAAGGCGCGGGAGCGCGCCTATGCCGGGGTCGACGCCATCGACTGGCCACAGGGTTTTTGCCGACGGGATATCGGTTGGCGGGCTCTCGCGCGTTAGGGTACGACACCCACGACGCAAGCCCGGAGGCGCGCGCATGTCGGACCTGTTCCCCGGCTTCTCCTCGCATTGGCTCGACACCGAGATCGGACGCGCCTTCGTGCGCAAGGGCGGCGAGGGGCCGCCGGTGCTGCTGCTGCACGGCTTCCCCCAGACGCACGCCATGTGGCACCGCGTGGCGCCGGAGCTCGCACGCACCCACACGGTCGTGCTGATGGACCTGCGCGGCTACGGCTGGTCGAGCGCGCCGGCGGGGGACGCCCGCCACGAGACCTATTCCAAGGCCGCCATGGGCAAGGACGCCGTGCGGGTGATGTCCGACTTCGGCTTCGCCCGCTTCGCGCTCGTCGGCCACGATCGCGGCGCGCGGGTCGGCTACCGGATGGCGCTCGAGCATCCGGGCCGGCTCTCGCACCTGGCCATGCTCGACATCCTGCCGACAGTCCACGTCTGGCGCGAGATCGAGGCCGGCCGCTTCCCGGCGGCGCACTGGGAGTTCCTGGCGCGCCCGGCGCCCGAGCCGGAGGAGGCGATCGGCAAGAACCCGTCCGCCTTCTTCGACAAGCTGATGGCCGGCTGGACCAGGGAGGGCACGCTCGCGCCCTTCGACCCGCGCGCGCTCGATGCCTATCGCAAGGGCACGAACGAGCCCTCGCGCATCCACGCCATGTGCGAGGACTACCGCGCCGGCGCGACGCGCGATCGCGAGGCGGACGAGGACGACCTGCGTGCCGGGCGCACCATCCTGTGCCCGGTCGCGCTCGCCTGGGGCACCTTCTTCCTCACCGGGCGCGACGAGGGCGGGCCGACGCCGCTCGACGTGTGGCGCGAGACCTTCGCGCCGCGCGCCACGGGCCGGCAGGTGGAGGCTGGGCACTTCGTCGCCGAGGAGGACCCCGCCGGCACGCTGGCCGTGATCCGCGCCCTGCTGGAGACGCCCGCGTGAGCCGGCACGCGACGACCAGTGCCCAGGCCACCCGTCGCCGCGCCGCCCTCGCGCCGCGGCAGCGCGAGGGGCGGATCGCCCCGCGCCGCGACGGGCCGAGCGTCGCGCTGGCGCTCGGCTCCGGCGGCGCCCGCGGGCTCGCCCATGTCGTGGTGCTGGAGACGCTCGACGAGATGGGCATCCGGCCGTCCGCCATCGTCGGCTGCTCGATGGGTGCCGTCGTCGGCGCGGCGTATTGCGCCGGCATCCCGGCCAAGGCGCTGCGGCGGCACGCACTCGACACGCTGGAGGATCGTGCACGGGTGATGGCGCGGCTGATGGAGGCGCGGGTCGGGCGGCTGCTCGACGTCTTCAACGGGCTGGGCAACCCGCTCCTCCTCGACGGCGAGAAGGTGCTCGACGCCTTCTGGCCCGGGGGCGTGCCCAGCCGCATCGAGGACCTGGGCATCCCCTTCGAGGCGATCGCCTGCGATTTCTTCGCCCGCTCGGAGGTGGTCTACGCCGAGGGCCGGCTGGCACCGGCGGTGGCGGGATCGATGGCGATTCCCGGCCTGTTCAAGCCCGTCGCCCACGAGGGGCGCACGCTGATCGACGGCGGGGCGGTGAACCCGCTGCCCTTCGACCTCCTGATCGGCAAGGCCGACGTCGTCATCGCCGTCGACGTGGCGGCCGGCCCCTCGCTCGACCCGTCGCGCCTGGTCAGCGGCCTCGACGTCTCGTTCGGCGCGGTGGAGATCATGCAGGAGGCGATCGTGCAGGCGAAGCTCAAGCTCGCCTGCCCGCAGATCATGCTGCGCCCGCCGGTGCAGGCGTTCCGTGCGCTCGACTTCCTGGAGGCGGAGGCGCTCTTTTCCGCGGTGGAGCCGATGAAGGACGAGCTGAAGCGCGAGATCGAGCGCCAGCTCGCCCTCGTCGCCGTCGGCGAGGCGTCGCCCGCGACGCTGGGCCCGCCGCCGACGGGAGCGGCGCCGGACGCCGATCAGCTCTCCGGCTGAACCGAGCGCAGGTAGGCGATGATGTCGCCGACGTCCTCGGGCGAGAACACGAATTGCGGCATCTGGACCACGCCGTCGTGGACGACGAGGATACCCTCGCCGAGCGCCTCCTCCAGCGCCTCCACGGGATAGTTCTCAGACAGCGTCCGGAAGGGCGGGGCTGTGGGTACGGTGCTCTCGCCGGTCGGGCCGATGGCGTGGCAGGCGGCGCAGTTCTGCGCCAGGATGCGCTCGCCCCGGGCGATGTCGGCCTCGTCACCCTGCGCGCGGGCGAAGCCGACGACCATGGTGCCGCCCACGAGGACGACGAGCAATGCTCTGATCAGGGGCCCGGCACGCATGACGACTCTCCTCTCGGCCGCGCCCCGGAGGAGGGGCGACGGCGCAACGGTGGTGCGTCATGGTTAACGTATGTTTAACGCGGCGGAATTCAGGCGGCCGGCGCCTGCGCACGCATCAGGGAGACGAACCGCCCGAACAGGTAGTGGCTGTCGCGCGGGCCGGGCGAGGCCTCGGGGTGGTACTGCACCGAGAAGGCCGGCGCGTCCGCGAGCGCGATGCCGCAGTTCGAGCCGTCGAACAGCGAGACGTGCGTCTCCTCGACGCCCGCCGGCAGCGTGTCGGTGTCGACCGCGAAGCCGTGATTCATCGACACGATCTCGACCTTGCCGGTGGTCTTGTCCTTCACCGGGTGATTCGCGCCGTGATGGCCCTGCATCATCTTCTTGGTCTTGGCGCCGATGGCGAGGCCGAGCATCTGGTGCCCGAGGCAGATGCCGAAGGTAGGGATCTTCTTGTCGAGGATCGCGCGGATCGTCGGCACGGCGTATTCGCCCGTCGCGGCGGGGTCGCCCGGGCCGTTGGAGAGGAAGACGCCGTCCGGCTCGAGCGCCAGGATGTCCTCGGCGGACGCCGTCGAGGGCACGACGGTGACGCGGCAGCCGGCGTCGGCGAGGAGGCGCAGGATGTTGCGCTTCACGCCGTAGTCGATGGCGACGACGTGGTGACGCGCCTCGGTGCGCCGGCCGTAGCCGCGGCCGAGCTCCCAGGTGGTCTCGTCCCATTCGAAGCGCTGCGTCGCGGCCACCAGCGGCACGAGGTCGAGCCCGGCCATCGAGGGCAGCGTGGCGGCGCGCGCCTTCAGGTCAGCGAGATCGAAGCGGCCGGCGGGATCGTGCGCGATGATGGCGTTGGGCATGCCCTTGTCGCGGATCAGCGCGGTGAGCGCCCGGGTATCGACGCCGGTGATGCCGGCGATGCCACGCGCCTTCAGCCAGGCGTCGAGATCGCGGCTCGCGCGCCAGCTCGACGGGTCGGTGATCGGCGCGGCCATGACGACGCCGCGCACGCCCGAGGACGCCGCCGCGTTGACGGTCTCGACGTCCTCGTCGTTGACGCCCACGTTGCCGATGTGCGGAAAGGTGAAGGTGACGATCTGCCCGGCGTAGGAGGGGTCCGTCAGGATCTCCTGGTAGCCGGTCATCGCCGTGTTGAAGCAGACCTCGCCGGCCGCCTCGCCCACGGCGCCGATGCCGAAGCCCTCGAGCACGGTGCCGTCCTCGAGAACGAGCACGGCGGTCGGCGGCGGCTCGGCCCAGCCCTTAGAAGGAGACGTGGCTTGAGGCATCTCTTGCGGCATCGGCGGGTTCTCTCGTAGATACGGGGCCGGGATCCAGGCCGACCAGCGGCCGGGCGTCGTCGGCACTGCTGCAGCGTCGGGTCACTGCTGCGGTGACTTAAGCACGGGGCCCCGCTCCGTCAATCGCGACCCCCGCCGCATCCAGGGCGATCGCTTCAGGTTAACGCGCGTGCGCTGACGCGCGGAGCGTGATTCCTAGAGGGCTCCTTGATTCGGAGCCCGCCATGTCCGCGCCGTCGCCGTCTCGTTCGCTACTCGACCACTTCTCCGCGCTGAAGGACCCGCGCCAATCCTGTAAGGTGGCCTACCCTTTTCCCGAGATCCTGCTGCTGACGCTGTGCGGGACGCTCGCGGGCATGGACGATTTCGTCGAGATCTGCGCTTGGGGGAAGCTCCGCCTGGCTTTTCTGCGCCGCTTCCTTCCGTTCGAACACGGCATCCCCTCGCACGACACGCTCAACGACGTCGTCAATGCGATCGACCCGGAGCTGTTCAAGGCCTGCTTCCTGAGCTGGGTCGAGACGCTGCGCGACGAGAAGGCGGAGGTCATCGCCATCGACGGCAAGACCTCGCGGCGCACCCATGCGCGCGGCAAAGGCCGCGAGCCGCTGCACCTCGTCTCCGCCTGGGCGACGCGCCAGCACCTGGTTCTCGGCCAGGAGGCGGTCGCGGACAAGTCGAACGAGATCGTGGCGATTCCGCTGCTGCTCCAGCGCCTCGAGCTCGCCGGGGCGCTCGTCACCATCGACGCCATCGGCACGCAGGTCGACATTGCCAACACCATTGTGAAGCGTGGCGGCGACTACCTGCTCGCGCTCAAGGCCAACAGGCCGGTCCTGCATGGCGACGTCGCAGCCTTCTTCGCCGATCCGCCGCCCGAGATGGCCGTCGACCGCCACGTCACCGTCGACGGCGATCACGGCCGGATCGAGGAGCGCCGCCACAGCGTCTGCCGCGAGGTCGGCTGGCTGTTCTCGGACCGTCGCTACGCCGACGAGCCGCGCTTCCCACACCTCGCCGCCATCGCCATGGTCGAGAGCCGCGTCGAGCAGGCCGGAAAGACGCGCGTCGAGCGGCGCTACTACCTCTCCTCCGCCCTCCTCGACGCCAAGACCTTCGCCGCCGCCGTGCGCGCGCACTGGGGCATCGAGAACCGTCTCCACTGGGTGCTCGACGTCGTCTTCCACGACGACCTCGCCCGCCTCAGAACCGGTCACGGGCCGCAAAACATGGCCGTCGTCAAGCACATGGCCATGAACATGATCCGTCATCCGAAGGACAAGCATTCCCTCAAGGTCCGACGGAAGGTCGCCGCCATCGACGAGGACTACATGGAAGCCCTGGTCCGTCAGACCCCGCCGTTAACCTGAGGCGATTCCCCTGCCGCCGCATCCCGGAAACGGGCCACCCAGGAGAGAGACGATGAGCCTGCGCGCGCGCTTCACCCAGGAAACCAAGGACGCCATGAAGGCGGGCGAGAAGCGCAAGCTCTCCACCGTGCGCATGATCCAGGCCGCGATCAAGGACAAGGACATCGAGGCCCGCGGCGCCAACCGCGGCGAGGCCACGGACGAGGAGATCCTCGCGCTCCTGCAGAAGATGATCAAGCAGCGCCAGGAGAGCGCCCACGTCTTCGCCGAGAACGGGCGCGAGGAGCTCGCCGCCCAGGAGCGCGAGGAGGCCGAGATCATCCAGGGCTTCCTCCCCCGCCAGCTCGACGAGGCGGAGACGCGTGCGGCGATCGAGGCCGCGATCGCCACGACCGGCGCGTCCTCGATGAAGGACATGGGCAAGGTCATCGGCGCGCTGCGTGCGGACCACGCCGGGCGGATGGACTTCGCCAAGGCGAGCGCGCTCGTGAAGGAGATGCTGCCGAAGGGGTGAGCGCCTCGGCGCCCACGCCTCGCGCGGGCTTCATCGCGGGCTTCATCATGTCGTCACGCTCGCGTGCTCTGACCGCGCGGCACGAGGAGAGGGCGGTATGACGAACATCATCGTCGGCATGAGCGCGCACACGGCGCGCGCGGACGTCTCGGCGCTTCCGGCCGAGCTCGACCGGCTGGAGCGGCTCGGGGCGGACCTCGTCGAGATCCCGCTCCTGTCGCTCGACGTGATGGCGCGCGCGCGCATCCTGCCGGGCCCGATGGGCCGCCTGCTGGAGGCCTGCGCCGGGCGCTCCCTCGCCTGCAGCGTCCACGCCGCGATCGGGCTGAACTTCTTCAACGCGCCCGAGCACCTGCCGCTGCATTTCGACGTGCTGCGCGCGAGCCTCGACGTCGCGGCCCGGCTCGACGCGCGACATCTCGTGATGCATTCCGGCTTCTGCCCGGGCGATGCGCCCGATCTCGAGGATCGCTACGCCCGCCAGCGCGAGTGGCTCGCCCGCGCCGCCGTCGAGGCCGCGGCGAGGGACGTGACGATCTGCGTGGAGAACATCTTCCCCTTCGGCCCGCAGGTGCACACGGCCTCGCCGGCGCGTCTCGCCCGCGAGATCGCCGCGGTCGGCGACGCGCACGTGCGCGCCACGCTCGACGTCAGCCACGGCTTCCTCCACGCCGGCGCGCGGGGCGGCGACGGGTTCGAGGAGGCGGTGGCGCTCGCGGAGGTCGCCGCGCACGTGCACCTGCACGATTCCTTCGGCGTGCCCGAGGACACGTTCTGGGCCTACACCCAGGCCGAGAAGATGCAGTTCGGGCTCGGCGACCTGCACCTGCCGCTGGGCTGGGGCGGCCTGCCCTTCGAGCGGCTGATGCGGGAGGCACGATTCCCCGAGAGCTGCACCTTCGTGGTGGAGCTGCCCGAGCGCTTCGTCGGCGAGGCGGCCGAGACGCTGGCCGAGGCCCGCCGGCTGGCGAAGCTCGCCCGAGATCCCTCCCGCGGCGCCTGATCAGCGCGTCGCCCGGCGCAGCTCCCGGTCGAGCGCGGCGCGGAAGGCGGAGCGGTCCCTGGGCGAGAAGGGCCTCGGCCCGCCGGTGACGGCGCCGGCCTCGCGCAGGTCGCTCATCAGGTCGCGCACCGCCCGCGCCATGCCGATCGAGGCCGCGTCGAAGACCTTTCCCGTCGGCCCCAGCGCGACCGCGCCGGCCTTCACGCAACGATCGGCCAGCGGCACGTCGGCGGTGACGACGACGTCTCCCGGCGCGACGCGCTCGGCGATCCAGTCGTCGGCGACGTCGAGGCCGCCGGGCACGATCACCCGCTCGATCGCGGGGTCCGCCGGCACCCGCAGGAAGGCGTTGGCGACCACCTTCACCGGCACGCCGAAACGCGCGGCGACGGCGTAGGCCTCGTCCTTCACGGGGCAGGCGTCGGCGTCGATGTAGAGGATCGTCATCGCTGGCCTCGCGCCGGCGGCTCAGGCGCGCTCGCCGTCGCCCTCGCCCTGGTTCGAGGCGCCGGCGGGCCAGGGCGCGACGCGGGCGTCCGCCAGCGTCTCGGCGAGGCGGCGGGTGTTGTCCTGGGGCGAGCGCGGCGGCCCGTCGAAGGTCACGGCCTGGATGTCGACGCCCGCGTTGAGCGAGCCGAGGACGAGGTGGAAGAACACGGTCACGTCCTGGTGCGCGAACTCGAGGTCCAGCGACACCGCGGGCATGCCGCCCCAGCGCAGGTCGACGTCCGCCCTCAGGCCGTAGCGCAGGGTCCCCGGCTTGAAGAACAGCTCGGTGGAGGAGGCGACGAGATCGTCGATGTTGCCGTGCTGCTCGGCGTGGACGTAGCGGGCGAGCACGGCGAGATCGACGAGGCGCAGCTCGGCCGCGACGCCCTGGATGGCGTCTGCGAGGATCTTCTCGCGCTCCTTCAAGCGCGGCCGTTTGCCACTCGGGTTCATAGAGTTAACGCTTTCTCAGCTCGCTCTCTCGGTTTTGCGATAGTAGAAGAAGTACAGCAGCTCCGCAACGACGCGGTAGAACTCGGCCGGGATCGGACGGTCCACCTCCACAGCGTCGTACATGGACCTTGCCAGGGGCTTGTCCTCGATGACGGGAATGCCGCGGCTCTCGGCGATCTCCCGGATCTTGAGCGCGACGAGATCCTGCCCCTTGGCCACGACGACGGGCGCGCCGCCCTCCTCGCGCACGTAGCGCAGGGCGATGGCGAAATGGGTCGGGTTGGCGATCACGATCGTCGCCCGCGGCACGTCCGCGATCATCCGTCGGCGTGCCCTGTCGCGGGCGAGCGAGCGCATGCGCGCCTTCACCAGCGGGTCACCCTCCGCCTGCTTGTGCTCGTCCTTGAGCTCGCGGCGCGACATCCGCAGGTCCTTGCGCCACTTGAAGCGCGAGAAGGCGATGTCGGCGACGACGAGGAGCACGATCGCCACGCACACGGCTGCGAGCAGGCGGATCGTCAGGGAGAGGATGATCTCGGGGATCTGGGTCGGGTCGGCGTACATGGCGCTCACCACGCGCCAGGCGTCGGCGCGCGCGAGCAGCGCGAGGACGGCGGCGACGACGAGGAACTTGAAGACGGCCTTGGCGAGCTCCATCCAGCCCTGCATGCCGAAGATGCGCTCGAAGCCCTTGGTGGGCGACAGCCGCGAGAGCTTGGGCTGGATGCGGTCCTTGGCGAAGCGGGGTGCGGTCTGGAGGGCGCTCGCCGCGACCCCGAAGACGAAGAGGACCGCGACGATCGGCGCGAGGAAGGCGCCCATGCCGAGAGCGACGACGTACATGAGCCTGGTTGCGTCGGTCCCGTCATGGAGCGCGAGCCCTCCCGGATCGTCGATCATGCGCGCGAGCAGCTCGACCAGCTCCCGCGCGTCGTTGCCGATGACGAAGTGGCCGAGCGTGAGCGCCGCGAGCACGGCTGCGAAGGTCGAGGCCTCCTTCGAGACCGGGACGTTGCCCTTGTCGAGGGCGTCCTTGATCTTCTTCTCGCTCGGCTCCTCCGTCTTGAAGTCCTTGTCGTCGTCCGACATCGGGCCCTCCGGGCGAGCTCCGCCTCGTCACGAGTAGAAGGCGCGATCCTCCTGGTCCGAGTTGAGCTCGATCTCGCCGCGCCCGGCCATCTCGAGCGCGAGGTCGGTGATGGCGCGGCGCGCCTCGATGACGTCGCGCTGCGGCACCGGCTCGCCGGAGACGAGCTCGTGCTCGACCATCCGCCGCGCCCGCGAGCCGAGCGAGGAGAGGATCGCGTCCCGGAACGAGGCGTCGGTCCCCTTCAGCGCCGTGACGATCCGGTCCGTCGCGATCTGGTCGAGGATCGCCATGCGCGCGCGCGGCGTGAGCTTGATCACGTCCTCGAAGGTGAAGAGCAGCCCCTTGAGCACCTCCGCCGTCTTCGGCCGCGTGTCGGCGAGCGAGGTGAGCACGTCCTCCATCTGCTCGCGCTCCATCTTGTTGATGATGTCGGCCATGCGCGCATGGGTGTCGGTGCCCATGTTGCGGGCGAAGTTGAGCATGAAGTCCTCGTGCAGCGTCTTCTCGACGATCCGCATCGTGTCCTCGACGACGGGCTTGAAGGACAGCATCCGGCGCATCAGGGAGTTGCGCATGTCGTGCGGCAGGAGGCCCATCACCTTGGCGGCGCAGCTCGGCTTCACCTTGGAGAGGATCATCGCCGCGGTCTGGGGATGCTCCTTGAGGAGGTAGGCCGCGAGGATCGATTCCGAGACGCCGGAGATGCGCTCCCAGATCGAGCGGTTGGCGTTGCCGAGCACGTCCGACATGATCTCTGAGACCTGGTCGGGCGGCAGCACGCCGGTGAGCAGGCGCTCGACCTCGTGGGCCGTGCCGTAGAGGCTCGTGCCGTTGGTGATGTCGGCGGCGAACTCCTCCACCAGCCCCTCGAGCTCGGGGGCGGAGATCGGCCCGAGGTCGGCGGCGGCGCGGGAGATCCGCTTGAGCTCCTCGGGGTCGAAGCGGGCGAGGAGCCGCCCGGCCACGTCCTTGCCCAGCGCCAGCAGCAGGGCCGCGACCTTCTCCGGGCCCTGCAGCACGCGCGGGCCGGGCAGGTCCGCACCGATCGTCGCGGGAATCGCCATGGCCGAGCCTCCCCTCACGAGCCGTTGGCGGGCGTGCCGACGATCTCGGTCAGCGAGACGCCGAAGCGGGAATTGTCGTCCTCGACCACGACCACCTCGCCGCGGGCGACCACGCGGCCATTCACCACGACGTCGACGGGCTCGCCCACGCGATGATCGAGGGGCACCACCGCGCCGCGGCCGAGCTTCATCAGGTTGGAGACCGGCATCGTCGCCGAGCCGAGCACGACCTGCAGCGACACGGGGATGCGCATGATGGCATCGAGGTTGCCGCGCGCGCGGGCCTCGCCGATCGTGTCGGCGCCCGGCTCTCCGGAGGTGCTCTGGGCGAGGTCGATGGCCTCGTGCGCGTCCGCCTCGAGCATGGTCTCGGCGGCGGCGAACTCGGCGGGCTTGGAGGAGGTCTTCTTCACGGGCATGACGGATGTCTCTCTCGCGGGAACATTGTGTCTGTCGGGTCGCGCGCGGCGGCTCAGGCGCCGTCGGGCAGGCGCTTCACCACGACGGTCGGCCAGGCGAAGGGCTTGGGCTTCTGGTCGGGGCGCGGCCGGAAGGGCGGTGGCGTCTCCGCGGGCTCGACGGGTGCCCGGGCGGTCGACGCCACCGGTGCCGGTGCCGCGACGCGGGCGGTCTCGAGCCGCTCCATCACCACGCGCGCCTCGTCGATGCGCGCGCCGAGCGCGGCGAGGACGTCGGCACCCTCGGTCTGGACGCTCTCGACCGCGCGTTCGACGCCCTCCACCGCGCGGCCGGTCTGGGCCAGGATCGCGGCGTAGTCGGCGTTGTAGCCGCGGAAGCGGCGGAACTCGCGGCGCAGGCCGATCGCGTAGGCGATGGTCGCGAGCAGCGCCGCGACGAGCGCGAGGTCGATGAGCGACAGGGTCTCAATCGGAAGTGAGGTCATCGATGAACTCCTGGTCCTCGTCGATCACGTCCTCGACCTTGAGCACGTAGGCGCCCTGGGACTGGCCGAGCTGGCAGCGGAACAGCGCCTGGCCGTTGCAGTCGAGCCGCACCTTGGTGCGCGGCGTCGCCTGCAGCTCGATGACCTGGCCGACCTCGAAGGCCGCGATCTCGCCGAGGTCCACGGTGCGCTCCTCGAGCACGGCCTCGAGCGAGACCGCGGTGCGGGAGACCTCCGACTGCATCTGCTTCGACCAGCGCGGATCGGCGGTGGCGACGTCGCCGGAGACGACGTGGGCGAGACTCTGGCGCATCGGCGAGAGGGCCGACTGGGGAATGATCACGAACATCTCGCCGCCGCGCCCCAGCGCCTGGATCAAGAGCTTGGCCACCACCGCGAGGTTGTTGCGCCGCCCGATGATCGCGAAGTCCATACGCGTCTCGGTGCGCTCGAGCTTGAGCTGCGTGCGCGAGATCGGCGCGAAGGCGGCCTGCACGGCCTTGCCGGCCTCCTCGAACAGCGCCTGTGCGACCTTCATCTCGATGTTGGAGAAGCCTCGCTCGTCGTCGATGGGCGGCTCCGAGCCGTCCGAGCCGAACAGGACCTCGATCATGGTGAAGACGAAGTCGCGATCGAAGCCCACCAGGATGCGCGTGTCCCAGTCCTGGGCGTGGTACATGGCGGCGACGGCGTTCGACTCGTAGTCCTCCAGGATGTCGCCGATGCGCCCGCTCTCGATGTTCGACACCGAGAAGTAGGAGGGCGAGGCCGACATGTGGCGCAGGCCGTCGGCGCAGTAGGTGGCCACGCGATCGAAGATCACGTGCAGCATCGGCAGCCGGTCGATGGTGATGCCGGCGGCGTCGAGCAGGCGGTCGGAGACGCCACCGGCAGCGGCTGCGGTCTGGAAGCTCTCGACGTTCATCTCAGGCGGCTCCCTGCATGGCGGCGCGGTCGTTGGCGGGCGCGCCGCGGGCCGACTGCGAGATGGTCTCGCTCTCGACCTCGTCGATGGTCGGCCGGTCGGAGGCGGCGATCGCCTTGCGGCCGTGCTCGACGGCGATCTGCGGCAGCGCGCCGTTCATGAAGGCGAGCAGCGTCTGCTTGGTGATGAGGTAGAGCCGCATCTGATGCTCCCGCGTGTACTTGATCTTGAGCGCGAGGGGGCCGACGAGGCCGTAGCTCATGAAGATGCCGGCGAAGGTGCCCACCAGCGCCGCCCCGATCAGCGAGCCGAGCAGCTGCGGCGACTGGTCGAGCGCGCCCATCGCCTTGATGACGCCGAGCACCGCGGCGACGATGCCGAGCGCCGGCAGCGCCTCGGCCACCGTCATCAGGGCGAAGTAGGGCTTGAGCTTCTCGCGACGCTGCGTCTGGATCTCCTCGTCCATCAGGGATTCGATCTCGTGGGGTCGCGCGTTGCCGATGATCATCAGGCGCACGTAGTCGCACACGAAGCCGGTCAGCTCGGGCCGGGCGAGCACGCGCGAGAAGCGCTGGAAGATCTCGCTCTCCTGCGGCGCGTCGATGTGCGGCTCGACCTCGTTTCGGCCCTTGGCCCGGATCTCGCGTGTGAGCACGTAGAGGAGGCCGAGCAGGTCGAGGTAGTCGCGCGACTTCGGGACCTGCCCGCGCATGGCCTCGACGGTGGCGCGGCCGGTGTCGCGCACGGTCTTGAGCGAGTTCGCGATGATGAACGTGCCCACCGCGGTGCCGCCGATGATGACGAACTCCCACGGCTGCCAGATGACCGGGATGTGCCCGCCCATGGCGGCGAAGCCGCCGAGCAGCGAGGCCATCGTGATGACGATGCCGATGAAGACAGCCAAGGCCCGAGCCTCCCCTGATGCGTGCGCGTCTTGGGGAAGGTGTAGGGGGGCAAGCTTGCGCGAGGGTGGTGTGGTGGTGCGGGTAAGGGTTGTTTAATACTTTCGATTGCGCAACTGAGTTGCTTCGATGCATCCTGAGGATCGGGCTTCGCTTCGGCTTGAGCTCCCATCGATCCAAGGCGCGCCGGATGCGTTTTGAGTACGACGAGGCCAAGCGGGCGAGGCTCCTGCGCGAGCGTGGCGTGGACATTCTCGTCGCCGCGCGCATATTGAGCTGCGACCCACTGACCCGCACCGATACGCGGTGTCACTACGGCGAGGAGCGGTACGTCTCGGTCGGAATGTCCGCAGGCGAGCTCTACGTCGTCGTCCATACGAAGCGCGGTGATGCGACGCGCCTCATCACGGCTTGGCGGGGAGGGAGGCGACTTCATGAGATCTACCAAGCGTACCTCGCCGGCAAAGCCGGCGGCGCAGGGCCGAAGGGCTGAGCGCCGTACCAGCCCGCAGGGCTGGAGCGGCCCGGAACTCGGGGACGCGTTCTGGAGCGGTTCCGATCCGGCTGTGGGCGAGGCGGTGTTCGACGTCGTCTTCGACGAGGACGTAGTCGAGCCGCGGCCCGGAGAGGCGCCGGAGGCGTGGCGGACGCGCGTGGAGGCGGCTGTCCGAACGCGCGCGGCCGATCTGCGCTCGCAGGACGACGTCGATGCGGATCCGCCCGGCTCGTCCCGCTGACCGCGAGGCGCTGCTCGCGATCTCGCTGGCCACCGGCGATGCCGGCGGGGACGCCGCGCACCTGTACCGCGACGGGCGGCTCGTCGGGCTGATCTATTCCGCGCCCTATCTCGCGCTCGCGCCCGATCTCGCCCTCGTCGCCGAGGACGAGGCGGGCGTCGCCGGCTTCGCCGTCGGGGCCGCCGACACCCGTGTTTTCGAGGCGCGGCTCGAGCGCGACTGGTAGCCCACCCTGCGTGCGGCCCATCCGCATCCCGGAGGCGATCCCGCGTGCTGGGACGCGGATCAGCGCCGCATCGCCCGCTTCCACGCGCCGCGGATCGTGCCCGACGCCGTGGTCGCCGGCCATCCGGCGCACCTGCACCTGAACCTGCTCCCCCGCGCCCGGGGCCGCGGCGTCGGCCGGCGCCTCCTCGGCGCGTGGTGCGCGCGGCTCGCGGCGGAGGCGGGGGCCGGCGCGCCTCGCCCCCTGCACGTCGGCGTGAACCCGCGGCACGCCGGCGCGCTCGCCTTCTGGCCCGCCTGCGGCCTCGCGCGGATCGGGGCGGCCGACGCGCCGGCGGACGAGACGACGGTGTGGCTCGGGCGGACGGATGCGTGAGGCGGGCCGCCGCCCGCCCCAAGCCTCACCCAGGCTCGCCCGGCGCGGTGATCGGCAGCGCACAGCGCCAGTGCACGGAGATCGCCCGCACCGCCGCGAACGACGACGGCTCGTCCGGCGCGTAGCCGGCGGAGCCGGTGACGCCGACCACGCGGCAGTCGATCGTGCCCGGGAGCGGGTCGAAGCGGAACCGGCTCCCCTCCCGGCCCGGGTCGCCGGCCGCCGCATCCGCGCCGGTGCTGGAGACGAAGCGCAGGTAGCGCAGGTCGGTCGTGCCCTCGACCGCGACGACGGTCTCCCCGGCGGCGAGCGCGAGCGTCGACGCCGTCCCGCCCTCGCCGCCGACACGGCCGAGGTTCTCGCCGTCGATCGCGAGCTCGAGGCCGTTCTGCATGGCGGGATTGTTCCCGCCGTCGATCGTCCACAGGGTCACCGCGGTGATCCGCCCATCGGGCTCCAGCTCGGCGAAGGCGGGCACGCCGTACCAGTAATAGCCCACCGGGCCGTCGACGTAGTCGAGGATCGGCGGCTCGACAGGCTCCGACACGGCCGGGTCGAAATGCGGCCAGAGCTGGCTGACGGCGACGTACTCGTCGAGCTTCAGGGCGAGCGCGTTGAGGACGTTCTCGGCGTAGTACCGCCGCGAGTCGAGGTCGTCGGGCATCGACATCGGCATCCGCTTGCCGTTGTAGGAATCGATGACGGTCTCGTCGTCCACGTAGATCATCTGGTCGCGGCGCTGCAGGATGCGGTCGCGTCCCTCGCCGAGCAGGTTCTGGTAGAGCGCGATGGAGTCGCGCAGCTCGGTCGTCAGGATGTCGATCTCGGCCTGCGAAGGCTCGCTGCCATAGTAGTACGCGTAGTGCTGCAGGTTCTCGCGCAGCGTCGCCAGGCGCAGGGTCGCGAAGGGCACCAGGAAGTAGAACCGCTTCTCCGGCGCGTCGGCATCGACGAAGAAGGATTCGTAATTGTTCACTAGCTCGTAGAGGTTCTTGAAATTATCCTTCTTGATCGGCTCCCAGTCTGGCGTCTCCGCGAAATCACTGGCGGCCTTGTAGAGCGTCTCCAGGATATCGTTGAGCGATTCGTAGGTGATCTGCCAGTAGACGCCTGCGATCAACTGGTTCAGGTAGTTCTGGAACGAGCCCCAGACCTGATCCTTCTGGTCGACGTCGGGCCACAGGCCGCGGACGAGCCCGCTGATGGCGCCGCCGATCCGCGGGATCAGCGCGAAGGCGGCGGCGGTGACGGTGCGGAAGATGTTGTTCACGGTCTGCGAGTCGACGACGCCCGTGCTCGTCTCCGCCGCGATGGGATCGCCGGGCGTCGCCTCGACGAACCCGGTCGGCCGCGTGTCGTAGAGCCGGAAGCTGCTGATGTTCCCGCCCATGCCGTAGAGGTCGAGGTCATCGACCTTCGTGTTGGGGCCGAACATGGCCTGCTTTCCCTCGAATCCGTCGTCCTTGTAGGCCACGAGCCAGGCGCGCGTGCCCGTCATCAGCGAATCCGGCTCATTGCCTTCCTTGTCGCCGTCGGACTGCGTGTAGTCGTCCAGGTCGGCGACGTAGAGCGTCCCCTCCTGCGTGTCGAACCGCAGCGTCGCGCCCATGCAGCCCTTGTCGTCCCAGAATTGTACCCAGCATCCGTCACTCATGCCGCTCCCCCCGCGATCCCGCCTGGCGAGGACGGCCTCGCCCTGCGCACGTCCGTTCCGGCATGCGCAATCGGCGCTCGTAGCTAGGATGACGACGCTTCCGATGGCAACCAGAATAAGCATCGGCGTGAGAACGCAATCGACGCCAACCGTGGCGTGCCGGGGCGTGCGCCCGCGCCGCCGGCCGCACGTCCCTCGTGCACCCCGCTCGCGCGCTCTGCGACAACGTCGCCTACGGCCGCGACGACAATGCGCTCTCCCGGGCGGGACGTGCGCGTCGCTCTCGGGCTCGCGCCGTCACCGCTCCCGGCTCGTGTCGGAAAGCCGTGGCTGTTGCGAGAACCACCTCGCGCGGCAAGCCGAAGCGCGCGGGCGGGAACGCGCACAGGGCCTGCGCTCCCGTCGCGGAGAGATTGGAGGCGCCAGGCCCCGAGTCACGATGCGCCTTCAGAGGAACGTCACCAGGCCAGAAGCTCCATCGCCGCCGTCGGCCTGTGCGCCTGATCGTCGAACCACGGCCCGGCGATCGTCGGGTCGAGGCCGTTCCCGTCCAGGTGCAGCTCCTCGGCGTGGATGCCCTTGGCGATGAAGAGCGCGTCGGCGCCGATGCCGCGGGCGCCGGCGATGTCGGTGCGGATCGCGTCGCCGATGGCGATCACGCGGGCGGTGGAGATCTCCGCCCCGCGGATGCGCGCGGCGCGCCCCAGCGCCTCCTCGTAGACCGGCCGGTGCGGCTTGCCCATGTAGGTCGTCGTGCCGCCCAGCTCCTCGTAGAGCGCCGCGAGGGCGCCGGCGCAGTAGACGAGCTCGCCGCCGACATCGACCACGATGTCCGGGTTGGCGCAGATCAGCGGCAGGTCGCGGGCCTGGAGCCGCGCGAACAGCGGGCGGTAGTCGTCGGGCGTCTCGGCCCGATCGTCCCACAGGCCGGAGCAGATCACGTAGGCGGCGTCCTCCCCTTTCGCGAAGCGCACCGGCAGGCCCTCGAAGATCGGGCGGTCGCGCTCGGGGCCGATGTGGAAGACGGGCTCGTCGATCCGCGCCTCGACGGCCATGCGGGTGAGGTCGCCGGAGGTGACGACGTCGTCGTAGGCGGTACGCGGCACGCCGAGCCGGTCGAGCTGGTCCATCACCTTGACGCCCGGGCGCGGGGCGTTGGAGACGAGGATCACCGTGCCACCGGCGCGGCGGAAGCGCGTGAGCGCGTCGGACGCGCCCGGATAGGCGGCAAGCCCGTTGTGGACGACGCCCCAGACGTCGCACAGCGCGACATCGTAGCGCGCCGACACGGCCGAGAAGCCCGGGATGAAGGCGACCGCCTCTGCGGCGGCGCGGGCGGCGGGGGCGTTGGCTTCGGGCATCGGGGGCTCGTTCTCGGACGGGAGAAGGCAGGGGATGGACTCGGCGGGTAGGCCCCGCGCCGCGTGCTGTCAACCGCGCCGAGGGTCGCGCGACGACGGCGCGTCACGGAACGCGCCCCATCGCGCCGTGCCTCAGGTGCAGCGCATCCCGAGCCCCGCCAGCCCCTCGTCGAGCAGGTCGCCGAGGTTGGGGATGCCCATCAGGTAGTCCGCGGGCGTCAGCGCGCCGCTCGCCATGCGCTCGTGGGCGAGGCGATAGGCGTCGGGCCATTCCGCGGGCTCCATGTCGCCGCGTCCGACGAAGACGAGCGCGATGAGCGAGGCGGCCTCGTCGGTGTTCAGCCCGTCGAGCACGAGCCGCATCTCCTCCTCGCCGCGATCCGTGCCGCTCTCGGCGAGCGAGCCGAAATTGCGGTCGTCGGTCTCGTTCGAGCCCGATTGCGGGTCTGTCATGCCCTCCTTCACGTCGAAGGCTCTGGCGTGGACGATCAGGTCGCAGACCTTCTCGAGCGCGATCTCCATGTCGGGTCCCCTCGGGTGCGCGTGGATTCGGTATCGCCACGGCAACGATCGAGCGGGGAGGGCGGTTCGCCAGACCCGCGTGCGATGCATGGAAGGCGCGCATGCGCCGCTGCTTGCGCGCGGGCGCGAACGGCCCGAATGAGAAGGCTTCGCCGCCCCTCGAGGCACACCCCCCATGACCATTCTTCCCTCGTTCGAGATCGTCGGCGCGCTCGCCGCGACGCTGACCACCATCTGCTGGCTGCCGCAGGCGCTGCGCACGATCCGCACCCGCGAAACCCGCGCCATCTCCGCCCTGACGCAAGGCATGTTCGCGATCGGGCTCGCCTTGTGGCTCGTCTACGGGCTCGCCATCGGCTCGTGGCCGATCATCGTGGCGAACGCGCTCACCTTCCTCCTGGTCTCGACCATCCTCGCCCTGAAGCTGCGCTACGGCTGATCGCTCGCGCGCCGGGCTGTCAGGCTCGGGCAAGCTTCGCCCGCCAGGGTTCCCGACGAGAGCGGCTTCGCGCCGCGCCGTCGTGGATACCAGGGCAGGACATGACCGCTTACCAGCACGCCGACCGCCTGTGGGGCAATCTCTTGGAGCTCGGCACGAAGCGCCTCCTGACGCTCGCCGCCGTCGGCATCGCCGTGATCGTGTCCGTCGTCGCGGGCGCCTACCATCTCGGGCGCCCCGAGATGACCGTGCTCTACGCCGGTCTCGAGCGTGACGACGTCTCGCGCATCGGCTCGGCGCTCAACGACGCCGGCATCGACTTCGACGTCACCGCGGCGGGCGACACGGTCCTCGTGCGCCACGCGCAGACGGCGCGCGCCCGCATGCTGCTCGCCGAGAAGGGCCTGCCGTTCTCGTCCAATTCCGGCTACGAGCTGTTCGACAATCTCGGCTCGCTCGGCATCACCTCGTTCATGCAGGAGGTGACGCGCGTGCGCGCGCTGGAGGGCGAGATCGCCCGCACGATCCAGCAGATGCGCGGCATCGTCGCCGCGCGCGTGCACATCGTGCTCTCGGACCCGGGATCCTTCCGGCGCGAGGCGCGCCTGCCCTCGGCGTCCGTCGTGGTCCGGGCCGAGACGGCGGACGTCGCCGGCCAGGCCCAGGCGATCCGCCATCTCGTCGCCGCCGCCGTCCCGGGCATGACGATCGCGGGCGTGACCGTGCTCTCCTCCGACGGCACGCTGCTGGCGTCCGGCGACGACGCCGCCGGCGCGGCGACGGGGCGCATCACGGCGCTCAACCGCGAGGTGAACCAGGAGCTGGAGGACTCGGTGCGGCGCACGCTCGCGCCCTATCTCGGGCTCGACAACTTCCAGGTCAGCGTCGCGGCGCGCATCAACACCGACCGAACCGTCACGAGCGAGACGATCTTCGATCCCGACAGCCGGGTGGAGCGCTCGATCCGGATCGTGCGCGAGAACGAGGCCGCGACGAACCTCTCGCGCCAGACGCCGGTCACCGTCGAGCAGAACCTGCCGGAGGAGGACGTCGCCGCCGAGGGCGGGGAACAGTCGAGCGAGGAGATGCAGCGCCGCGAGGAGCTGACCAACTTCGAGATCTCCTCGCGCCAGGTGCAGGTCTCCTCCGACGGCTTCGCGGTCGAGCAGCTCTCGATCGCCGTCCTCGTCAACCGCGCGCGGCTCGCCGATGCGCTCGGTCCGGACGCGACGCACGCGGCGCTGGACGCCGAGATCGCCGAGATCCAGGCGCTGGCCGCCACGGCGGCGGGCGCGGACCCGGCGCGAGGCGATACCGTCAAGGTCTCGGCGGTGAGCTTCCTCGCCGGCGGCGTGGACATGGAGCCGGTGCCGGAGGTCGGCGTGCGCGACGTGCTGATGGCCCAGGCCGGCAACATCGTCAACGCGCTCGCCATCCTGCTCGTGGCGCTCACCCTCGTCTGGTTCGGCCTGCGCCCCGCGCTGGCGGCGATCCTGGATCGGCCGAAGGCCGCGGCGCAGATCGAGGAGACGGTCCCCGCGCTCGCCGACGGCCAGGCAGGCGAGGGCGACGCGGCGTTCCCGGCGCTCGCGGACGCCTCCGGTCGCGCCGAGCCGCACGCCGCGCAGATCGAGGCGGCGACCGCCGCGATCGCCGCGCTGCCGACCTCGGTCAGCGCCGCCACGATCAAGCGCCTGGAGCAGATCGTGACCCGCAACGAGGACCAGGCGGCGCACATCCTCAAGGAATGGATGCACGGGGAGGCCGCCTGACATGCCGGCCTCGCTGATCGACGTCCTCGCCGAGATCGATGCGCGCGGGCCGCACCTCGCGCCCGCGCCCCACGCCGCAGACGCGAGGAACGAGCCGGCGCCGCCGCGGCCCGAGATCGCCTCCGCCTTCGCGCCCCGCGGCATCAGCGTGGAGGAGGTCGAAGCGCGTCTCGCCGAAGCCGTCGCCGCGGCCACCGCCGCCTCCCGCGCCGAGGCCGAGGCGCGCTTCTCCGAGGCGCTCGAGCGGCGTCTCGCCGAGGTCCGGGCGGACGCCGAGACGGCGCTGGGCGACGCGCGCGCCGCCTGGGCGCGGGAGGAGGGGGACCGGCTGGCGGAGCGCGTGCGCGACGGGCTCGCCGGCATCGAGGAGCGGATCGCCGAGGCTGCGGCACGTGCGCTCGCGCCGCTGCTCGCGGCGGCCGCTCGCGACCGGGCGCTCGCCACCCTCGCCGCCAGCGTCGCGACGCTGCTGCGCGCCGATCCGGCCCTCGTCCTCGTCGCCAGCGGCCCCGCGGACCTCGGCGAGGCGCTCGTCGCCCGCCTCGGCGACGCCGCGCAGGCCGTGCGCTTCACCCCCGCCGACACGCCGGATCTCGTCGTGGAAGGCGAGGACGTCGTGATCGAGACCCGTCTGTCGGATTGGGCCCGGCGCATCGCCGCCGACGTCCCCTGAAGGAGCCCGCGCCGTGCAGGAGAACCAGAGCCACGAGCTCGTCATCATCCGCCGCCGCCCGGACCCGGAGGCCGACGAGCCCAAGGGCGGCGTGTGGAAGATCGCCTATGCCGACTTCATGACGGCGATGATGGCCTTCTTCCTGGTGATGTGGCTGATCAACGCCACCGACCAGGACACCCGCGAGGTGGTCGCGAGCTACTTCAACCCGATCCGCCTCGCCGAGGCGACCAGCGACCGCAAGGGCCTGCGCGACCCCGACGCGGCGTCGGAGGGCGTCGACCTGGAGGAGCGCTCCGACGCGCCGGTGACGGAGGCGGACGAGGCGCGGGGCGAGGCGCCGCCGCTGCCGCAGAGCCGCGAGCGGCGCTATTCCGAGACGGCGCTTTTCCAGGACCCCTACGCCGTCCTCGCCGAGCTCTCGGCCCAGGCCGCCTTCACGCCGTCGACGCCGGCGGCGGGCATCGACGTGACCCCCGGCGAGCGGGGCGAGCCCGGCCTCGTCGGCGGCGACGCCTACCGGGACCCGTTCGATCCGGTCTACTGGCAGCTGGCGCCGCAGGTGGCGGTGGGCCGTGCCGACGGCGACGGGACCGGCGGGCCGATGGGCCTGCCCGACGCGGCGGCGCCGCTCGGCCTCGGCGGCCCCGCGGGCTCCGACGCGCAGGCGCTCGCCGCGCTGCCGGCGCCGGAGGGTGCCGTCCTGCCCGTCGAGGGCAGGCTCGCGCTCGACGCGGAGGTGCGGGCGATGGCCGGCGCCGCCGCCGTGCAGGCGCAGGCCGTGGAGGAGGTCGCGTTCGAGGATGCGCTTGAGGACGCTCCCGCCGAAGAGCCTTCCGAAGAGCCCGAACCGGTTCGGGTCGCGGTGGCCGAGACGCCTGCGGACGAGTCGCGGCAGGAAGCGCTTCTCGAGGTCGCGCAGGAGCTCACCGAAGAGCCCGGCCAGGACTTCGCATCCGAGGAGCCCGCATCCGAGGAGCCCGGCACCGACGAGCCCGCGCCCGAGACGGCCGTCGACCCCGCCCTCGCTCGTGCGGCGACGCTGCGGGCGCGGATCGCCGCCGCCATGGCCGAGGCGACCGGCGCCGCGGCGCCGGAGAACGCGCCGGCGATCGAGGTCTCGGCCACGCCGGAGGGGCTCCTCGTCTCCCTCACCGACGGCGCGAGCTTCGGCATGTTCGCCATCGGCTCCGCCGAGCCCCGCCCCGAGCTCGTGCGCATCGTCGAGGAGATCGCGCCGATCCTCGCCGAGGAGGCTGGAGCGATCGTGATCCGCGGCCACACGGACGCGCGCCCGTTCCGTTCGGAGACCTACGACAATTGGCGGCTCTCGTCGGCCCGCGCGCACATGGCCTACTACATGCTCGTGCGCGGCGGCTTCGCCGAGGAGCGCATCCTGCGGGTCGAGGGTCACGCCGACCGCATGCTCAAGGTCGCCGCGGACCCCTACGCCGACGAGAACCGCCGCATCGAGATCCTGCTGCGGGAGGCGCGCTCGTGATCCGCATCGGCCTCGCGCTTTCTCTAGCCGGCCTCCTCGCCGCCGCTCCCGCAGCGGCCGAGACCGTTCCTCCCGCGCCGCCGGCCGCGACGCCCGCCGCGCCGGTCGGCCCGGCCGCGCCGGAGCCCTACGCCCTCGTGCGCACGCTCCAGGCGCTGCAGGAGCGCGTGGCGCAGGGCGACATCGAGGCGCATCGTGCGCAGCGCGCCCTCATCGGCCACATCGCCCACGGCTTCGCGCAGGCGCCGGAGGCGGCCTGGGCGGACACCCGCAACGCGCATGCCGCGATCGCCTTCGTGCTCGGCGGCGGGCCGCCGCAGAGCCTCGAGGAGATCCTCGCCTCGGGCGCCGCGTTCGGTGCCCCGCGCTCCCTCGCCCAGGGCGCGCTCGCCTTCCTGCGGGGGCGCGAGACGGAGGCGCGGGAGGCCTGGCGCGAAGCGGACCCGCTCGCCATCGGCGGTACGCTCGGCGGGCAGCTCGCGCTGGCGCAGTCCGCGCTCGCGGTGCGCGAGGACCCGGGCGAGGCGATGCGGCTCCTCGCCGTGGCGCGGCTGCTCGCGCCGGGTTCGCTGATCGAGGAGGCGGCGCTGCGCCGCGAGGTCTTCGTCGCCGGCCAGAGCGGGGAGGTGGAGCGGCTCGAGTTCCTGGCGATCCAGTACCTGCGCCGCTTCCGGCACTCGATCTACGCCGGCAACTTCCGCCAGCGCTTCGCGACGCTGCTGACCGCGCTCGACCTCCACGGCGATCTCGCCCGCTTCTCCCGGCTCGAGGCGATGCTGGAGCGCTTCGACGGCGAGAGCCGGCGCGACCTCTACCTGTTCTTCGCCCGCCATTCCCTGGTCCACGGCCGACCCGAGGTGGCGCGGCGGGCGGCGACGCTGGCGCACGGGCTCTCGGCCGGCGGCTCCGACGAGGAGTGGCGCGCCACCTTCTACGCCGCGGCCTCCCAGGTCACCACCGACCGCTTCGGCCTCGCCGCCGACACGCTCGCCGACATCGACCCCGCCCACCTGCCCGCGGCGGACATCGCCCTGCTGGAGACGGTGATCGACCTCGCGATCCAGGTCGGCGCACCGATCGGGCTCGGGGCGGAGGAGAACGTGCCGGCGCCCGAGCCGGTCGTCGAGACGGCGGTGCCGGCCGCGGAGGACGCCGCGACGCCCATGGCGGAATTGCCGGCGGACGCGGCGCCGTCCGATGCGGCGCCCGCGGACGCGGCGGAGCCGGCGGCCGAGGCCCCCGCCGTCTTCGCGCCGCCGCCGCCCACGATGGTGATGCGCCGCGCCGCGGCGGCGCTCGCCGAGATCGACGCCCTGATGACGGAGGCACGCCGATGATCCCCGCCGATCTCTCCGCCCTCGCGCAGCCGCGCGCCGGCGAGCGCGCCGCCGGCAAGGGCCGCTTCGAAGGCAAGGACGGGGGCGGTTCCGGCCTCGGCGCCGTGTTCGGCGCGGCCCTCGAGGACGTCGGCGGGCGCGAGCGCGAGGGCGGCAGGGGAGCGGCCGGCGGCGCGGCGGCGCAGGACGGGGCGGCGCAGGGCTCGTCGTCGGCGAAGGCAGGAGCGGCAGCCGAGGGCCGGCTGGCTTCCCTCGTCCTCGCCGGCAAGGCTTCGCTGCCGATCCGCCCCGGCGCGCTCGCTCTCCAGGCGCGCGGCGAAGGCCCAACGCCGTCCGGCGAGCCGGATCCGTCGGCCGAGGCCGACGGCGAGCCGCTCCCCCGGGACGGAGAGGGACTCGGTGCCCCGCGTGACACCGCGAGCCTGCTCGCGGCGCTGGCCGGCATGCCGGGTGCCGCCTCGGGCCGCTCGTCTCCCGCCGCTTCGCTCGGCTCGGGCGAGGGGGCCGTACGCCGTGCGGCCGAGCTCGCGACCGCCAGAACACAGGCGCAGTCGCAGGCCACCGGCGCCGACGGGCCGGGTCCCGACGCGGCGGACGCACCGGTCTCCCGCGCCCGCGCGCTCTTCCCCGACAGCCCCGACCTGTCGCTGGCGACGAAGCCCGAGCCCAGCGTCGGCATGGCGCTCAAGGCCATTGTGGTCTCGCAGGCGACCCACCTGCCGCCGGCGCTCGGCACGGCCAACCTCGCTGCGATCGTCGACGGAGCGGCGACGCTGCTGGGCGCGGGCGGCGCGTCCGGCCGGGGCGAGGGGGCGGGCCGGGCGAGCCTCGCCTTCCCGCCGGACCTCGCCGCCGCGGGCGCGCAGGCGGGCCTCTCCGCCAGGCCCGTCAAGGTGCTCACGGTGCAGCTCCAGCCGGTCTCCCTCGGCACGGTGACGATCGCGCTCAGGCTCACCGCCGACGGCGTCGCCATGGAGATCACCGCCGCCGACGCCAAGGCGGCCGCGATGCTGCGCCGGGACGAGAAGCTGATCGTGGACGCCGTGCGCCGCACCGGCCTCGCCGGCGAGGTCGTCGCCATCCACACCGCGGACGCGCCGCGCGCCTCGGCACAATCTCAAGCCCAAGGCCAAGCCGGCGGCGACCCGGCGGCCCAGCAGCACGGCCACGGCGCCGGCGACGGCCAGACGCGCGGCCAAGCGCACGGCCAAGCGCACGGTCAAGCCCGCGGCGAGGGCGGCCGCGGCGGACCCGAGAGCTTCACCCTGGAGAGGAGACCAGACGATGACAATACGCCGAGCGCTCCTGGCCCTCGTCGCGGCGGCGACGCTGACGGCGGGGTCTATCTCTGACGCGCGCCCCGCACGCGCGGGGGAGAACATCTGCGAGGCGGAGATGATTCGCGCCTCCGCCGCGCACGACGTGCCCCTCGCGGTGCTGTTCGCGGTGGGCCTCACCGAGACCGGCCGGCGCGGCAACCTGCACCCGTTCGCGCTCAATGTCGGCGGGCGCTCCTTCTTCGGGTCGAGCCGGGCGGAGGCGCTGGCGGAGTTCGAGCGCTCGCGGGCGGCGGGCGTGAAGCTGATCGACGTCGGCTGCATGCAGATCAATCATTACTGGCACGGGCGCGAGTTCGACTCGGTGGCGCAGATGTTCGACCCGGAGGAGAACGTCACCTACGCGGCGCTCTTCCTCAAGCGCCTGCGTGCCCGTCACGGCTCCTGGACGCTCGCGGTGGCGCGCTACCACGCGGGGCCGCGCAACACGCCGGCACAGAAGCGCTACGTCTGCGCCGTGATTCGCCACATGGTCTCGAGCGGCATGGGCGCCTGGACGCCGAACGCGCGCGCCTTCTGCGGCTGAGGCCGCACGAGGGCCGGCACGCCAAAAGCGATGCGGGACATGGTGAATCGAAATCGTCGTGAAACGGAATCTTTACCATTTCGGTCAACCTTAATGGAAATCACCCTTGTGTGGGTCATTGAGGTGCGCCGATGTCTCAAGTTGCTCTCTCCGCGGGTATCCGCGACACCCTTCTGACGATCCAACGAACGACCCGCTCGGCCACGATGGCGGAGCAGCGCCTGGCGACGGGCCTCAAGGTCAATTCCGCGATCGAGAACCCGCTGGCCTTCTTCACCGCCGCGGGGCTGCGGGATCGCTCCACCGATCTCGCCGGCCTTCAGGACTCGATGCAGCAGGCGACGCGGACGATCTCCGCGGCGAATGCCGGGATCGAGGGCATGAAGAAGCTCTTCGAGACCGCGCAGGGCCTCGCCAACCAGGCGGCCGCCGAGCAGGACGGCGCGGTGCGCAACACGCTCCAGACGCAGTTCAACGAGATCATCCGCCAGGTCGACGACCTGATGCGGAACTCCGGCTACGGCGGCGTCAACCTGCTCAACGGCGGTACGCTGAACGTGCGCTTCGACGCGAACGACACGACCGCCTCCCTGGCGCTCACGGTCAACAGCGGCACGGTGCTCAACGCCGCGACGCTGGGCGTGACGTCGGGCGCGGTGGGCAGCTGGTCGAACGCGGACACGACCTCGACCGTGGGCAACGCCAACATCGCCTCCGCGCTGACCTCGATCCGCACGGCGATCACGACCCTGCGCTCCGAGGCGAGCCGGCTCGGCGCCAACAACGCGATCATCACGACTCGGCAAGAGTTCACCGAGAACATGATCAACACCTTGCGTGCCGGCGCGGACGACTGGACGCTCGCGGACCTGAACGAGGAGGGCGCCAAGCTCACCTCGCTCAACACCCGCAACCAGATCGCCCAGACGGCGCTGGCGCTGGCCTCGCAGCGCGACCAGTCGGTGCTGCGGCTGTTCAGCTGATCGGCCGCGTTCCCGGGCGAGACGAAGGAGACCGAACCATGTCGCTCGACCTCGCTCACCCGCTGGACGACCCCGATCTGCAGGCGCAGTACGAGACGGCGCGGGCGCTGCGCGCGCCCGCCGACCCGGAGCGCGCCGAGGCGGGCTGGGGGGCCGGCCGCATCTTCGTGTCCGTCGCGTCGTTCCGCGACCCGGAATGCCAGAAGACCCTGATCGACCTGTTCGAGAAGGCCGCCCGGCCCGAGCGCATCCACGTCGGGCTGATCCGCCAGCACGACCCGGTCGAGGACGCGGCCCATCTCGCGCCCGAGCCGGCGCGTGCGGGCCAGATCCGCGAGATGCGCTTCCACTGGCGCGACGCGCTCGGCGTGTGCTGGGCGCGGTTCCTGGCGCAGGCGATGTGGCGCGGCGAGGATTACTTTCTCCAGATCGATTCGCACATGCGCTTCGAGCAGGGCTGGGACGAGATCCTGATCGAGGATCTCGAGGCCTGCCCCTCCGAGAAGGCCGTTCTCGCCTCGGCGCCGCCGCCCTACCTCACGCCGGGCGACACGCTGTCGGATCTCTTTCCCGGCGTGCTGCGCACGGACGGGTTCGAGCCGAGCGGGGCGCTGCGCTTCACCGGGCTGTGGCTCCCGGCGCCGCTCGAGCGCTACGTGCGCATGCCGTTCCTGCTCGCCGGCTGCCTCTTCGCCCCCGGGCGCCTGATCGCCGAGATCCCCTACGATCCCTATTCCGCCTTCTCGACGGAGGAGGTCAGCTACGCGCTGCGCCTGTTCACGCACGGCTGGGACATCTACGCGGCGCCGCGCCGCTCGATCTGGCACCAGTACAAGCGCGACAACCGCGTCGTGCGCGGCGACATGACCGACATCGGCTTCTCGCTGCGCAACAACGAGTGGACCGCGCGCGCCTTCCACCGTTTCAACCACATCACCGGCCACACCACCGTGCTCGACGCGCCGATCCTCGTCGATCTCGACCTGTTCGACCTCGGCGATGCCCGGGGCCTGCCGGAGTTCGAGGCCTGGGCGGGCGTCGATTTCCGCTACAAGCGCATCACGGTCGATTGCGCGCGGGCGCGCTTCATTCCCGACATCGACGCGATCGCCTCCTTCCCGGTGCCCGCCCTCGACGATCCGGCCAAGGTGCGCCCGGCGCTGGTCGAGCCCGAGGAGATGCGGCTGCGCGAGGCGCTGTCGTCGTGGGAGACGCCCGCGCTCGCCGTGGAGCTCGTCGGCCTGCTGATCGAGCTCGATCGACACCGCGCCTCGCGCGAGGGCAAGCCGCCGCATGCGCGCCTCCAGCCGGACCGCGCGCGCCTGCTCGCCGACTTCGAGACCTGGGATCGCTACGCCCTCGCCTG
>JBNPEA010000017.1:0-13509 GCA_051117315.1 Salinarimonas sp. | reverse complement strand
TCCGAAAGCTCGCCCTCAACGTCCTCAAACGCGCCAGGCCCGGCATCTCCATCCGACGAAAACGAAAGCGCTCCGGATGGTCCGACGACTTCGCCCGATCCGTCATCGGTCAAATGCGATAGCCCTGACAAATGAGACGATATCCGTTGCCCGGGCACGGATAATGTCCTACCTTGGCACGTACGCCTGTGGGGGCGTACATCGAGAGCACCTTCAAGGCCCGTCGACCCCGTGTCGGCGGGCCTCTTTTGTGTCCGCGCGCGCCCCCTTGCGCGCGACGCAACGCTTTCTCAAGCGGGTATCGGCTAGCTGGAAGGGACGGGCGCGCAGCGTCGAGCCCGAACAGAGATCCGAACGAGCCCTGCCGAGACCGCCCGTGATCGTGCGCACCTTCCTCCCTGTCTACGGCGCGCAGCTGGCGCGGCTGGTGATCCCGGTTCTCGTGCTGCCCATCGTGGCGCGCCGGCTGGAGGTCGACGCCTTCGCCGCGCTGATGAGCGCCCAGGCGCTCGCGTATCTGGTCATGCTGGTCCCCGAATACGGCTTTGCGACCTACGGCGCGCGTGCCGTCGCGCAGGCACGCGGTGAGGGGGACCGGCTCGGGCGGGTTGCGCGGGAGATCGTGGCGGCGAAGCTCGTCCTGTGTTTGCCGGCGGCGGCGGTCGGGGCGGTCGCGGGCCTCCTCCTTCCCACGCTCCTGGGCGATCCCGGCCTCGTCGCGCTCACCGTGGCGCTCGGCCTCGCGCTCGGGCTCGCGCCGGGCTGGTTCTTCCAGGGGGTCGGCCGGGCGCAGGTCTACGCCTTCCTCGAGATCGCGGCCCTCGCGGCCTTCCTCCTCCTCGTCTTCCTGGTGCCCTACGGTCCGCGGGACGCGGCGCTCGTGCTGATGCTGCAGGCGGGTCCGCTCGCCGTGGCGGTGGCGATCGGGCACGCGATGATGGCGCGACGCATCGGCGTCTCGCGTCCGCCCCGGTCGGCGGTCGTCGCGCACCTGCGCGCGGGCGCCTCGCTGTTCGTGGCCAAGGCCGCGAGCGCTGCGCCCGGGCTCGGCCTGGTCTATCTCGCGGGCTTCCTGATGCCGCCCCAGCTCGTCGCGGTCTACGCCGCCGCGGAGCGGGTGGCGATGGGGTCGGCCAACGTGCTCTGGCCGGTGATGCAGGTGGTGATGCCCGAGATCGCGAGCCGGCGCGTGCACGATCCCGAGGGAGCCGCCCGCGTCTTCCGTCGCGGGGCCGCGGTGCTGGTCGCGCTCGGCTTCGGGCTCGGCGGCGTTCTCTTCCTCGGCGCCGAGCCGATCGTGCGCCTGCTGTTCGGTGCCGGCTACGCCGAGGCGGCGGACGTGCTGCGCGTCGCGGCGCTGATCCTGCCGCTGATCGCGATCAACAGCACCTGCGCCAACGGCGTGCTCGTGGTGCACGGGCGCGATCGCCAGATCATGGCGATCCAGCTCGCGACGGCCGCCCTGGTGTTCTCGGCCGCCGCGCTGTTCGCCGGCGGCGAGGACCCGACGCGGCTCGCCTGGGTGCGCGTCGGGGCGGAGGGCGTGGCGGCGGCGTTGATGCTCGGCGCGGGCCTCATCGCCGTGCGCACCGCGCGGCCGGCCTACCCGCGCAGCGCCTCGTAGAGCGCGAGGTGGCCGCGGGCGGCCTCCTCCCAGAGGGCGGTGAGATCGACGGCGATCGCCGCGTCGCGCTCGTCCTGCGCGGCGACCAGCGCATCGGCGAAGCGCTCCGCCGGCGCGTCCACGGGCACGAGCCGGGTCGCGGGGCTCGCGATCTTCTCGGCGAGCGCGGGGAACAGCGCGAACTCGTCCGCCCGCGCCGGCTCGGTGGTGACCAGCGGCCTCGCGATCTGCGCCAGCGCGTGGAAGGTGCCGCGCCGGGCGCTCACGCCGTCGGTATAGGGCAGCAGGAAGACGTCGCAGGCGGCGAGCACCGTCATCAGCTCGGTCTCGTCGTCGATGCGGCCGCGGAAGTCGAGCGCGTCGGACACGCCCAGCGCCTCGGCCCGGGCGAGGAAGGCGGGGCGGTCGTCGGGCTTGTCGTGCAGGAAGTCGCCGCACACGACGAGGCGCGCGTCGAGCCCCTCGGAGCGCAGGGAGGCCAGCGTCTCCAGCAGGAGCTCCGGCCGCTTGCTCGCGTAGAGCACGCCGAAGAAACCGACGGCGAGTTGCGGCCGCCCGTCGCCGTTCGCCAGGATCCGCGCCCGCTCGGCGGCGACGCTGGCCTCGTCGCCGGGCCGTGCCAGGATGTTGGGCCCGATCGGGATCATCGCCGCCGCCTCGCGCCTGGCGCGCGCGACGACGGGCGAGCTGCGGAAGGCGGCGCGTTGCTGCTCGGAAACGAAGACGAAGGCGTCCGTCGCCCACACGTCCGGCAGGAGCGAGAGGTAGCGCAGCCGGTTGAGCGACATCCATTCGTGCAGCGTCACCACGATGCGGCCGCGCCGGGTCACGAGGCGCGCGAGGAAGAGCGCGACGCCCGGCAGGAGCGAGTTGCCCCAGCCCTCGATGGGTAGCTGGAAATGCACGGTCTCGCCACGGCGCAGCCGCGAGACGATCGCCGCGACGAAGGCGATCGGCCGCCCGGCCTCGGCCGCCTCGAGGCGCACGAGGCCGGGCGCGATGACGTCGATCGCCTCCACCAGGCGCCGGGCATAGTCCATCACGCCGCAGGTGACCGGGGCGTGCGATCCGATGATCGTCACCGGCGCGATCGCCGGGGACGCGGCCCGGCCGGAGGTGGGATCGAGGGCGCGCATCTCGTTCATCCGGTGTGTCCTCCCCTTTTCGCGTGGTGCGGGCCGTGCGCCCGTTCCGCCGCCGCCTCGAGCCGCGCGAGCGCGAACAGGCCCCAGATCAGGCCGAGCAGCAGGTAGTAGTGGCGCCAATGGTCTGTATCGATGAGGAAGCCCTGCAGCATCTGCACGAACAGAGTCGACCAGACCGCGATGGCGACGGGCTGCAGGGAGGAGCGCATCGCCACCGTGACGAAGCCGACGACCAAAGTCGCGAGGGTCAGTGCCAGGTAGGAGACGCCGCCGAGCCAGCCGTAGGAGGCGAAGGCGTTGATGTAGACGTTGTGCGGGTCTTCCGGCCAAAGGTAGCGGAATTGCCGCGGCCCGTAGCCGTTCGGCAGCTCGAACAGGCTCGGCAGCGCGCGCGCTTGGTTCCCGAAACGCCCCGTCGGGCCGACGTCGTAGTACTGGTTGAGGCTCGCGCGCACCTCGAACATCTCGCGTACCGGCTCGATCGAGAGCGCGGCGCCCAGCGCGCCGACGCCGACGACCGGCGCGAGCGCGACGAGGCCGAGGATGCGCATGCGCACGCGCGGCGCAGCCGCGAACAGGAAGGTGAGCCCCGTCACCATCAGCAGCGAGGCGCCGGCGTGACCCCAGGCGCCGCGGGAGAAGGACAGGAACACGCCGCCGGTGATGATCAGCGTGAACAGGATCGCGTTGCGCCAGAAGCGGCCGCGGCCGACCAGCATGTCCTGCGCCAGGAGCACCAGCGGGAAGATCACGAAGGTGCCGAGCACGTTCGGATCCTTGAACGTGCCGGAGGCGCGGTCGTTGACCGTGAAGATCGCGCCGAGGCCCGCGACGTCGAAATAGCCGAGGATACCCGCGAGGCTCGCCGTCGCCGCGCCCCAGACCAGGCCGGCGCGCAGGGCGCCGAAGCGCTCGGCGCCGCGGTCGAGCACCATGGCGGCGAAGAGCACGCTCGTCGCCATCAGGTAGATCGACACCGCGATGAACATCACGGAATCGCCGTCGTGCAGGAAGGGAGCCAGGCTGAACACGCCGCCGATGTTGAACAGCGCGAGAAGCGCCACCATCGGCAGGCTCGAGCGATGCAGCCGCAGGCCGCCGACGCCGAGCACGACCAGCACGAGGAAGAAGCCGATCTCCCACGGGGACGGCTCGACGAAGGCGAAGCCGCCGCCGTACCCCATCAGCCACAGCGCGCCGCGCTCGACGCGGGGCGAGAACCCGCGCCGGACCGGGATCGCGGCGGTGGCGACGCCCGCGCTCAATACGCGTTCTCGCGATCGGAGAGAAGCGCCACGGGGGTCATGGCCAGGATCTGCAGGTCGAAGAACACCGACCAGTGCTCGATGTAGTAGAGGTCGTGCTCCACGCGGCGCTGGATCTTCTCCTGCGTGTCGGTCTCGCCCCGCCAGCCGTTGATCTGCGCCCAGCCGGTGATGCCGGGCTTGACCTTGTGGCGGGCGAAGTAGCCGTCGACGACCTGGTCGTAGAGCCGGTCGGCGGCCTTGGCGTGGAGCGCGTGCGGGCGCGGGCCGACGAGGGAGAGGTTGCCGAAGAAGACCACGTTGAGGAGCTGCGGCAGCTCGTCGATCGAGCTCTTGCGGATGAAGCGGCCCACGCGGGTGACGCGCGGATCGTCCTTGGTGACGAGCTTCGTCGCGCCGGCGTCCGACATGTCGGTGTACATCGAGCGGAACTTGAAGACCTCGATCAGCTCGTTGTTGAAGCCGTAGCGCTTCTGCTTGAAGAACACCGGTCCCTTCGAATCGAGCTTCACCGCAATCGCGGTCGCGAGCAGCACCGGCGACAGCAGCACGAGCAGCAGGCTGCCCACCACCTTGTCGAACAGCCACTTGAGGACGAGGTCCCAGTCCGCGATCGGGCGGTCGAAGACGTCGAGGACCGGCACCGAGCCGATGTAGGAATAGGAGCGCGGGCGCAGGCGCAGCTTCGAGGTGTGGGCCGCGAGGCGGATGTCGATGGGCAGGACCCAGAGCTTCGAGAGCATCTGCAGGATGCGCTCCTCGGCCGAGATCGGCACAGTGAAGATGACGAGGTCGAGCTGCGTGTGCCGGGCGAAGTCGACGAGATCGTCGACGCGCCCGAGCTTCGGGTAGCCGGCGACGACGTCCGCGGAGCGCTCGTCGGAGCGATCGTCGAAGACGCCGACGATCTTCACGCCGGTGTCGGGCTGCGCGTCGAGCGCCTTGATCATGCTCTCGGCGGACGGCCCGCCGCCGACGATGGCGGTGCGCCGGTCGAAGCGCCCGGCGCGGGTCATGGCGGTGAAGGCCACGGCCGTGGCGAGGCGCGCGAGCGTGAGCGCGGCGAGGCCCGCGACGAACCAGCCCACCAGCCACACGCGCGAGAAGGTGTCGCCGACCTTGAGCAGGAACACTGCCGCGAGCGCGACCAGGAAGACGAGCGCCCAGCCGAACGCGATCTTCACGCCGAAGCGGAAGAAGGCGCGGAAGGCACCGATCGAGTAGACGCCGAGCGCCTGGAAGGAGAGGAGGGCGAGGGCGCCGATGGAGAGCAGCGCGACCCAGTAGTCGAACGAGACGACCCCGCCGAGATAGGTGGCGTGAACCAGGAGCCCGCTGCCGACGACGATCACCGCCTCGAGCGCCCGAACGGATCCGACGAGGACGACCGGCGACAGGCTGCGCGCCACCGGGAGCCCGCTCGCGCTCTCCGCCAGGGGCGCGCCGGCGAGCCGCGGCACCCGTCCGGCGGGCGCACCGGCATCGGCCGTCGCGCCCGCCGCGGCCGCCATCAGGTCGCGAATGTTCAAGCCGCTCATGTCGTCGTCCCCCGCGGGGTAGGTCGTCGTTTCTTCGCGCTTGTAAGGAATGGGGGTGAGGGAAGCCTTAAGCCGCGCGGCGTTCCGCTGTGGAATGGCGGCGCCGCTCGCCGGCGCCGAGCGCCTCCGCATAGGCCGACAGGACGCCGTCGGCCATCCTGTCGAGCGAGAAGCGCGAGCGTACGTGTGCCGCGAGCGCTTCCGCGCCGGTGCGGCGTGGACCCTCGCCCTCGTCCAGCTTCGCGGCGATCGCGGCGGCGAGCCGGCCCGCGTCGTCCGGCGGGATCAGGCTGCCGTGATGGGGCCCGAAGATCTCCGGGATGCCGCCGACGTCGGTGGAGACCAGCGGCTGGGACGCCGCGGCGGCCTCGAGCACGACGTAGGGCAGGGACTCGGCCCGCGACGGCACTACCATCACGCGGGCACGCCCGAGAGCCTCGCGGATCGGGCGCGGCCCCTCGAAGGTGATCGCGCAGGCGAGGCCGAGCTCGCCGGCGCGCGCGACCAGCGCCTCGCGGTCGGGCCCGGAGCCGACGGCGAGCAGCGTGAGCTGCCGGCCCTCGCCGCGCAGGCGCGCCAGAGCGTCGAGCAGCGTGTCGATGCCCTTGGCCGCGCGCAACTCGCCAATGTAGAGGAGGTCGAAGGCGACGCCCGACGTGTCGACCGGCTCGAACTCGGCCTCCGAGATGCCGTTGTAGATCACCCGCACCCTCTCCTCGAAGCCGCCGACATAGGCCTGGAAGCGCCCCGCGATGAAGGCGCTCTCGAAGGTGAAGAGCTCGGTGCGGCGCGCCAGCAGCGCCTCGATCGCCATGTAAAATCGGTGCGTCGGCGTGCCGGGGCGGTAGTTGAAGCTGCCGCCGTGCGGCGTGTAGAGGCGCGCGACGCGGGTGCCCGACGGCAGCGGCACGAGCCGCGCGTAGGCGCCGCCCTTGGCGCCGTGGGCGTGCAGGATGTTCGCGCCGGTCTCGCGGCGCACGCGCCCCAGCGCCCGCAGGGCCATGACGTCCCCGAGGCCCGGGTTGCGTGCGATAGGCACGCGGTGGAGACCGAGCGGCAGGCGCGGCGCGAGCTCGGCGAGGGCCGACTCGGTCTGCGTGTTGCCGCTGGTGGAATCGCAGAAGATGCCCACGTCGTAGCCGCGGGCGAGCTGCGCGCGCGTGAGGTCGAGCACGTGCCGGAACAGCCCGCCGAGCGGCGCGCGAAAGACGTGCAGGATACGCAGGTGCGGGGTGGTCGCCATGTCGCCTCCGGTGCCGTCGACGGCGCGGGGGCGGCGGAGCGTGCTCAGAGCCAGCGCTCTGCGACGACGATCGTGTCTCCCGGCCGGACCGGAAAGCTCAATGGCACGGCTTCCGTTACGATTGCGTCACCGACGGTGCGGGTGATCTCGGCGGACGAGCGCGCGGCGCGCGGCGTGAAGCCGCCGGCGACGGCGACCGCCGTCTGCACCGTGAGCGCGTCGACGTAGGGGAACTGCCCCGGACTGGCGACCTCGCCCAGGATGAAGAACGGGCGGTATGTATCCACCTCGACGGCGACCTGCGGGTCGCGCAGGAAGCCGCCGCGCAGGCGCTCGGCCACCCGCGCCTCGACGATGCGCGTCGTCGCCCCCGCCACGGGAACGGCGCCGATCAGCGGCATGGCGATCGTCCCGCCCGGCTCCACGGTGTAGAGGTTCGACAGGTCGTCCTGCCCGAAGACGATGACCCGAAGCCGGTCGCCCGCGGCGAGCCGGTATTCCCCCTCGAGCCCGGGCTCCAGCAGGCGCGGCCGCGCGGTGACGCAGCCGGCGAGCAGGGGCGCGCCGAGGAGGAGGGCGAGGGCGTTTCGACGGTGAATCATGCGCTGGAACCATCCCGTGTCCGGCACGAGGATTATGCGCCCATGGTTAACCGACCGTCACCCGGCTAGGCGGATCTCGCGCCCGCCCGCGGCGTCACTCCTCGGGCTCGCCCGCATGCCCGCGCAACAGGCCGGCCACGGTCCGGAACGATGCGACCAGCACCTCGCGCTCCCGCGGCGCGAGCCCCGCCAGCGCCTCGAGCGCGGGCGGCGGCAGCAGCGTCGGCGCCGCCGCGAGCGCCGCGTCCCCCGCGGCGGTCAGCCTGGTGTGGACGATGCGCCGGTCCGCGACGTTGCGGTAGCGCTCGACGAAGCCGCGCTCCTCGAGCTTGTCGAGGATCGAGACGACGGTGCCGGCGGAGAGGTGGCAATGGCGCGAGAGCAGGCTCGTCGTCACCTCGCCGCGCACGCGCACCGCCTGCAGCACCACGATCTGCGGAATGGTCAGCCCCGAGGCGCGCGCGATCGCCTTCGAGCGGGTGTCGATGGCCTGCGCGATGACGCGGATCGCCTTGGTGAGCGCCTCGATGTCGGCGTCCATAGGGTCGGTACCCGCGTCCGGGCGTGGCGGCGCGGGCACGCGCTCCAGGAGCGGTGCCGCCGGGTGCGCCGTGCGGGGAACGAAGCGTAGGCGTTCGTCGTTCGTCATGCGGAAACCTCCCGGGGATCATTTGACATCAAAACATTCGATCTGTAAACATTTGTCCTCAAACGACATCGGACTCGCCGTGCCGCCCGGCACGGCTCAGGAGAAAGCGACCAGACGACATGTGCGGGATCTGCGGCGAGCTCACCTTCGACGGCTCTCCGGCGTCGGCCGACGCCATCATCCGGATGACGGACGCGATGGAGCGCCGCGGACCGGATTCCGAGGGGGTGGTCGCCCGCGGCCGCGTCGCGTTCGGGCACAGGCGCCTTCAGATCATCGACCTGTCGTCGAAGGGTGAGCAGCCGATGGTGGATGCCGAGCTCGGCCTGACGCTCGCCTTCAACGGCTGCATTTATAACTACCCCGAGCTGCGCGCCGAGCTGGAGGGGAAGGGCTACCGATTCTTCTCGACCAGCGACACCGAGGTGATCATCAAGGCCTACCACGCCTGGGGTCCGGACTGCGTCTCGCGCTTCAACGGCATGTTCGCCTTCGCCATCCACGAGCGCGAGAGCGGACGCGTGGTGCTGGCGCGCGACCGGTTCGGCATCAAGCCGCTGTACCTGGCGCAGACCCCGCACGGCCTGCGCTTCGCCTCGGCGCTGCCGGCCCTCGTCGCGGCCGGCGACGTCGATCGCACGATCGACCCCGTGGCGCTGCAGTTCTACATGAGCTTCCACGCGGTGGTGCCGGCGCCGTGGACGATCCTCAAGGGCGTGCGCAAGCTGCCGCCGGCGACGATCCGGATCATCGAGGCGGACGGCGCCACCACCGAGAAGCGGTTCTGGACGCTCGACTTCTCGCGTTCGGCGCAGGACGAGGAGCGCTCTTTCGACGAGTGGCGCGACCTGACGCTCGACGAGCTGCGCAAGGCGGTCGCCCGGCGCATGGTGGCAGACGTGCCGGTGGGCGTGCTCCTTTCTGGCGGCGTCGATTCGAGCCTGATCGTGGGCCTGCTCGCGGAGGCCGGGCAGTCTGGCCTGCGCACCTACTCGATCGGCTTCGAGGAGGCGAACGGGGAGAAGGGCGACGAGTTCGTCTACTCCGACCTCATCGCCAAGCACTACGGCACCGACCACACCAAGATCTTCATCCCTTCGACAGACATGCTCGCGGCGCTGCCGGACACGATCCGCGCCATGTCCGAGCCGATGGTCTCCTACGACAACGTCGGCTTCTACCTGCTCTCGCGCGAGGTGGCGAAGCACGTCAAGGTCGTGCAGTCGGGGCAGGGCGCCGACGAGGTCTTCGCCGGCTATCACTGGTACCCGAAGGTGGCGGGCTCGAACGACCCGGTCGGCGACTATGCCGAGGCCTTCTTCGACCGCACCCACGCGCGGCTCAACGACCATCTCGGCCCGCAATGGCGGCTCGATCGCGACGAGGCGCGCGCCTTCGTCGAGGCGCAGTTCGCGCAGGCCGGGGCCACCGACCCCGTCGACAAGGCGCTGCGGCTCGACAGCACCATCATGCTGGTGGACGATCCGGTGAAGCGCGTCGACAACATGACCATGGCCTGGGGGCTCGAGGCACGCGTGCCCTTCCTCGACTACGAGCTCGCCGAGCTCGCCGCCCGCATCCCCTCGCGCCACAAGCTCGCCCACGGCGGCAAGGGCGTGCTGAAGGAGGCAGCACGCAAGGTGATCCCGGCGGACGTGATCGACCGTCCGAAGGGGTACTTCCCCGTGCCGGCGCTGAAGTACATCGAGGGGCCGACGCTCGACATGGTGCGTGATACGCTGGGCTCGCAGAAGGCCCGCGAGCGCGGCCTGTTCGCGACCGGGTACCTGCAGCGGCTCTACGACGATCCGCGCTCGGCGATCACGCCGCTCAGGGGCTCGGAGCTGTGGCAGGTGGCGCTGCTCGAGACCTGGCTGCAGAGCCACGGCGTGTGACGCGGCCGCTGAGCGAAGACACCGACCCGACCACCCGTGACGGAACCCGGGGGCAGACCATGACCGACCTGAACCGCACCGATCTCGAGGGGCCGCGCGTCGACACCTCCCGCGTCGACGCCGCCGCCGTGCTCGCGCGGCCCAACGCCGCCGTCGATTGCGGCTGGGGCCGGCTGCTGTTCGGCCAGACCTTCGAGGACATGCGCGAGCTCGCCGAGGCGATGCGCGGCGAGCGGCCGGACCGGCGCGACATCGCGGTCTACATCCGCGACCCGCACGTGGCGCTCGCCGCCGCGCCGCAGGAAATGTTCCTCGACCCGTCGCACACCTATCGGCTCGATCTCGGCTCCTACGAGAAGAGCGAGCGGCCCTATGTCGGCTTCTCGGTGCGCCGGCTCGACAGCCGCGCCGACGCGGACGCGGTGAACCGGATCTACGCCTCGCGCGGCATGGTGCCGGTGCCGCCGGAGTTCTTCTGGGCGCGCCGGGACTCGCGCGCGATCATCCACCTCGTCGCGGAGGACGATGTTTCCGGCGCCATCGTCGGCACGGTCACCGGCGTCGACCACGCGCGCGCCTTCAACGACCCCGAGCGGGGCTCCTCGCTCTGGTGCCTCGCGGTCGATCCGCAGGCGACGCAGCCGGGCGTCGGCGAGGCGCTGGTGCGCGAGCTCGCCGAATTGTTCAAGGCCCGCGGGGGGGCGTACATGGACCTGTCGGTCATGCACGACAACGAGCACGCGATTTCGCTCTACGAGAAGCTCGGCTTCGAGCGCGTGCACGTGTTCACCTTGAAGCGCAAGAACCCGATCAACGAGAAGCTCTTCGCCGGCCCCGGCCCCGAGGAGGAACTCAACCCCTACGCGCGCATCATCACCAGCGAGGCGCGCCGGCGCGGCATCGACGTCGAGGTCACGGACGCCGAGGGCGGCTTCTTCCGGCTCACCTATGGCGGGCGCTCGGTGCATTGCCGCGAGGCCCTGTGCGAGCTCACCAGCGGCGTCGCGGTCTCGATCTGCGACGACAAGGCGGTGACGCGGCGCATGGTCGAGCGCGCGGGCGTCGCCGTGCCCGAGCAGATCGAGGCAGGGGACGAGGCGGCCCTCGCCGAGTTCCTGCGCGAGCACGGCTCCGTCGTCGTCAAGCCGGCGCGGGGCGAGCAGGGCCGGGGCGTCGCCGTCGGCGTCGAGACCATGGACGATCTGCGCGCGGCGATCGAGGTCGCCCGCGAGCAATGCGAGCGGGTTCTCGTCGAGCAGAAGGTCGCCGGCGAGGACCTGCGCCTCGTCGTCATCGACTACCGCCTCGTCGCCGCCGCCGTGCGACGGCCGGCGCGCATCGTCGGCGACGGCGAGCGCACGATCCGCGAGCTGATCGAGCGCCAGAGCCGCCGGCGCATGGCCGCGACGGGGGGCGAGAGCCGCATCCCGCTCGACGCCGAGACCGAGCGTTGCGTGGCCAAGGCCGGATTCTCCCTCGACGACGTGGCCCCCGACGGCGGCGAGGTCGTGGTGCGCCGCACGGCCAACCTCCACACCGGCGGCACCATCCACGACGTCACCGCCCACGTGCATCCGCGCCTCGTCGAGGCGGCGGTGAAGGCGGCGCGCGCCATCGACATTCCCGTCGTCGGGATCGACTTCATGGTGCCGTCGCCGTATGAGCCGGCCTACGCCTTCATCGAGGCGAACGAGCGGCCCGGGCTCGCCAACCACGAGCCGCAGCCGACGGCGGAGCGGTTCGTGGACCTGCTCTTCCCGCTCTCCATCCCCGCCTCCGTGCGGCAGGCCCACGCGATCGAGCGACGAGACTGATGCAGCGGCTGACGATCGACACGGCGTATCTCCGGGACCGGCTCGCCGAGCTCCTCGGCATCCCGTCGCCCACCGGCTACACCGACTCGGTCGTGCGCCACACGTCCCGGGAGCTGGAGCGGCTGGGGCTGTCCTACGACATCACGCGGCGCGGCGTGGTGCGCACGAAGCTGACCGGCCGGCGGCGCAAGCCCGCGCGCGCGCTCGTCGGGCACCTCGACACGATCGGGGCGCAGGTGAAGCAGCTCAAGGAGAACGGGCGGCTCGAGCTCGTGCCGATCGGCAACTGGTCCGCGCGCTTCGCGGAGGGCGCGCGCGCGACCATCTTCTCCGAGAAGGGCACCTATCGCGGCACGATCCTGCCGCCGAAGGCGTCGGGCCACGCCTTCAACGAGGCCGTCGACACGGCCCCGATCGGCTGGGAGCACGTGGAGCTGCGCGTCGACGCCATGGGCCGCTCGCGGATCGACCTCCTCAAGCTCGGCATCGACGTCGGCGACATCGTCGCCATCGACCCGCAGCCCGAGTTCCTGGAGAACGGCTTCATCGTCTCGCGCCACCTCGACAACAAGGCCGGCACCGCGGCCATGCTCGCCGCCCTCAAGGCGCTCGTCGACGCGCAGACCGAGCCCGAGGTCGACACCTACTGGCTCTTCACCATCGCCGAGGAGGTGGGGGTGGGCGCCTCCTCCGCCTTCGGCGAGGACGTGGCGGCGGTGGTCTCCGTCGACAACGGGGTGACGGCGCCGGGCCAGAATTCCGACGAGTTCGGCGTCACCATCGCCATGGCCGACCAGACCGGCCCGTTCGACTACCACCTCACCCGCAAGCTGGTGCGGCTCGCCCGCGACAACGACATCCGCTTCCAGAAGGACGTGTTCCGCTACTACCGCTCGGATTCCGCCGCGGCGCTGGTGGCCGGCCACGACGTGCGCACGGCGCTGATCACCTTCGGCATCGACGCCTCCCACGGCTACGAGCGCATCCACATGCACGCGCTGCGCTCGCTCGCCGAGCTGATGACGGCCTACGTCGCCTCGCCGGTGGAGATCACCCGCGACGTCAACGAGATCCAGCAGGGGCTGCGGGGCTTCACCCACCAGCCGATGTCGCGGGCGGAGCAGCGGGCGACGGTGCCGCCGGCGGACGAGTCGGGGGTTTAGGGGCGCGCCACCTCCCCCTCGGGGAGGTCGGCCGCGCAGCGGCCGGGTGGGGGCGAGCGGTGGCGGGTCTGCTTCGGGCGTCTCGCCCCCACCCGTCGGCCTTCGGCCGCCGACCTCCCCGAGGGGAGGTGTCGGGTCGCGGCCTGCATCGACGTCCCCGACACGCGCCGACGCCCCCACCTCCCCCTCGGGGAGGTCGGCCGCGCAGCGGCCGGGTGGGGGCGAGTGTTCGTGATCTGCCTCTACCCGTCTCGCCCCCACCCGTCGCCCTTCGGGCGCCGACCTCCCCGTGGGGAGGTGTCGGGTCGCGGCCTGCTTCGACGTCCCCGACACGCGCCGACGCCCCCACCACCCCATCGGGGAGGTCGGCCGCGCAGCGGCCGGGTGGGGGCGAGCGGTGGTGATTGGCCGCGAGCGTCTCGCCCCCACCCGTCGGCCTTCGGCCGCCGACCTCCCCGAGGGGAGGTGGCGGGTCGCGGCCTGCATCGACGTCCCCGACACGCGCCGACGCCCCCACCTCCCCAGCCGGGAGGTCCGCCGCGCAGCGGCCGGGTGGGGTCGAGAGGGGGTG
>JBNPEA010000026.1:0-13999 GCA_051117315.1 Salinarimonas sp. | reverse complement strand
CTGGGCGCCGACCGCGCGCTCGGCAAACCCACCAACCTTAGGCTGCGCCCCGGCCCAGAGCGCACCGCGCGGCCCGGCGGGCTGCACGCCTTCATGAACTGGCCCTACCCGTTCCTCACCGATTCCGGCGGCTTCCAGATCATGTCTCTCGCCGGCCTGCGCAAGCTCTCCGAGGACGGCGTCACCTTCCAGTCCCATATCGACGGCTCGATGCACCGGCTGACGCCGGAGCGCTCGATCGAGATCCAGGGGCTGCTCGGCTCCGACATCCAGATGCAGCTCGACGAGTGCGTGAAGCTGCCCAACACCGACGAGGCGGTGGAGAGGGCCATGCGCCTCTCCCTGCGCTGGGCCGAGCGCTGCCGCGTGGCTTTCGGCGAGCAGCCGGGCAAGGCCATGTTCGGCATCGTCCAGGGGGGGGCGAACGCGGCGCTTCGCATCGAGAGCGCCCGGGAGCTGGTGCAGCTCGACCTCAAGGGCTACGCCATCGGCGGGCTCGCGGTCGGCGAGCCGCAGGACGTGATGCTCGCCATGATCGAGACGGTCGAGCCGCACCTGCCCGCCACCAAGCCGCGCTACCTGATGGGGGTCGGCACGCCCGACGACATCGTCGAGGCCGTGCGCCGCGGCGTCGACATGTTCGACTGCGTGATGCCGACCCGCGCCGGCCGCCACGGCATGGCCTTCACCCGCTCCGGCCGGCTCAACCTGAAGAATGCCAAGTACGCCGAGGACACCCGCCCCCTCGATGCGGGCGCCCGCTGCGAGGCGGCGACCGCCTACTCGCGGGCCTACCTGCACCATCTCGTGCGCTCGAGCGAGATCCTGGGAATGATGCTGCTGACCTGGAACAACCTCGCCTACTACCAGGACCTGATGGCGGGCCTGCGCAAGGCCATCCGCGAGAAGCGGCTGGAGGACTTCGTCGCCGAGACGAAGGAGGGGTGGGCGAAGGGGGCGATGGACGACGGGGCGATCGACGAGGGGACGAAGGACCAAGGGGCGGAGCCGGCCGCACAGGGCGGCGCGGTGATGTGAGACGCGCACCACCTTGCCGCTGCCAGCCGTTCGGGGTATGATATAGTCATACCACTGGAGCGCGAAATGACGATCAAGACAACGTTGAGCTTCACCGACCGCCATCACCGGTTCCTCATGGAGCAGGTGGAGAGCGGGGTCTTCGCGACGGCGAGCGCCGGGGTCGCGGCGGCGATCGAGGATATGATGCGGGCCGAGGCGGAACGCCAGCTCATGCTCTCCGCGCTCGCGGACGTCATCCGCGAGCGGATGGCGACGCCTGTGGAGGAATACGTCGATGCGGAGGAGGCGTTCGCCGCAATCTCTGCGGAGCTCGGGCTTGACGACGAGTGAAGCGCTACAAGGTCCGGCTCCACCCGAGGGTTCATGACGACTTCCGCGCCATCGAAGGCAGCATGAAGCCGCCCGTCGGTCCGCCGACGACGAAGCAGATCCTCCGAGCGCTGCGCCACGCAGTCTTCGCGCTCGCCGTGACACCTCACCGAGGCACGGTCAGGGCCGAGGTCTTCCCGGGTCTGCGCGTCATCGGCGCGAGCCTGCGCGGCTCGATCGCCTTCAGCGTGGACGACGAGAAGAGCGAGGTGTTCGTCCACATGGTCTCCTACGGCGGCTTCGATCGGGAGTCGCGGGTCCGGGGCCGGCGGGCGCATTGATCCGTGGACGCATTCCGCAATCGCGCCGTTCCCGAGCGCGGCGGGAGATTTCGGTTGCGGCGCCGGAACGGGTCGCTATGTTCCGGGCTCTTTCGAAAGCCCCGACGACGAGGCCGAGGACGACACGCGCGCATGACCCAGACGATCCGGATCTCGCTCGACGCCATGGGCGGCGACCACGGCCCGTCCGTGGTGGTGCCGGGCGCCGCGCTCGCACTGGAGCGCCATCCGGGCATGCGCTTCGTCATGTACGGCGACGAGGGGGTGGTCGCGCCCATCCTCGCCGCCCATCCGAAGCTGAAGGAGGCGACCGAGCTGCGCCACGCCGCGGTCTCGGTGAAGATGGACGACAAGCCGAGCCAGGCGCTGCGTGTCGGCCGCTACAAGTCCTCGATGTGGCTCGCCCTGCAGGCGGTGCGCGACGGCGACGCGCAGGTCTGCGTCTCCGCCGGCAACACCGGCGCGCTGATGGCGATGTCCATGTTCTGCCTCAAGACCATGCCGCAGGTCGACCGCCCGGCCATCGCCGCGATCTGGCCGACGGTGAAGGGCGAATCGATCGTGCTCGACGTCGGCGCCTCGATCGGCGCGGACGCGAGCCACTACGTCAATCTCGCCGTGCTGGGTGCGGCGATGGCGCGCATCGTCTTCGACCTCGAGCGGCCGCTCGTCGGCCTGCTCAACGTCGGGCGCGAGGAGATCAAGGGCATCGAGGCCGTCAAGGAGGCGTCCCGCACGCTGCGCGAGGGGAGCTTCCCGCACCTCGCCTATCACGGCTTCGTCGAGGGCGACGACATCGGCAAGGGAACGGTGGACGTGGTCGTCACCGAGGGCTTCACCGGCAACATCGCGCTCAAGACCGCCGAGGGCACGGCCAAGCAGCTCGGCGAGTACCTGCGCGGGGCGATGAGCCGCTCGGTGATGTCCAGGATCGGCTACCTGTTCGCCAGGCGCGCCTTCGACGCGCTGAAGGCCAAGATGGACCCGAGCCGCTCCAACGGCGGCGTCTTCCTCGGGCTCGAGGGGGTCGTCATCAAGAGCCACGGCGGGGCGGACGCGAAGGGCGTCGCCGCGGCGATCGACATCGCCTACGACATGGCGCATTTCGACCTGATGCGGACCATCAGGGACATGCTCGAGGAGACGCCGGCCGTCCCGCCGGCGTGAGGAAGAGACCGTGATGAAGGTGCGTTCCGTCGTCAGAGGCTGCGGCTCCTACCTGCCGCCGAAGCTGGTCCCGAACGCGGATCTCGAGGGTATCGTCGCGACCTCGGACGAGTGGATCGTCCAGCGCACGGGGATCCGCAACCGGCACATCGCTGCCGAGGGGGAGAGCACCTCGACGCTCGGCCTCGCCGCGGCGAAGGCGGCGCTGGCGGACGCCGGCATGACGCCCGACGACATCGACCTGATCGTCTGCGCCACCTCGACGCCCGACCACACCTTCCCCTCCACCGCGACGATGATCCAGGCCGGGCTCGGCATGCATCACGGGGCGGCGTTCGACGTCCAGGCGGTCTGCACCGGCTTCGTCTATGCCGTCGCCGTGGCCGACAAGTTCCTCGCCACGGGCTCGGCTCGTCGGGCGCTGGTGATCGGCGCGGAGACCTTCTCGCGCCTGCTCGACTGGACCGACCGCACCACCTGCGTGCTCTTCGGCGACGGCGCGGGCGCGATCGTTCTCGAGGCGCAGGAGGGCGCGGGCACGAGCGCCGACCGCGGCGTGCTGACGACGCAATTGCGTTCCGACGGGCGCTACCGCGACAAGCTCTACGTCGACGGTGGGCCGGGCTCCACTGGCACGACCGGGCACCTGCGCATGGAGGGCCGCGAGGTCTTCCGATTCGCGGTCGGCATGGTGACGGACGTGGTCGAGGCCGCCTTCGAGGCGACGGGCACGAGCGCCGAGGAGCTGACCTGGTTCGTTCCCCATCAGGCCAACAAGCGCATCATCGACGCCTCCGCCGACAAGCTCGGCATCGCGCGCGACAAGGTCGTGATCACGGTCGACCGCCACGGCAACACGTCGGCGGCCTCGATCCCGCTCGCGCTCGACGTCGCGGCCAAGGACGGGCGACTGAAGCAGGGCGACCTCGTGATGCTCGAGGCGATCGGCGGTGGCTTCACCTGGGGCAGCGCCCTCATCCGCTGGTAGGGGATGTGCGATTGCCGCCGTACGCACTGTTGATTCACGGCGCGCCACGGCCTAGCGTTCTGGTCGATGAGCGGCGGACTAGGGGGCTCGTTAGATGGCGGGACGGACGGTGACGCGCGCGGACCTGTGCGAGGCGGTCTACCAGCGGGTGGGCTTGTCGCGCACGGAGTCGGCGGCGCTGGTCGAATCGGTCCTCGCCGAGATCTGCGACTGCCTCGAACGCGGAGAGACGGTCAAGCTCTCCTCCTTCGGGTCCTTCGTCGTGCGCGAGAAGGGCGAGCGCGTGGGGCGCAACCCCAAGACCGGCGTCGAGGTGCCGATCGAGCCCCGGCGCGTCATGGTGTTCAAGCCCTCGAACGTGCTCAAGGAGCGCATCAACGGCGAGACCGTCGGGGACGACGAGGGCTGAGCCGGGCACGGCGAAGTGAGCGATCGCAAGAGCGGGAGGGCGGCATGGACAAGGGACCCGACGCCTTCCGCACGATCAGCGAGGTCGCCGAGGACCTCGACGTGCCCCAGCACGTGCTGCGCTTCTGGGAGACCAAGTTCGCCCAGATCAAGCCGCTCAAGCGCGGCGGCGGCCGGCGCTTCTACCGGCCCGAGGACGTCGACCTCCTGCGCGGCATCCGACACCTGCTCTACGGGGAAGGCTACACGATCAAGGGCGTGCAGCGCATCCTCAAGAGCGAGGGCGTGCGCTTCGTCGCCGCCGTCGGCCGGGGAGAGGCCAAGGTCGAGCCCTCCCTCACCGGCGAGGGCGCCGAGGCGGAGCGCGGCGCCGACACCGCCGAGGAGGCCGCCTTCGCCCGCCGCGACGAGCGCGACACGCTCCTCTCCGACGGGGCGGCCCGCACCCTGCGCGGCGCCCTCGACGAGCTGATGGAATGCGAGCGCCTGCTCGCCGCCCTGCGCGAGCCGGGCTGACGGAACGGGCGTTCGCCCCTCACCCGATCCCGAGCATCAGCGCGATGTTCTGCACCGCGGCGCCGGACGCGCCCTTGCCGAGGTTGTCGAGGCGGGCGACGAGGAGCGCGTGGCGCATGCCCTCGTTGGCGAAGACGCGCAGTTCCAGCACGTCGCCGCCGTTGAGCGCCTCCGGCTCGATCCGGCCCTCGCCGTCGGTGGGGACGACGCGCACGAGGCCGCCTTCCGGGTAGTAGGCGGCGAGCGCCGCCTCGAGCGCCGCCGCCGTCGGTGCGCCGGGAAGCGCGTCGAGGTGGATCGGGATCGAGACCAGCATGCCCTGCCGGAAGTTGCCGACGGACGGCACGAAGATCGGCCGGCGCACGAGACGCGAATAGCCCTGCACCTCCGGCACGTGCTTGTGCTCGAGCGTCAGCCCGTAGAGCTCGAAGGAAGGCGCGGTCCCCGCCTCGTAGGCCTCGATCATCTGGCGCCCACCGCCGGAATAGCCGGAGACCGCGTTGATCGTCACGGGGAAGTCCCGCGGCACGAGACCCGCCTCGACCAGCGGCCGCAACAGCGCGATCGCGCCCGTGGGATAGCAGCCCGGGTTGGAGACCCGGCGCGCGGACGCGATCGCCTCCGCCTGCCCGGGCGCCATCTCCGCGAAGCCGTAGGTCCAGGCGGGATCGACGCGAAACGCCGTCGAGGCATCGAGGATCTTCGGCGCATCCGCCCCGAGCTCGGCCGCGAGCGCGACCGACTCCTTCGCCGCCGCGTCGGGCAGGCACAGCACGACGAGGTCGACCGACGCCATCATCGCGCGCCGCGCGGCGGGGTCCTTGCGCAGTGCGGGCTCGATGGAGCGGACCTCGATGCCGGGGACACGCGCGAGCTTCTCGCGGATCTCGAGCCCGGTCGTTCCGGCTTCGCCGTCGATGAAGAGCGTGGGTGCGGGCGAGGAAGCGGGCATGGCAGAAGGTCCCGTGATGATCGTCGAGGAGGGGTGGAGGCACGAAAAAGGCCGCGCTGGGGGCGCGGCCTCGCGGGCGTCGGCACGGCGGATGCGCGCGCCTATCGCCGCGGCGAGGCGGGGAGCGGACGTCGGGCGCGGGCGCGGTTCGTGATCATGCCGTCTCCATGCGCCGCGACGTCGCGCCTGTCAACCGTGGCGGAACCCCGCCCGCGAGGCTCCGTTCCGCTCGCCGAGGATTGAACCGCGAAAGGAGGCCCCGCATGACCGGGACCGCGAAGAAGACCGATCCGAAGCTCTGGGAGAAGGTGAAGACCGACGTCACCAAGTCCGACAAGGGCGGACGGCCAAATCAATGGTCGGCGCGCAAGGCGCAGATGGCCACGCAGGAATACAAGTCCCGCGGCGGCGGCTACGAGGGGAAGAAGTCCTCCGACAACCACCTCGAGCAGTGGACCGACGAGGAGTGGGGCACGAAATCCGGCAAGAAGAGCGAGGACACGGGCGAGCGCTACCTGCCGAAGACGGCCCGCGAGAACCTCTCGAAGGAGGAATACGAGCGCACCACGCGCAAGAAGCGCGCCGACACCCGCCGCGGCAGGCAGCATTCCGGCCAGCCGAAGGACGTGGCGAGGAAGACCGCCCGGCACCGCGACGGCGGCGAGCCGACCAAGGCCGAGCTCTACGAGAAGGCGAAGAGGAAGGACGTTCCCGGCCGCTCGAAGATGTCGAAGGCACAGCTCGAGAAGGCCGTGGCCTGAGCCGCGACGTCGCCCCCTCCGGGCGTCCACTTGCGCGCGCCCGCGCGAGCCACTACGCCAGGAGCATGAGCGAGATCGACCTCGACCTGCCCCGCCTCCAATGTCCGCCGCCGGCGCTGAAGACGCGCAAGGCGCTCTCCCGGGCGGCGCCGGGCACGCTTCTCGTGGTCGCCTGCACCGACCCGATGGCGGTGATCGACATCCCGCATCTCGTCAACGAGACCGGCGACGCCCTCGTCGACCGCGAGACCCGGCCGGTCGACGGCGGGGCCGAGGTGCTCGTCTTCCGCATCCGCAAGGCCGGCGCTCCGGAGGCGGGCGCCTCATGAGTACCGACGCGCCCCGCATCGCCGCCCTCGTCTATACGCGCCAGGAGCCGGTCTCGGCACTGATGGCGGATTTCGCGGCGCGGCTGCGGGCGAAGGGCCATCGGGTCGCCGGCCTCGTCGAGGCGGAACTCGCCGCCGACGCCTGCCTGCGCGGCGACATGGCGCTGCGCGATCTCACCAGCGGCGCCGTCGTCTCGATCTGCCAGGATCTCGGCCCCGGTGCCCGTGGCTGCCGGGTCGACCCGCGCGGGCTCGCCGAGGCGGGCGCGCGGCTCGCGGCGGGGCTGGAGGCGGTGCCCGACTGCATGATCGTCAACAAGTTCGGCAAGCTCGAGGCCGAGGGCGCGGGCCTCGCCGCCGAGATCGGCGCCTGCGTCGCCGCCGGCGTGCCCCTCGTCATCGGCGTGCCGGCGCGCTTCCGGGAAGCCTGGAATGCCTTCGCCGGCGGGCTCGACACGCCCCTGCCCTGCACGGCCGCGGCGCTCGATGCCTGGTGGCTGTCCGTCTGCGCCGAGCCGGCGACGCCGTAGCGACGACGGCACGTCCGCGGGGCCCGTCAACCCGCGCGCGGCGGCGCGCGCTTCTCCGGCTCGAGCAGCGTCGGGATGTTCCCCAGGAAGCGCTGGAAGGCCGGCTCCAGCGTCGCGGCGTGGATCCTGCGAAGCCGGGCGATCGGGTCGGAATCGTCGTCGGCCCGCAGGTCGACCGGCGGGCGCTCGACGGAGACGATGCGCAACGCCGCCGAGCGGTCCCCGCGCACGTCGCCCCCCGCAGCGGCCCCCGCGGCGAGCGCCGCGATCAGCCGCTCCGCGAAATCGCCGCGCGCGGCGTGGAAGGCGGCGGCGACACGCGCCGTGAGGTCCGTGCCCGCCACCCAGTTCGCCGCGACGACGAGGCCCGGCTCCTCGTGCGTGCCGCGGGCGGGGAGATTGTCCGTGCCCGTGAAGGCGGCACATGCGCCGTGAACGTCGAGGACCGCGAGCTGGCGCGCCTCGCGGCCTTCGTCGTCCGCGACGAGCCCGGCGACGACCTCCCGCGGCGTCTCGCCGAGCACGAGCCGCCTGAGCGCGGAGGCGCCCCAGAGCGTGGATGTGCTCAGGCCCTGCGTCGCCACGATCCCGACCGCGGGCTCCGCATGGAGCACGAACCCGCCGACGACGGGCGTGCCGGTGGCGACCGCGCCGCCGAGGTCCCCGGTCTGCGGATCACGGGCGAGGATCGCGTAGGTCATGCGGCCGGCCTCCGTTCGATCGCCTCCCCGAGCGGTGCTCGCGAAACGATCATGATGCATGCTTGATCGGGAGGAATTTATCAGCATAAATTCATCGATCAATGCGCGCGCCCGGCAATCCCGGGACGCGGCGCGCCGACGGGGGACGTCACACGGCCGGAGCGAGGCCGCATTCGAAAAGGGACGACGACCATGCATCTTCGCCGCACCGGCCTTCTCGCGAGCGCGGCCATCGCCGCGACCCTGATCCTGGCACCCGCCGCACCGCCGGCGCTGGCCCAGACGCCGCCCGGCGTCCTCGCCGTCGGCCAGATCGCCGAGCCGAAGTCGCTCGACCCCGCCGCGGTCACCGCCGCCAACGACTTCCGCATCGTCGTGAACCTGTACGACGGCCTCGTGCGCTACGCGAACGGCTCCTTCGAGATCGAGCCGGCGCTGGCCGAGAGCTGGGACGTATCCGACGACGGCACGGTCTACACCTTCAGCCTGCGCGAGGGCGTGACCTTCCACGACGGCACGTCGCTCGATGCCGACGCCGTGGTGTTCAACTTCGAGCGCATGCTCGACGAGGACCACCCCTACCACGACACCGGCCCGTTCCCGCTGTCGTTCTTCTTCTCGGCCATCGACACGGTCGAGGCGGTGGACGACCGCACCGTGCGCTTCACCCTGAACGAGCCCTACGCACCGTTCCTGTCGAACCTCGCCTACCCCACCGGGCTCATCGTCTCGCCCGCGGCGGTGGCCGAGCACGGCGCCGATTTCGGCCGCAACCCCTCCGGCACCGGTCCGTTCGAGTTCGAGAGCTGGGACGCGAACACCGCCGTGGTCGTGACCCGCAACGAGGACTACTGGGACGGCGCGCCGCCGCTCGAGGCGGTGATCTTCCGGCCCATCACCGACGCCAACACCCGTGTCGCCGAGATGCTGTCGGGCGGCATCGACGTGATGGTGGAGGTGCCGCCGGATTCGGTGGCGCGCTTCGCGCAGAGCGACGATTTCGAGCTCTACGAGCAGGCCGGGCCGCACCTGTGGTTCATGATCCTCAACGCCAAGGAGCCGCCCTTCGACGACGTGCGGGTGCGCCAGGCGGCGAACTACGCCATCGACAAGCAGGCGCTCGTCGAGAACGTGCTGCAGGGCACGGCGGAGGTCGCCACCGGCCCGACCCCGCCGGCCTTCGCCTGGGCCTACAACGAGGACCTCGAGCCCTATCCGCACGATCCCGAGCGGGCGCGCCAGCTGATCGAGGAGGCGGGCGCCACCGGGGCGACCGTGACGATGTTCGTCACCGAGGGCGGGTCCGGCATGCTCGACCCCGTGCCCATGGGCACGGCGATCCAGGCCGATCTCGAGGCGGTGGGCCTCGACGTCGAGATCGAGACCTACGAGTGGAACACCTTCCTCGCCCAGGTGAACCCGGGCCTCGAGGGCAAGGCCGACATGGCGCAGATGGCCTGGATGACGAACGATCCCGATACCCTGCCCTACCTCGCCCTGCGCACCGAGGCCTGGCCCGAGAACGGCGGCTTCAACTCGGGCTACTACTCCAATCCCGAGGTCGACCGCCTGCTCCAGGAGGCACGCACCGCCACCGACCAGGAGGAGCGCGCGCGCCTCTACAAGGAGATGCAGGAGATCGTCCAGGAGGACGCACCCTGGATCTTCGTCGCCAACTGGAAGCAGAACGCCGTGACGACCGCCGCGGTGGACGCGTTCGCCCTGCAGCCGTCGTTCTTCCTGCTCCTGCACGACGTGACGAAGGAGTGAGGCCGGGGCGGCGGGTCGGGGCGGGCCGTTCGGGCGGGCGGGCCGAGTTGCAACGCCGATGCCGGCGTTCTCCTTCCCTGTAGGGGAAGGTGTCGCCGGCGTAGCCGGTGACGGATGGGGCGCGGCGCGCGAGCGACGCGTTCCGCGAAGCGGAAGCCGACGTGTCCGTCGCCACCGGTGCCCTTCGGCTACGCCGAACGCGCGTGCCGCGCGCCCCATCCGTCTCGGCGCTGCGCGCCGATCCACCTTCCCCTACAGGGAAGGACGAGGGTCGCCCGCCCGCCGCGCACGTGTGACTCGACCGATGTCCTCGAGGACGGGGGAGCATCGGTCGGCGGCCGCCATCGGCGGCAAACCAGGAGGGTCGCGCAGATGCACCTCTACATCGCCAAGCGCCTGGCCGCCCTCGTGCCGATCCTGTTCGGGCTGACGCTGATCGTCTTCTTCATCATGGCGCTGATCCCGGGCGACCCGGCGCTGGCGATCCTCGGCGCCTACGCCACGCCCGAGAACGTGGCCCGGCTCAACGCCCAGCTCGGCCTCGACCAGCCGCTGCCGGTGCAATACGTCACCTGGCTCACGAACCTCCTGCAGGGCGATCTCGGCCGCTCCTACTCGCTCAACCGGCCCGTGCTCGACGAGGTTCTGGAGCGCTTCTCGGCCACCGCGATCCTCGCCGGCGCGGCGCTCGTCCTGTGCACGATCTTCGGCCTCCTGGCGGGTATCGTCTCGGCGGTGCGGCAATACGGGCTCGCCGACAAGGCGGTGACGCTCCTCGTGCTGATCGGGATCTCGATGCCCTCGTTCTGGCTCGGGCTGCTGCTCATCCTCTTCTTCGCGGTGGACCTGCGCTGGCTGCCGGCGTCCGGCATGTACGCGATCTACGGCGGCGGCGACCTGCCCGACCTGCTGCGCCACCTGATCCTCCCCGCCGTCACCCTCGCCGCGGTGGCGACCGGCGTCGTCGCGCGCCTCACCCGCTCGGCGATGCTGGAGGTGCTGCGCCAGGACTACATCCGCACCGCCCGCGCCAAGGGCCTGCCGGAGCGGCGGGTGATCTACGTCCACGCCTTCAAGGCGGCGCTCGTCTCGATCATCCCCGTCATCGGCATCCAGGCGGGCTTCGTGCTCGGCGGCGCGGTCTATATCGAGACCGTCTTCCAGTGGCCCGGCATCGGGCGGATGCTGGTGCAGGCGATCCCGACGCGCGACATCCTGCTCGTGCAGGGCGGGGTGCTGGTGGTGGCGGCGGGCTACGTGCTGATCAACCTCCTCGTCGACGTGCTCCAGAGCCTCGTCGACCCGCGGGTGAAGACATGAAGCCCGCCGCAGCCCCCGCCCCGGTCGAGGCTCCCGTCGATGCCCTTGAGGCGCCTCCCCGCAGGCGCGAGAGCCGCTCCTTCCTGCGGCTCGTCCTGCGCAACCGCCTCGCAGGCGTGGGCCTCGTGGTGCTGACCGTCATCGTCGCCGTCGCGATCCTCGCGCCGATCCTCCCGCTCGCCGACCCCAACGCCACGGCGCCGGCGAACCGGCTCCTGCCGCCGCTCACACAAGGGCACCCGCTCGGCACCGACGAGCTCGGCCGCGACCTGCTCTCGCGGCTCGTCTGGGGCACACGCCTGTCGCTCTCCATGGGCGTCGCGGCGACGCTGGTGGCCGCCCTCGTCGGCTCCACCATCGGCCTCGTGGCGGGCTACGCCGGCGGGAAGCTCGACAACGCGTTGATGCGCTCGATCGACATGCTGATGGCGTTTCCCTACATCCTGCTGGCGCTCGCCATCGTCGCCGTGCTCGGGCCGGGGCTGCTCAACGCGCTCTACGCGGTGGCCGTGGTCAACATCCCCTTCTTCGCCCGCAACATCCGCGGCGTCACCGTGGGGCTCGCGCACAAGGATTTCGTCGAGGCCGCGCGGCTCTCCGGCATGGGCCACGGGCGCATCCTCCTCTCCGAGGTGCTGCCCAACGTCATGCCGGTGATCGTGATCACCATGTCGACCACCGTCGGCTGGATGATCCTGGAGACGGCGGGCCTGTCCTTCCTCGGGCTGGGCTCGCAGCCGCCGCAGGCGGATCTCGGCTCGATCCTGGGCGAGGGGCGCAAGGTGATGCTCACCGCCCCGCACGTCACCACGGTCGCGGGCATCACGATCTTCCTCGTGGTCATGAGCATCAACCTCCTCGGCGACGGCGTGCGCGACGCGCTCGACCCGCGCCTCTCCGCCGGCGCGCTGGCCCGCCCCGCGCCGGTGACGCGCATCGCCCGCGATGCCGCGACGCTTCCGCCGGCGCCGCCCGCGACCGAGCACGCGCTGGCGGTACGCGGCCTGTCGACCCGCTTCGAGGTGGGCGAACGCGTGCTCAAGGCAGTGGAGGACGTCTCCTTCACGATTCGCCGGGGAGAGTGCCTCGGCCTCGTCGGCGAGTCCGGCTCGGGCAAGTCGGTCACCGCCCTCTCGATGCTGGGCCTCGTCCCCTCCCCGCCGGGCGTCATCCGCGCGGGGCGCGTCTGGCGCGAGGGCGAGGACGTGCTCTCGCTGTCGCGCGAGACGCTGCGCAGCCTGCGCGGTGGCCGCGTGTCCTACATCTTCCAGGACCCGCTCGGCACGCTCCACCCGCTCTTCACGGTCGGCGACCAGCTCGTGGAGGCGATCCGCGCGCACCGGCCGCTCTCGCACGCCGCAGCCAAGTCGGAGGCGGTGGCGCTGCTCGAGCGCGTCCGCATCCCCGCTGCCGCGGATCGCGTCGAGGCGCTCCCGCACGAGCTCTCCGGGGGCATGCGCCAGCGCGTCGCCATCGCCATGGCGCTCGCCAACGAGCCGGACCTGATCATCGCCGACGAGCCGACGACGGCGCTCGACGTCACCGTCCAGGCGCAGATCCTCGCGCTGCTCGACGAGCTGCGGCGCGAGCACGGGCTCGCGCTCCTGTTCATCACCCACGATTTCGGCGTCGTCTCGCAGCTCTGCGACCGGGTCGCGGTGATGTATGCGGGGCGGATCGTCGAGGAGGGCCCGACGGCGGACGTCCTCGCCGCGCCCGCGCACCCTTACACGCGCCGCCTGATCGCCTGCGTGCCGATCCTCGGCTCGGGGCGGCGGCGGCTCGACGCCATCCCCGGCCTGCCACCGGCGGTCGACGCGCTGCCCGACGGCTGCGCCTTCGCGCCCCGTTGCCCGCGCGCGACCGGGGCCTGCACCGAGGGCGAGATCCCGCCGATCTCCGTGGCGGACGGCCGATCCGCCCGTTGCCTCTACGCCGCCGAGGTGATGCGCTCGGCCCGCGAAGGAAGCCCGGCATGACCGCGCCGATCCTCGAGACGACCGGCCTCGGCAAGACCTTCGGGGGCGCCCGTCGGCTGCTCGGCGGCCGCGCACCGACGGTCCGGGCCGTGCAGGACGTGTCGCTGGCCATCGCGGCGGGGGAGACGCTGGGCATCGTCGGCGAGTCGGGCTGCGGCAAGTCCACCCTCGCGCGCATGCTGGTGGGCCTCGTGCCCCCCACGCAGGGCACGATCGCGCTCGAGGGCAAGACCCTCGGCGAGGCGACGAAGGCCGGCCCGCGGGCCTTCGGCCGCACCATCCAGTACGTCTTCCAGGACCCGGCGAGCGCGCTGAACCCGCGCAAGACCATCCGCCGGATCCTGGAGGCGCCCCTCCTCCACCTGATCGAGGCGGACGCCCCCGCCCGGGAGCGGCGCGTGGCCGAGCTGATGGACATCGTCTCGCTGCGGCCGGAATTCCTCGAGCGCTACCCGCACGAGTTCTCCGGCGGCCAGGCGCAGCGCATCGGCATCGCCCGGGCGCTCGCCGCCGAGCCGCGCATCGTCGTCCTCGACGAGCCGGTCTCGGCCCTCGACGTGTCGATCCAGGCGCAGGTGCTGAACCTCCTGTCGGACCTGCGGGCGCGCCTCGGCCTCACCTACCTCTTCATCAGCCACGACCTCGCCGTCGTCGAGGCGATCGCCGAGCGGGTGGCGGTGATGTATTTCGGGCGCGTGGTCGAGATCGGGCCGGTGGAGGCGGTGTTCCGCGCCCCGCGCCACCCCTCCACGCGTCTCCTGCCCGACTCGGCGCCCGCCATCGGCGCCCGCGCCGCCGCCTCCGACGCGCCGCAGGCGGAGCGGCCCGCTCCGACCCGCCCGCCCCCCGGCTGCGCCTTCGCCGGCCGCCGCCCGACCGGGCCCGAC
>JBNPEA010000012.1:0-62753 GCA_051117315.1 Salinarimonas sp. | reverse complement strand
CAAGCGGCCGAGCACCGACCGCCCGCTCTAGCAGAAGACCACTACGTCGGACGGCTCCGGCTCGATGCAGGGCGTCTCCATGCCCGGCGAGCCCATCGGCATCCCCGGCACGGCGATGCCATCGGCGTCCGGGCGCTGGGCGAGCAGCGCCTCGATGGCGGCGACCGGGACATGGCCTTCGATGACGTAGCCGTCGATCTCCGCCGTGTGGCAGGAGACGAGATCGTCCGGCACGCCGAGCGCGGCCTTGATCTGCGCCATGAGCGACGTCGGGCGCTCCTCGACCACGAAGCCGGCATCCTCCATCTGCTCGGCCCAGGCCGTGCAGCAGCCGCACAGCGGGTCCTTGTGGACGACCATGGTGCGCTCCGCCGCGACGGCGGGAGCGAGGAGGAGCGGCAGGACGGTCAGGAGGCCGGCGAGGCGGCAGAAAGCGCGTGTCATGGAGCGGAGGGTACGCTCGCGTGCGGGGCTGCACAAGCACGTGTCGACGAGCGGCGCCAGACCGCATTCCCGGGCTGGGATGGTCGCGGAGCCGATCCTCCGGCCTGCAATCCGAACGATCATGAGGAACGGAATCGGGCGAGCGGCCATTCAGCATCGGACGGATGAATGGAGGAGCCGATGCCGGACCGATCGCGACACATGGCCCTGGGCGCTCTCGCGGGCATCGTGGGACTCGTCGTGGTCGCGGCGATCGTCGGTCTCGCGACCGTCTACGGAGGGTTATACAACGTCGCCGCGACGGAGGAGCACACCTCCTTCACGCGCTGGACGCTCGACACCACGTTGCGGAATTCCGTGGAGACGCGGGCGGAGGAGCTCGGGCTGCCCGAGGCGATCCCCGCCGCTCTCGTCGCGCGCGGGGCGGCCACCTACAAGGCCTCGTGCCAGACTTGCCACGGCGGGCCGGGCGTCGAGCGCGCCGGCTGGGCGAGCGGGATGCGTCCGCGACCGCCGCACCTGGCCGAGGCCGCCGCCGCGTGGAGATCGAGCAGGTCTACTGGCTCGCGGCGAACGGGGTGAAGATGTCGGGCATGCCCGCCTTCGGCCCGAGCCACGACGCAGAGACCCTCTGGGGCGTCGCCGCCTTCGTCAAGCAGCTCCCGGCGCTCACGCCGGAGGAGTACGCGCAGGCCGCCACCGATCCCGCGGCCCTGCCGCGCGTCGACAGTACGAGGGAGTAAAGACACCATGTCCTACTGGCGTTTCGCCGCGATGATCGCGACCTCCACCGTCGTGATGTACGGGCTGATGTATCTCAACACCTACGCCTGGGAACAGGTCTTCTGGTCGGAGACGCGATTCTGGATGGCGCTGCTCATGGGCGCGACCATGGCCGTGATCATGCTGTCCTACATGATGAAGATGTACTCCAGCCGCGTCACGAATCTGGCGATCTTCGGCGGCTCGATCGCGGTCTTCGCGCTCTCGCTGTGGCTCGTGCGCAGCCAGGCCACGATCGACGACCAGGATTACATGCGCGCGATGATCCCGCACCATTCGATCGCGATCCTCACCTCCGAGCGGGCGCAGATCTCGGACCCGCGCGTGCGCAAGCTCGCCGACGAGATCATCGAGGCGCAGGAACGCGAGATCGCCGAGATGCGCTACCTGATCTCAGACCTCGAGGAGCGCGACTGATGCGCCGCCAAGCCTCTCTCGCGGCCGCCGCCGTGATGACCCTCGCCGTCGCCGGCTGCTCCGATGCGGGCGCGCCCGACGACATCGTCGACCCGGCCCGCGGCGACGCCGTGGCCCGGATCGTGCCGGCAGCAGAGGCGCTCGAAGGCGTGCACCTGCCGCCGCTCGACCCGTCCACGATGACCCTCGCCGAGATCGACGCCGCCCTCGATGCGCCGTCGTCCTGCCTCTTCCGCTACACGAGCGCCGGCGGGCCGGTCGTCGCCACCGGGCTCGGACCGGACGGGCGCCCGCTGCAGGGCGTCGTCAAGCTCGCCGGCAACCTCGTCCTCCTCGACGCCGCGCCCGGCGAGACCGGCGCGGAGTATCGGCTGGAGGCGGGCGACATCCGGATCGTCGTGTCTCCGCTGGAAGGCGACGACCGCGTGGCCGAGATGACCTTCGCCGTCGGTGAGGCGCTGCACGCCGGCTACCGCGGCTATCACGCCTGCGGCGATTGAGCCCGCAGCGCGCTAGCTAGCGAATCGGCCCCGCCCGGCTGGCGAGGAACTCCCGCAGCAGCGGGACCCGCCGCGGGCGGAAGCCGACGCCGGGCTCGGACAGGGCATTCCCCGGATGCGATCCCCGCCGATCGGGCGGTTCTCGACCGGATCGCCCGATGCGCGGCACGCGACGCCATCGCGAGCCCAGGCGCTCGACACAGGCGCTCGACACAGGCGCTCGACACAGGCGCTCGACCGAGCGACTCTTGATGCGCGCTTGCGCGAGCGCGCGTTTCGTGCACGATCCGTTCTCATGACGAGACGTTCCGGAAGCGCCGATCTCCCGCTCCACGGCGGCCGCGTTCCCCGCTGGCTCGGGGAGCGCATGACGGCGCTCGGCGCCGTCATGGCGGAGGCGATCGTGCTCGAGTACGGGCGCGAGGAGTTCCTGCGGCGGCTCGCGCATCCGTTCTGGTTCCAGAGCTTCGGCGCGGTGATCGGGATGGACTGGCACTCCTCGGGCGTGACGACGAGCGTACTCGGCGCGCTCAAGCGCGGGCTCGGGCCCCGCGCCGGCGAGCTCGGCATCCACGTCTGCGGCGGGCGCGGGCGCCACTCGCGGGCGACGCCGGCCGAGCTCCTTGCCGTGGGCGAGCGCACGGGGATCGACGGCGCCGCCCTCGCCCGAGCGAGCCGGCTCGTCGCCAAGGTGGATTCCGCGGCGGTGCAGGACGGGTTCTTGCTGTATCTCCACGGCTTCGTCGTCACCGACGACGGCCGATGGGCGGTGATCCAGCAGGGCATGAACGGGGACCGCAAGCAGGCCCGGCGCTACCATTGGCTGTCGGAGGGGCTCGAGAGCTTCGTCGACAGCCCGCATGCGGCGGTGGACGGCCCGGGCCAGGGCACGATCGTCAACCTGGCGGACCGCCGGGCGCAGGCGTCGCGCGCCCGCCAGCTCGACCTCCTCGCCGGGATGGGACCGGACGGGATCGTCGGCGAGATCGCCCGGCTCGACGCGGCGGCCGCGCGGGCGGCCGGACGCGCGCCGGCTCCGGCCGAGCCGGAACAGCTGCTGCTGCCGCATCTCGTCATGCCGGCGCACGAGGAGGTGCGGGCGCAGAACGTCGTCGCGCGGCGCCTGCACGGGGCGCTGGCGGCGGCGGCCGAGCGTGGTCCGGTCGACTTCCCCGACCTCCTGCTGACGCCCGGCGTCGGCGCGCGCACCGTCCTCTCGCTCGCCATGGTCGCCGAGGTCGTCCACGGCACGCCCTGCCGCTTCAGCGACCCGGCGCGCTTCTCCCTCGCCCACGGCGGCAAGGACCGCAACCCCTTCCCGGTCCCCACCAAGGTCTACGACCGCACGATCGCCGTGATGAAGGCGGCGGTGCGAAAGGCCCGCCTCGGCGAGGCGGAGGCGCTCGCCGCCCTGCGCCGCCTGGACACCCAGGCGCGGCGCCTGGAGGCGACGGCCGAGGGCCCGTCGGTGGACGCGTTCATGGCGCGGGAGCGGGCCCGCTCGCACGAATACGGCGGGCGCAGCGTGTTCGGGTGGGAGCGGGCGCCGGAGCGGCGGGGCGCGGTCGAGGGTTCGTGAACGGCGCGGGCCATCGCATCGCCCCGCTCGCGCGTTACGTCCGGGTCGGCACGGCACGTCCTGCCGACCTCTCCCGCCCGCATCGGCCCCGCACCCCATAGGATTCCGCATGCCCACGACAGACGGCGCGAACCGCGTCCTCCTCATCACCGGCGCCTCCACCGGCATCGGCGCCGCCACCGCCCGGCGGGCGGTCGAGGCCGGCTGGCGCGTGGCGCTGGCCGCGCGCTCGACCGACAAGCTCGCAGCCCTCGCCGACGCGCTCGGCGCCGAGCGCGCCACGACCATTCCCTGCGACGTCGCCGACTATGCCGACCAGGAGCGCATGGCGGCGACCGTGATCGAGCGCTTCGGGCGGATCGACGCGGTGTTCGCCAATGCCGGGGTCGGCGGCGAGCCGGGCGGCTTCTCCGGGGCGCCGCCGGAAAGCTGGCGACGGATCGTCGACGTCAACATCCTCGGCGTCGCCCACACTCTGCGCGCGACGCTCGCCCATGTGAAGGCGGCGCGCGGGCACGTGCTGATCACCGGCTCCATCGCCGGGCGGCGCACCCTCGCCGGCTCGATGTACGCCGCCAGCAAATGGGCGGTCACCGCCATCGGCTACAACCTGCGCGAGGAGCTCGCCGGCACCGGCGTGCGCGTCACGCTGATCGAGCCCGGCATGGTCGACACGCCCTTCTTCGACGAGGCCAAGCCCGACGCCCTGCGCCCGGACGACGTCGCGCGCGGCGTGGTCTATGCGCTCTCGCAGCCCGAGAGCGTCGACGTGACCGAGCTGGTCATCCTGCCGACGCCGAAGGCGGACTAGGGGCCGTGGGCGCACACGGCCACCGCCCTCACGCCATCCCGAGCGCCTGCATGTACAGCTCGAGGATCGCCTCCTCCTCCTGGCGCTCGGAGGCGTCCTTCTTGCGGATGCGCAGGATCTGGCGCACGGCCTTGGCGTCGAAGCCGCGGCCCTTGAGCTCGGCGAACACGTCCTTGATATCGGACTGGATTCCGGCCTTCTCCTCCTCCAGCCGCTCGATGCGCTCGATGAACTGGCGCAGCTCGTCGGCGGCGACCCCGGAATCGGCGACGTCAGCGACCATGGCGATGTCCTCTCGTGATGAAAGCGGGCGAGGCGTGCCGGCGACGCCGGCACGCGAGACGAGGCGGTTGCGATAGAGAAGCGCGGGGCCGCTGGCAAGGGCGGGCGTGCCACAGGGCAGGGCGCCCGTCAGCGCGAGGGCGCGTACTCGGGCCGGAGGTGATCCCTCAGCCGCGTTCCGTCCGGGCCGGCGATCTTGTAGCACCCCGGATAAGGCTGGTTGCGAACCGCGTCGGCTCGTTCCGAGCGCCAGACCGTCCCGAAGCTGTCGACGGCGCAGTTGCCCATGAAGCTGTGCTCGCGTGCGATGTCGCAGCCGAGCACGTCGAAGTCGCTGGTGACGTTGATGTGTGTCCAGCCGGCGGAGCAGACACCGCAATCGAAGCTCGCCGTTCCGTGCAGCGACGCCTCGGGATCGACCCGCGCCGAACCCATGGCCCGCAGCTGGATGCGCAAAGACGGCAGGAACAGGTCCTCGGGAAACTGGGCGGCGTAGTCCGCCAGCCGAAGCCAGAAGTCCAGCGCCTGGCCTTCGTCGAGAAGGATCTCGGGATGCTCGAGCGCCGACGCGGTACGCTGAACGTTGAGGAAATGGAAGCGCTTGATGCGCGGGTAGTAGCGCTCGATGATGCGGTGGGCCGTGTCCACGTTTCCCTTGTGGACCACCGTCGCCAGTTGCAGATCGAGATCGGTGGCGCACAGCTTGTCGATCGTGCGCACGACACGCGCGGTCTTGCCGCGGACCGGATCGTTGATCTCGGGATCGACCGAGTCGATCGAGATCTGAAGGATGAAGTCGCGCGTTGTCGTTCGCCTGTCGAGCTCCGCGATCAGGCGGTCGGAGAGAGCGACACCGTTCGAGAGCATGCCGACTCGGATCCCGGCCGCGACCGACCGCCCGACGATGTCGAGGATGCGCGGGTGCAAACTCGGCTCGCCGCCTGCGAGGGTGAGATCGAACACCTGCATCTCGATCAGCTCGTCGACGAGACCGATCACGCGTGTGGGGTCCATGCGACGCCCGGAGAACGGCTTGGCATAGCAATAGGCGCAGTCGAGGTTGCAATAGTCCGTCAGCCAGAGGCAGACGGTCAGCGGCGCGCTGAGCGGCTTTCGGATCATGACGCGTGCGTGCTCAAGAGGCCCATCGCCTTCAGCTGGGCGACGAACCCGTCGACCTCCTCCGTGCCGAAGCCCTCGCGGGTCGTCTCGGTGAGGGCGATCGTACCGTCGCCCTCGCGGTGCAGCGTCTGAAGCCGCGCGAAGAGCTCCGCTCCCGCCGCATTGAGCTTGTAGACGCGATCCGATCTCGGCTCGAAGACGATGGCGCCGAACTCCTCGCGCCTCATCACGGCGGTCCTGAGCGGATCGAGGTCCGGCCTGCGGCCGACGCCCGCGGCCTTGGTGTGGTTCGTGATCCAGCGGTTGGAGATCCACTGCGCGCTCCAGTCGTCGGGAACGGCCGTGAGCCCCTCGGGATCCAGGGTCCTGAAGGCCTGTTCCTCCACCTGGTTCCGCTCGACGAGGGCACCGCTGATGTCGTGCTGAAGCTCGGAGAAGCGCTTGAGGTACGTCTCGTGTCCCTTCCCGACCGGGAATTCCTGGTTCAGCGAGTACATGTACAGCTCGATCGACGGCGCGTCGCGCCCACCCTTGGATTTCCGGCTCATTCAAGCCTCCATCTGAAGATGGCATCACTGTGTGCAGTCAGCACGATTGCATATTGCGCGACAAATGAACGCTAGGACCTTTACTTACTCTCTATTGCCAAGGCTCGTGAATTTCATCGAGACGTGACGCGACCGCGACGGGTGCGCCGCGCCGAAGGACGCCGAGCGCCGCAGCGTGGTCCAGCGCCGTCGCGGCGAGACGGGCGGTGATGTCCAGATGCCGCTGCACGATCGAACCCGGCGTGACCGCGCCCATCACCTCGGCGAAGGCGCGCTGCGCCGTGCCGGGGCCGAGCAGCCCGAGCCCGCCGGCCACGGGCAGGATCAGCCCCAGCCCGATCGCTCCCGATCCGGTGAGCACGTCGCTGCGCCGAGGGAACGCCCGCGCCCAGCGGTCGGCCCAGCCTGCCACGCGCGCCGGCGGCGCGCCGGCATGCATTGCGCGCCAGAACAGCGTATCGGTGCGCCCGCCACGATAATGCAGCAGGATGAAGTCGCGGAATGCGTCCATCGCATCGCCGAAGATCATGTTGAAGCGCGCGCGGACGGACGGTTCGCCTTGCCGGCCCCGCGCGAGTGCGTCGAGCAGGAGCTCGAGCTCGATCAGGGTGGCATGGAGCGATGTCGCTTCCAGCGGCTCGAGGAAGCCCGCGGCGAGCCCGACGGCCACGCAGTTCTCGCTCCATGGCTCGACTAGGCGGCCGCTGGAGAACCGCAGGGTTCGCATCGGCACGTCCCCGATCCCGAGGGCTTGGCGCACCTCCTCGGCGGCTCCCTCCGGATCGAGGAAGGCGGACGCGTGAACGTAGCCGACACCCAGCCGGTCCGCGGTTGGGATCTCCCAGGCCCAGCCGCTGCGGAGCGCGATCGCGCGCGTGAATGGCGGCAGGGAGCCGGAGCGATGAGGCACTTGAGCCACGACCGCGGTATCGACCGGCAGCACGTCGTCGTAGCGGACGTACGCTGAGTCGCGTCCCCTCACCACCCGCGCGCCGCCGCTACAATCGATGAAGAAATCGCCCTCGATCCGCCGCCCGTCACGCAGCAGGACTGCCGTTACGGTCCCGTCCTCACGACGCTCGACGGTGACGACATGGCCGACGATCCGCTCGACGCCTCGCGAGACGGCGACACGCTGCAGGAAAGCCCCCGCCTTCCCCGCATCGAAATGATAGGCATAGGACCGAGACAGCCCCCGTTCGCCGTCGATCTCGAGCACAGGACCTCTGCATGCCGCCATCAGAGGTGTGTGCAGGTATGCATCGGCGATCGCGCGGCCCTCCGCACAGAACGCCGCTTCGAGGATCGGCACGTCGAGCCGTGCGAGCGAGCCGAGATGCCGATAGGGATTGTCGATCGGTCCCCAGTACGAGCCGCCGTCCGCTCGCCAGCCGCTATGCTGGATGCCGAGCTTCAGGGTTCCGCCGGCTTCCGCGAGGAATTGCGCCTCGTCGATCCCCGAGCGTGGATCGAGGATCGCATCCGTGAAGAAGCCGGTCGTTCCCTCGCCGACGCCGATCGGCGACGTCTCGTCGGATACGACGGCGCAGATGCTGGTTCCCGGGTCGAGACGCCCGCGCGCCAGGACGGCAGCGAGCCATCCTGCGGTACCGGCACCGACAATGACCAGTGATCGAACCGGCTCGCCGGACATGTACAGCTCCCGGGCCACGACCTTGGCCGGCTCGATCGACGAGCCGAGGCCGCCATTGGAGCAGTGGAGCTCGAAACGGCTATCCGCGCAATCCGAACATGCCTCAATGCCCGCCCTGCGCCTTCTCGAACGCCGCCGTCTGCTCCGGCGTCGCGGCGGCCTGGTGCTTCGTCTTCCACGCGTCATAGGGCATGCCGTACACCGCCTCGCGGCTCTCCTCCTTGGAGAGCGCGACGGTGCGCTCGTCGGCGGCGTCCTTCAGCCAGTTCGACAGGCAGTTGCGGCAGAAGCCGGCGAGGTTCATCAGGTCGATGTTCTGGGCGTCGGGCCGCGAGGCGAGGTGGGCGAGAAGGCGGCGGAACGCGGCGGCCTCGAGCTCGGTGCGGGTCGCGGGGTCCAGGTCTGAGAAGCGCATGCCGTGGGCCTTTCGAATGCGTGGACGAGACGTCGTTCCCTCGATATGGCGGATGACCGCGCGCGTGAAAAGGCATAAGGAAGGAAACAGAACCTTTGAGAAGCGCGCAAAGCGCTCCGGGCCCGGAGGGAGCGATGGCACAAGAGACGACCGAGGCGGCGGCGCGCCGCGCCAGCGCCGCGCGCATCTTCGCCGCCGCCGTGGCGCGCGCGCATCCGGCGACGTGCCTGGCCGAGCACCTGCCGCCGGCACCGTCGGGGCGCCTCGTGATCCTCGCCACCGGCAAGGCCGGCGCGAGCCTCGCCGCCGCCGCGGCCGCGCACTACGCCGCGGCCGGCGTCGCGGCGGAGCGGATCGGCGGGCTCGCCGTGTGCCGCCACGGCTACGCCGAGGACGCCGGGCCGGTGCGCGTCGTCGAGGCCGGCCATCCGGTGCCGGACGAGGCCGGCGTCGCCGCCACTTGCGAGACGCTGCGGCTCGCCCGCGAGGCCGGGCCCGACGACCTCGTGCTCGCGCTGATTTCGGGGGGCGGCTCGGCCAACTGGATCGCTCCCGCCGGCGACCTGACGCTCGCCGAGAAGCAGGCGGTGACGAAGGCGCTGCTGCGCAGCGGCGCCACGATCGGCGAGATCAATTGCGTCAGGAAGCGGCTCTCCCTGATCAAGGGCGGGCGGCTCGCCTCGCTGGCCGCACCCGCGCCTCTGGCCGCCTTCGCCATCTCCGACGTGCCCGGCGACGACCCCGGTACCATCGCGTCGGGTCCGACCGTGCCGGACCCGACGACGAGCGCGGACGCCCGCGCCGTCGTCGCCAGGTACGCGCTGGCGCTGCCCGAGGCCGCGCGCCGGCTCCTCGACGATCCCACCTCCGAGACGCCCAAGCCCGGCGATCCCTGCTTCGCGCGCACGCGCTTCACGGTGATCGCCCGCCCGGCGGAGGCGATCGAGGCCGCCGCCTCGGCGGCCCGCACCGAGGGCTTCGAGCCGATCGTCCTCGGCGCCGACATCGAGGGCGAGGCGCGCCGCGTCGCCCGCGACCACGCCGCGCGCGCCCGCGCCGCCCGCGCCGAGGGCCGGCGCGTCGCCATCCTGTCCGGCGGCGAGCTCACCGTCTCCATCCGGGGAGGCGGGCGCGGGGGCCCCAACCAGGAATACGCGCTGGCGCTCGCCCTGGCGCTCGAGGGCACACCCGGCATCACCGCGCTCGCGGGCGACACCGACGGAACCGACGGCGGGTCCGGCGCGTCCACCGATCCGGCGGGCGCCTTCGTGGACGAGACCACGCTGGCCCGTGCCGCCGCGTTAGGACTCGACGCCGCCGCCTTTCTGGACGAGAACGATTCAACCGCCTTCTTCGAAGCTCTCCGCGACCTCTACGTCCCCGGCCCCACCCGCACGAACGTCAATGATTGCCGCATCATCCTCGTCGACTGAGCGGCGCGCTCCCGCGCGCGCCGCGCGTCTCCTGGCCGGACGCCTCCTGGCCGGGCGTCTCCTGGCCGGGCGTCTCCTGGCCGCGAGCGTCCTCGCCTTCGCGGCGACGACGCTCGCGTCGCGCCCGGCGGCGGCGGACCTGCGGCTGTGCAACATGACCGGCTCGCGGGTCGGCATCGCCATCGGGCACCGCGACGCCGAGGGCTGGATCACCGAGGGCTGGTGGAACCTCGACCCGCGCGCCTGCGAGACCCTGCTCGAGGGCGCGCTGGCCTCGCGCTTCTACTACGTCTACGCGCTCGACTACGACCGCGGCGGCGAGTGGGGCGGTCGCACGCCGATGTGCACGCGCGAGCGCGAGTTCACGATCCGCGGCGTCGATGACTGCCTCGCCCGCGGCTTCGACCGCAACGGCTTCTTCGAAGTCGACACCGGCCAGCAGCGCAGCTGGACCATCCAGCTCACCGATCCCGATAGACCCGGAGCCGCTCTGCGATGACGCGATCGAGACGAACCAAGATCGTCGCCACCTTGGGACCCGCTTCCAACACGGTCGAGATGGCCTGTCGGCTGCACGAGGCCGGGGCCGACATGTTCCGCATCAACATGAGCCACCTCTCGCGCGACGACCTGCGCGCGCAGGTCGAGATGGTGCGGGCGGTGGAGGAGCGGGTGCGCACGCCCGTGCCGGTCCTGGTCGACCTGCAGGGGCCGAAGCTGCGCGTCGGCACCTTCTCGGGCGACCGCGCCGAGATCATGGTCGGCGACACCTTCGTGCTCGACGACGATCCGCGCCCGGGGGACGCGCACCGCGTCCACCTGCCCCATCCCGAGATCCTCTCGGCGCTGGAGCCCGAGCACGTCGTCATCATCGACGACGGCAAGCTGCGGCTCGTGGTCGAGGACGTCGTGCCCGGGAAGAAGGCGGTGACGCGCGTCGTCGTCGGCGGCACGATCTCGAACCGCAAGGGCGTCTCCCTGCCCGACACCCAGCTCCCCGTCTCCGCCATGACGCCGAAGGACCGCTCGGACCTCGAGGCGGCGATGGAGATCGGCGTCGACTGGGTGGCGCTCTCCTTCGTGCAGCGGCCCGAGGACATCGCCGAGGTGAAGAAGGTCACCCGCGGCCGCGCCCAGGTTCTCGCCAAGATCGAGAAGCCGCAGGCGCTCCAGCGCCTCGACGAGATCATGGAGATCTCCGACGCGCTGATGGTGGCGCGCGGCGACCTCGGCGTGGAGATGCCGCTCGAGCAGGTGCCGGGCATCCAGAAGCGCATCACGCGCGGCGCCCGCCGGCTGGGCAAGCCCGTGATCGTCGCGACGCAGATGCTGGAATCGATGATCACCGCCCCGGTGCCTACCCGCGCCGAGGTCTCCGACGTCGCGACCGCGGTCTACGAGGGCGCGGACGCGGTGATGCTGTCGGCCGAGAGCGCAGCCGGGCAGTATCCGCTCGAGGCGGTCTCGACCATGGACCGCATCGCCACGCAGGTGGAGCAGGAGGAGCTCTACTGGACGATCATCGCCTCCCAGCAGGCGGAGCCGGAGGCGACCGGGTCGGACGCGATCGCGGCGGCGGCGCACCGCATCGCCGACACGCTGGGCATCAACGTGATCTGCGCCTGGACCTCGTCGGGCGCGACCGCCCTGCGCATCGCCCGCGAGCGGCCGAACTCGACCATCATCGCGCTCACCCCGAGCCGCGGCGCGGCAAGACGTGCCCAGCTCGGCTGGGGCGTGCACCCGATCATGACCCGCGACGCCCACGACGTCGACGACATGACCTTCCGCGCCTGCAAGTTCGCCGTGCGCACCGGCCTCGCCAAGGTCGGCGAGCGGGTGATCGTGGTCGCCGGCGTGCCGTTCGGGACGCCGGGGGCCACGAACATGGTGCGGATCGCGTTCATCCGGCAGGAGCATGCCGACGCGGCGTGAGGGAGTGCCCGGTGCGTACGTGGCCGGCCGACAGGCAAGGCTCCTCCTGTGGTCGACACCTCTGGATCGAAGTCGGGTCGTGTCGGGCGTCATCCCCGGGCGTTCAGCTCCGTAGCTCGGCCCGCCAGAGATAGAGGTCGGCGAAGACGAGGTCGATCGAGCCGACTGGATCGCTCGTCCCGCCATGGGCGCAGTGATTTCGCCGCGCATAGGCGGTCAGGATCCTGCCGAAATGCTCCGACCGGCGATCCATCACCATCGCGAGCCGCGTCTCGAACGGTACGCGGCCCTGCAGGCTCGGTACGTCCCAAGCGCGGCGACGCGCCCAGTCCGGATTGGAGGAACGATCGTCACGGGCCGTCTCGAAGACCCGGTTCACCGCGACCTCGAACTGGCCGAACATCAGCACGAAGATGCCGCGCTCGAGAAGGTCGCGCTTGGCCTCGAACCGATCCACGCTGGCGATGTCTCCGGTCGAGGCGTGGACCCGGATCTGTGCCTCGATCTGCTCCAGCAGCCAGTCGTAGGCGGCCTTGATGTCCGCCAGCTTCTGCATCGCGATCACGCCAGGCTGGGGACGAGGTCGGGCGTGAAACGCTGGCCCTCGGCCTTGATCGGGCCGCGGTAAATGCGCCAGTCCGGGGGGTCGAACGCATCCGCGACGTCGACGATCACGGCGATGCCGGCGGACGTATACAGATCGATGCGTCCGTTCGCGCCGATGACCCACAGAGCCTTCGGCTTGAACCACGCATAACGGCCGCCCTCGGCCTCCAGCCGCAACATCGGCTGGCGACGCTCCGGAAGCCCCGCCCGCTCCATCATCTCCTCGCGCATGGGGATGGAGGGCGTCTCGGCGGCAGCCCAGCCGTGCTGCTCCGCCCAGGTGCGGATGTCCGCGAACAGCGCATCGAGCCGCCCGACCCAATCGTCGACCCGTGCAGCGACAGCCGCGGGCTCGACGATCCGCTCGTCCGGCGAGGGCACATCATAGTCGATCATCGTGACCTCCGGGTGCCGTCCGCCTCGACGGCGCGACCGGATTTATCGCGCATTGTCGCGACCAAGCCAAGCACGCCCAACAGGGAGAGGTTCCAGCGCCCCGTCGCCCCGATCAACCCTCCCTTAACCCTACCCCCGCCTCACCCGAACCCGCTGAGACTTTCCTAACGCCCCCTCCCTCCTAATCCCCGCGGCCCAGCACCGGGGAGGCATCATCGTGCCGTCGAGCGCCGCCGCGAGCGAGACACCGCGCTATTCCTTCGTCATCCCGCTCTTCGACGAGGAGCTGGCGCTGCCGATCCTGTTCCATCGCCTCGGCCTGCTGATCGACGCCCTCGACGCGCCGGCCGAGGTGATCCTCGTCGACGACGGCAGCCGGGACCGGTCGGGGATCCTCGCGGCCGGTAAGGCGAAGGACGATCAGCGGTTTCGCTATCTCGCGCTGTCTCGCAACTTCGGCCACCAGATCGCCATCACCGCCGGCATGGACGTCGCACGCGGCGAGGCGGTCGTGATCATGGACGCGGACCTGCAGGACCCGCCGGAGGTGGTGCACGACCTCGTCGCCAAGTGGCGCGAGGGCTACGAGATCGTCTACGCCCAGCGCGCCTCCCGCGCCGGCGAGAGCCGGCTGAAGCTGTGGACGGCGGACCTGTTCTACCGGCTGCTGGCGCGCCTCACCCGGGTCGAGATTCCCCGCAACGTCGGCGACTTCCGGCTCGTCGACCGCAAGGCGGTGGACGCCTTCAAGAGGATGCCCGAGCGCGACCGCTTCGTGCGCGGCATGTTCGGCTGGATGGGCTTCCGCCAGGCCGCCGTGCCCTATCACCGCCTGGCCCGGGTTGCGGGCGAGACGAAGTACTCGACGCGCAAGATGCTGCGGCTCGCCTTCGACGGCATCGTCGGCTTCTCGGACGTGCCGTTGCGGCTCGTGCTCTGGCTCGGCCTCGCGGTCTCCGCCGGCGCCCTCGCCTATGGCGGCTGGGTGATCGCGCTCAGCTTCCTCGACGCGACGCTGGTGCCCGGCTGGGCCTCGCTGGCCGTGATCCTGTCCTTCCTGTCGGGGGTCAACCTGATCACCACGGGGGTGGTGGGGCTCTATGTCGGACGCATCCACAACGAGGTGAAGGGCCGGCCGCTCTACGTGGTGGGGCGCACGGTCAACCTTCCGGACACCGCCCGCGCCGCGCCGCCGGCCGAGGCACCCGGGGCGCGGGAGGTGGCGTGATGGACGCCCCCTTCGACGCCTACCGGAAGAGCTACGAGGCGGAGGTCCAGCGCTCGATCGCGTTCTCGGGCCTGCCGCACGACTTCTTCCTTGCCGCCAAGGCGGACGCCCTCGCCGGCCTGTTCGCCCGGCATTTCGCCGGGCGCGCGCCGGATCTGCTCGACGTCGGCTGCGGGGTCGGGCGCATGCATCCGCTGCTCGCGCCGCTCGTCGGGCGGCTCGTCGGCACGGACGTGTCGACCGAGAGCCTGGCGCGGGCGCGGGCGGACAACCCCTTCGCGGAGTATCGCGAGAGCGACGCGGAGCGCCTGCCGCTGCCCGACGGCAGCGTCGACGTCGCGCTCGCGACCTGCGTCCTCCACCACGTGCCGCCGGCGCGCTGGCCATCCTTCGTCGCCGGCATGCGCCGGGCGGTGCGCCCGGGCGGGCTCGTCGTGCTGGTCGAGCACAACCCGCTCAATCCGGGCACGCGGCTCGCGGTCGCCCGCTGCCCCTTCGACCACGACGCGGTGCTGCTCGGCGCGCGCCGCGCCCGCGGGCTCCTCGCGGCTGCCGGCTGCGGCGCGGTCGAGAGCGCCCACATCCTGCTGATGCCGAGCGCCGCGCCGTGGGCGCGCGCACTCGAGCGTCGGCTCGCGCGGCTGCCGCTCGGGGCGCAGCATGTCGCCTGGGGGCGCGCATGAGGGACCGCCTCGGCGCTGGCGCGGGCCGGCTCGCACGCACGCCGCTGGTTCGGCTCCTCGTCGTCGGCGGCGTGTCGACAGGGCTCTATCTCGGCCTCGCCTGGATCGGCGGCGCCCGGCTCGGCCTGCCGGCCGCCGTCGCCTCGATCGGCGCCTACGCGCTCGCGGCGATCGTCTCCTACCTGGCGCACAGGAGCTTCACCTTCCGGTCGGAGCGTCCGCATCGCGAGGCCGCCTGGCGCTTCGGGCTCGTCGCCTGCATCGGCTGGGGCGCCGCGATCGCCGTGCCGCTCGTCCTGACAGACGGCCTCGGCGCGCCGCCTCTCGCGAGCTTCCTGGTCGTGGCGACCGCGATCCCCGCCGCGAACGCGCTCGCCCTCTCGCGGCTCGTCTTCGCCCGCGCCCTGACCACCCCGCATTCCCGCTAGGCGACACGCCCATGCAGCCCACGAGCCCCGCCCTCGCTCCGATCGACCGGCCCCTGCCGCTCGGCCTCGACAAGGCGATCCTGTATCCGGCGCTCGCCTTCGTCGCCTGCCTGCTGGTGGAGCTGCTGCGCGCGCCGCTCCTCCTGGCGGATCCCGACACGCAGTGGCACGTCGCGATCGGCATCCACATCCTGCGAACGGCCAGCTGGCCGCAGACGGACCTGTGGTCGCACACGTTCGCCGGCGAGCCGTGGATAGCCAAGGAGTGGATCTCTCAGATCCTGCTCGGCGGCGCGCATCTCGCGGCGGGCTGGCCGGGGGTCGCGCTGCTCGCGTCGCTGGCGATCGCCGCCAAGGTCTCCTGGCTCCTCGCCTTCTTGATGCGACGCCTCGAGCCGCGCATCGCGCTCGTCGCCTTCCTCCTCGGCGTCTTCCTGGTCATGCACGGCTCGCTGGCGCGTCCGCATCTCTTCGCGCATCTCCTGATGATCGGCTGGCTCGTCGGCATCACGAGCGCGGTCGAGCGCGGGCGGGCCCCGCCGCTCGTGCTGGCGCTGCTGATGATCCCCTGGGCCAACATGCATGCGAGCTTCCCGCTGGCCATCGGGCTCGCAGGCCTGCTGGGGCTCGAGGGGCTCCTGCGTGCGGCGCCGGGGGAGCGCCTGCGGCTCGCGCTCGGATGGGCCGGTTTCGGCTTCCTGGCCGTCGCCGGCACCACTTTGACGCCCTACGGCGCGACGCCGCTCCTCGTCGCCATCTCGGTGTTCGAGGTCAAGGAGGCGGTCCTCTACATCGGCGAGTGGCAGCCGCTCGAGCCGTTCGGCAAGCATTGGTTCGTGCTGCCGGCCTTCGCCGGAGCGGCGCTCGCGCTGGCGATGATCGCGCTGCGCAGCCCGCGCGCCGCGGTCGTCCGGGCGCTGATCGTCCTGCTCCTGGGCTTCATGGCCGTCCAGCACCAGCGCTTCGTCCCCGACTTCGCGATCGTGACGCTCGTCGTGCTCGCGGCGCCGCTGTCGCGCACCCGGCCGAGCCTCGCGGCACCCGTGCGAGGGCCGCTCACGGGCGCGAGCCGCCTGGCCGTGAGCGGGCTCGTCACGATCGGTCTCGTCGCCGCGTTCCTCCTGCCGCGCGCGCCGATGGCGCCGCATCCCAGGGCGATGCCGGTGGCGGCGCTCGAGGCGGCGCGGCAGGCGGGCGTGACCGGCATGCCCGTGCTGAACGACTACGTGCTCGGCGGATTCCTGATCCACGCCGGAATTCCCACCTTCATCGACGGTCGCTCGGACCAGCTGTTCCTCGACGGCTTCATGCACGAATCGATGGACGTGCTCGCCGCGCCGGACCCGGCGAACGTGACCGCGATGGCCGACCGCCATGGCGTCGGCTGGGCGCTGACCGCGACCGGAACCCTACTCGATGGCCAGCTCGACGAGGCACCCGGCTGGCGCGAGATCCACCGGGACGAGAACGCACGGGTCTTCGTGCGCGAGCCCCACTGACCCCGCACGATCCCGCATCTCGCGAACACCGCATCCTGCTTCCCCCGGGGACAGACCGGCTCGCGTGAGCGAGCCGGCGGCGGTGTCCCGCGGGCATCATCGTTGGTTCGGCTTCGCCCGAGCCCGTCGCGGCGCCAGGCGTCTCGTCCCCTGCGGAGCCGACTCACCGTCCACGAAGACGACGCAGCCGATGGCCGCTCGTTCGTTCCCGCCCGTCGGGGCGAGGACGGCACGGCGAACGCCGCGGCCGATATTCCAGTGGTAGTGGAACATCGCATTCTGCGTTCTCCAAAGTACCTTGCGAGCTGAACACATCCTCTGAATCCCAATTTTGCCCGATCGACGCAACGGAATGATCCAAAATTGCAGCCTGACTTTAAACACATACACAAAAATATACAAAGTTTAAATCAATGTTTAGATGCGCGACCTTAGCGTTCGAAGGTGCTCCTGGAGGTTTATACATGCGCGCAACGACATTCGGCCTCTTCTTCCTCGCCGCGAGCGCGGCGTCCGCTCCCGCCCTCGCCCAGGGCTCGCCACCGCGCGCGGACGCGCTCATCGATCAGGCCGTGATCTCGGAGGTCCGCTCCTGGCTCGAGACGGAGATCGTGCGTCTCTCGGTCGAGAGCCAGAACGCACGCTATGCCGGCATCGATCTCCCGCGGATCGAGGCGCTCGACCAGCAATGGGTCGCCGAACGCAACGCGGCGGACAAGCCGCTCATCGCGGCGACTCTCTCCTCCCCGCTCTCGGTCTACCTCACGCGCATCCAGGCACGTGCGCTGGGGCTCTACGTCGAGGTGTTCGTCACTGACGCCAACGGCCTGAACGTCGGCCAGAGCGCAATTACGTCCGACTACTGGCAGGGAGACGAGGCGAAGTTCCAGAAGACCTTCCCCTTCGGCCCCGACGCCGTCTTCGTCGACGAGCCCGAATGGGACGAGGACATGCGCATCTGGCGCGCCCAGCTCAACCTCACCGTGACGGACCCGGCCGGTGCGACCCCTATCGGCGCCGCCACCGTCGAGATCAACCTCACCGAGCTCATGCGCCGCAACGCCGTCGTCGGCGGCTGAACCCGAGAACCCGGACAGACCCCATGTTGAACGACCTCTCCGTCACCAAGAAGGGCCTCGCCGCCTTCGTCGGGCTCGCCCTCGTCGGCGTCGCCGCCGGCCTCGTCTCCTTCGACCGCGCCGTGGTCGCCGGAGACGCGATCGCCCAGGCGCGCGAGGCGCAGGAGCTGATGTCCGACGCGCGCGAGATCGAGGGCGCCATACTCGGCCAGGCCTTCGCGCTGCAGAGCTTCATCGTCTCCGGCGATCGCGCGCGCCTCGCCGCCTACGAGGCCGACGTCGAGACGACGAAGTCCGTGTTCGAGGAGCTCGCCGCCGAGGCGCAGGCCCTCTCGCCGACGCTCGCCGAGACGGCGCGCCGGGCCGAATCGCACTGGAGCGCCTGGCGCAGCACCTATGTCGCCCCCCAGGTCGAGCGCATGCGCGATCCACTCACCGTCGACCTCGCCCGCGCCGTGGCGAGCTCCATCGAGGCCGAGCGACTGTTCGAGGAGGCGACCGCCGGGATCGCGGCCGTGGAAACCGAGGTCTCGGTGCTCGACGAGACGCTGGTCTCCGCCCAGGAGGCCGCGCTCGCGACCGTGAAAGCGATGGGCATCGGCGCCTCGCTGCTGATCGCAGCCGTGGCGCTGGCGCTGGCCTACCTCAACTTCGCGACCATCTCGCGCCCGCTCTCGCGGCTCGCTCACGCGACGCAGCGCCTCGCCGAGGGCGATCTCGACGCCGAGGTCGACGCGACGACGCGCCGTGACGAGATCGGCCGTATGGGCGCCGCGCTCGCGATCTTCCGGGAGAACCTGGTGCGCACGCGCGCGCTGGAGGCCGAGACCGCGGAGCAGCGCGAGGAGGCGGAAAAGCACCGTCGCGAGGAGATGTCACGCCTCGCCCGCGAGTTCGAGGCCTCCGTGCTCGAGCTCTCCGACGAGATGCAGGCGGAGACCGCACGCCTCTCCGAGGCGGCAGCGACGCTGTCGGGCATCGCCGCACAGACCACCGAGCAGGCGGTGGGCGCCTCCAGCGCCTCGGAGGAGACCTCCGCCAATGTCCGCGGCGTCGCCTCCGCCACCGAGGAGATGTCCGCGTCGATCAACGAGATCTCGAGCCAGGTGAACGCCTCCTCGCAGATGGCGGTGGAGGCGGCGGGCGACGTCGAGCGCTCGAACGCCGCCATATCGAACCTCAACGGCGTGGTCGCGCGCATCGGTGACGTGACCAAGCTGATCTCCGAGATCGCCGCGCAGACGAACCTGCTGGCGCTGAACGCCACCATCGAGGCCGCCCGTGCGGGCGAGGCCGGCAAGGGCTTCGCGGTCGTCGCAGCGGAGGTGAAGTCGCTCGCCGACCAGACCGCCAAGGCGACCGAGGAGATCGCGAGCCAGATCGCCGAGATGCGCGGGGCCGCCCACGCTTCGATGGAGGCCGCGGCCGCGGTGGCCGAGAAGGTGCGCGCCATCACCGAGCGCATGAACACGGTGGCGGCGGCGGCCGAGCAGCAGAACGCCACGACCGGCGAGATCGCCCGCAACGTGGCGGAGGCGGCCTCGGGCACGCAGGACGTCAGCCGCACCATCGGCGAGGTCTCCAGCCAGGCGAACCGCACCGGCGAGCTCTCGGAGCTGGTCGAGGCCTCCTCGGGAACGCTGCAGCAGCGGTCCGCCGCCCTGCGCGCGGCCATGGACGCCTTCGTGAGCAAGGTGCGCGCCGCCTGAGGCGTTCGCCGTCGCCGAATGAACGAGGGCGCGTGGGGCTCGGCTCCGCGCGCCCTCGCTGCGTTCGCGCCCGATGAATCGTCGCTGAACGCCCGGTTCAACCCGCGTTCCGCCGAGCCCCTCTAGACCGGAGACACGCCGGACGAACGGCGCCCCGAGACGGAGGAAATCAAGCCATGCCGACTTTCCGCAAGACGCTCACCCCCCGCAAGACGATCGCCGCCGTTCTCGTCGCGCTCGCGACCGCCACCGCCCTGCCCGCCTCCGCCAACGAGATCTCCATTCGCCAGTACGGCTACGGCCACGGCACGGGCGGGGAGCAGACCGGCTGGCGCAATCGCATCGGCACGTTCCAGGAGGGGCGCTTCAACGACGCGATCGTCCGCCAGAACGGTCGCCGCAACACCGCAGCCGTGGGCCAGAACGGCCGGCGCAACAACGCCGACGCCTGGCAGCGCGGGCGCGACAACGCCGCCGGCATCGGCCAGTTCGGGGACGATCACTCCATCGTCGTCACGCAGGACGGGAACGGCAACATCGCCGCCGGCGTCCAGGTGGGGCGCGGGTGCTCGGGCGAGGTCGTCCAGAACGGGCGCGGCAACGTCTCCGCCTTCGTCCAGACCTGCGATTGATCCGCGCGCAAGCGCTCCGCACGGAAGGAGGAGATCCGCCATGACCTCGATCGCCACCAGGCTCGCCGCCGCCGCGGCCGTCGCGCTCAGCGCGCTCGGCCCCCTCGCCGCCTCGCTCGGCGCCAGCGCCGCCGACGAGGCCCACGCCGGTCTCACCTGCGAGATCCGCACCAGCCGCTCCGGCGGTCTCCTCCTGCTCGAGCCGACGGTGTCGTCCGATACGGCCATGCGCGGGCACTACGGCTTCGTCGTCGAGGGCCGTGGCTCCGGGGGGCGCAGCGACATCGAGCAGGGCGGCGCCTTCGCGGTGTCCGCCGGCGAGCCGGCGCGGCTCGGCAGCGTCGCCCTGTCACCCTCGGCGGCCTTCGAGGCGCGCCTCGAGATCGAGGCGGACGGTGTCCGCACCACCTGCCGCGCCGTCGGCCCGCGCGGCTGACCCCGCTCGTTGCCAGCCTATCCAGGAGACAGACCGATGACCCGCACCCGCACCACGCTCGCCTGCGCGAGCCTCCTCGCCGCCGTCCTCGCCGGGAGCCCCGCCTCCGCCGGCGGCGCGCTGAGCATCACCGCGACGCCGAACGGCGACGCCGGCCGGCTTCTCGCCGCGGGGCTGGCGCTCTACGGCATCGCCAAGGACATCGACGCCAACGGCCGCATCACCCAGCGCGGGCGCGACAATGCGGCCGGCCTCCTGCAGGACGGGCGCGGCCACCTCGGCATCGTCCACCAGGAAGGGCGCGACCACGTCGGCACGCTCGAGCAGAGCGGCGCCGGCAACAGCTACGGCCTGTTCCAGTTCGGCCGCGGCACCCGCGCCGCCGTGCGCCAGCACGGGGTTGGGCGCAGCGGGGTGACCGTGCAGTTCGGGTTCTGAGCCCCGACCGCCCCGTCGCGGCGGCTCAGAACAGGCCGCTGAACAGCGTGCGCCGGGAGGGCTGCTCCACGGAGGCCTGCACGGAGGCCTGCACGGACGCCTCCGCCGGCGCCGACGCGTAGAAGCCCTGCGCGTTCTGGCGCACCTTCACCCGCGCGCCGATCTTGGTGCGCTCGTAGAGGTGCAGCGCGTCCTGGTTGAGCATGCGGATGCAGCCGGAGGAGACGGCCTCGCCGATCGACCAGGGCTCGTTGGTGCCGTGGATGCGGTAGAGCGTGTCGCGGCCGCCCTCGTAGAGGTAGAGCGCGCGGGCGCCGAGCGGGTTGTCGAGCCCGCCCTCCATGTGGCGCGGCAGTTCCGGCTGGCGCCGGCGCATGGCGGCGGGGGGCGTCCAGCCCGGCCAGCGGGCCTTGCGGCCGACCCGCGCGGCGCCCGACCAGGAGAAGCCCTGGCGCCCGACACCGATGCCGTAGCGCCAGGCCCGGCCGCCCTCACGCACGAGGTAGAGGTGCTTGTCGGCGGTGTCGACGATGATCGTTCCGGGCCGCTCGGAGCCCTCGTAGCCGACCTCGGTGAGGCGCAGATGCGCGGGCATCCGCCGCGGGTCGACGAAGGGAATGTCGTAGGGCTCGTCCGGCATGTAGCCCGAGTACCAGCCGGACTGCGCGGCAGCGGGACCGACGAGGGAGGACAGGGGGGACGCGACGGCGGCGGCCGCGGCCGCTCGCAGGAGCGATCGGCGCGTGAACATGGGGGACCTCGCAATGGCTGAACTCGCGAGGACAAGCTTCGAGGCCGATCCGGGTTCCCGCGCCGGCTCAGGCGTTGCGCCAGGCCCGGGCGAGATCGATGAAGTTCCCCAGGATGATCTCGCCGTGCTCGGAGAGGATGCTCTCCGGGTGGAACTGGACGCCGTGGACCGGCAGCGTGCGGTGCGAGGCGGCCATGATCTGCCCGTCGTCGGTCTCCGCCGTGATCTCGAGCACGTCCGGGCAGGTGTCGCGGTCGACCACGAGGGAGTGGTAGCGCGTCGCCGTGAAGTCCTGCGCGCAGCCGGCGAAGAGGCCGGTTCCCGCGTGGTGCACGCGGCTCGTCTTGCCGTGCATCGGCAGCGGCGCGCGCACGACGTCCCCGCCGAAGGCCTGCCCGATCGTCTGCAAACCGAGGCAGACGCCGAAGATCGGCACCCGGCCCGCGCCCTTCTCCACCACCTCGAGGCAGGCGCCCGCCTCGTTGGGCGTGCAGGGCCCGGGCGAGAGCACGATGGCGTCGAAGCCGCCGTCGAGGATCTGCTGCGCGCTCATGACGTCGTTGCGCACGACCTCGATGGCGCGCGTGAAGCGGCTCACCAGATGGACCAGGTTCCAGGTGAAGCTGTCGTAGTTGTCGAGGACCAGGAGGCGGAGGTCCGAGGCGGGCATCGGGTCCGACGCGGGCGTGGACGAGACGGGCTCGGACGAGACGGGCTCGGAGGAGAGAGGCTCGGAGGAGGACATCGGCGGGCGGCTTCCGGTTGCGCGCTCGACGTCTAGCAGGACCCGCCCGGGAGCGCAAAAACGGCGATCCGAGCCATCGGCCCGGGAACCGCGGCGGACGGGCGTCGTTCTCCGAGGGACGAAACGAGAACGCACACGAGAGCGAAACGGAGAGCCCGCATGTCCTCGCAAGACGACAACTCGAGAGACGAGCGCGCCCGCGGCGCCCACCAGGACCCGCCGGACGTGGAGAACCCCAAGCAGACCCCTCCCGCCGGCAACCAGCAGAAGGACCCCGAGGAGTGGGTGACCGGTCACGAGCCGATGACCGGCGCCCAGGCCTCCTACCTCAAGACGTTGACCGAGCAGGCCGACGAGCCCGGCCTCTACGATCCCGAGCTCGACAAGGCGGAAGCGTCCAAGCGCATCGACGAGCTGCGGGAGCGGACCGGGAAGGCGTGAGGCCCTCGGTCGTTCGATGACCCGATCGCCTTGCTTTGCCGTGCCAGCAATTAATGGTAACGCTCCCCCCGGGTCTGACAGGGTGGCGGGGGCGTGGATGGGAAAGGGGTGGCTGCTCGTCTGGAGCGCGGTACTTGCGGTCTGCGTCGCCGTGTTCCTGGCGCGCGCCGTCTTCGCGGTTGCGGAGACCCCGTGGGCCTGGATCACTGTGCTGGGGCTTTTCGCACTCCTCTATGCCGTATTCCTGCTCGAAGGTCTGCAGACTGCCGCGAGCCAGCTCCTCGCCGCCGACGAGGAAAGCCTCGGCCGCTTCATCGACGGGAGCCGTGCGCTCAACGATGCGCAGAAGAAGCGCATCCGCAAGGTCGTGGACAAGCTGCGCGAGAACGAGCCGGCCTTCAAGTCGGGGCGGGAGTTCCTCGCGATCGCGTCGATCGTCTCGATCGCCCTGCTCTTTCAGTCGCTGCCTTTCGACCCCACGGGTGCGGCGGTCGCCGAGGCGCTCGGCGCCCTGTCGGGGCGCGTGAGCCCGATGTTGGAGCCGACGGTCGCCTCGGCGGTGCGCCGGGCGCTGGACGGGTCCGTCGTCGTTCTGGTGCTGGGGCACATCGCGACGGCGATCTCGGTGAGCGCGCTGCTGCCTTTCTGGGTCAGCCAGCTCTTGCCTCAGGTCCTGGCCGATCGTCGCGGCATCCGCTTCACCTTGCTGTGGCTTGCGCCGCTGCTCGCACGCGAGAGCATTCGGATCGGCCGGTTGCGCATCGGCGAGCCGAGCGTGAAGCTCTCGGGCGTGGTCAAGCGGGCGCTCGAGCTCGAGGACGAGGAGCACATCCTCGTCGGCAGCGCCCAGCTGCTCGAGAGGCTCGAATCCTATTTCGGCCTCATCGTCACGAAGCGGACGATCCGGATCGACGCGAGCGGCTGCACGGTGACGGACACCTGGACCATGCGCTTCAGCGCCCGTCGGCGCGACGTGCGCCAGCTCATCCGCATCGACGGAATACACGTGCGCCTGCGGCAATGGGATGCGCAGCTGCCCACAGGGGTCCAGGCCGGAAGGCTGATCAAGACGATGCTGGTCAGCTACGAGGAGCTTCGACGCGCGCGCCCCGTGCAGGCGAGGACGAACGGCGACGACGCTGCAGGAGACGAAGTACCGGCCGATCCGGGGCAGACCGACGCAAACGGCGATGCGCTGGAGCGCAGGCTCGTCGGCGAGGAGCTCGTCTTCCTCTTGGAGGCGCCGCTGCAGGTGTCGCTTCCGCGCGAAGGGCGTATCTCGGAGGAGGTGACGCTCGCGCTGTCCTACGACATGCTTCCGCTCGATCACGAGCTCGACGACGCGCAGACGCTGTCCTTCGACATCGCCAAGCCGACGGAGCGGGTCGAGATCGCGCTCGCCGCCGACGAGGGCCAGTTCATCCGGGAGCCGGAGGTGCGTTTCGTCCCGTCCGACGAGATGAACATGCTCACGCGCCCCGACGAGGTTTTGAGCGTCGACCCACAGATCGCGCAGCGCGGAAACGGCTGGACGATCGACGTCAAGCATCCGCCCTTCGGCAGCCGCATGATCCTGTCCCTCGACCTGAGGAACAACGGCTGATCAGCGAAAGCCGGTTCATTTCGGCCCGGTGAAGGGCTTCTGGGCCGTTGGCTGCGATCCCGAGCCCGTCGCCGCGGCCGACCGCCGCGCGTCACGCAGCTTCTCGGGTGTGATGAGGATGTCGATCTCGAGGGGTCCCGGCGTCTTCTGCGTGTCCGTCGCGCTTCGCTCGACGAGCGGCTTGACGTCCTTCCAGGTCGTCAGAGACTTCATCACATGGTCCCCCGATCGCACGGCGACGCTCGGATGCAACGCTGACCATCGCCTGCCGATGCAACGTTAGACTGCTGTCATCGAAAAGTCAACAACGCGGCGGTCGCGCGAGAGGTTCCCGCGCTACCTTTCGCATGTCGGAGCGCGGCCGTGCCGCCCTCCCCTACTCCGCCGCCTGCTTCACCCCCGCCGCTTCAGCCTTCAGCTCCGCGCGCGTCTTCGGCTTGGCGCGGATCTTGATGTCCTCCAGGTCCGCGCGATCGCGCACGGAATTGCGCAGGATCTGGTCCTGGCCCGGCTGGTATTGGGGCGGGCAGTGCTGCTTCACGCCGTACCAGGCGGCCGCCTTCATCGTGAAGGCGGGGTCGACGAGGTGCGGGCGGCCGAGCGCCACGAGGTCGGCGCGGCCGGCGGCGAGGATGGTGTTGACCTGGTCGGCGGTGGTGATGTTCCCGACGCACATGGTGGCGATGCGCGCCTCGTTGCGGATGCGGTCCGCGAACGGCGTCTGGAACATGCGCCCGTAGATCGGCCGCGACTCCTGCACGGTCTGGCCCGTGGAGACGTCGATCAGGTCGACGCCCGCGTCCGCGAAGGCGCGGGAGATGGCGACCGAATCCTCCGGCGTCAGCCCGCCTTCGGCCCAGTCGGTGGCGGAGATGCGAACCGACATCGGCTTCTCCGCCGGCCAGGCGGCGCGCATCGCCTCGAACACCTCGCGCGGGAAGCGCAGCCGGTTCTCGATCGTGCCGCCGTAGTCGTCCGTGCGACGGTTCGTCAGCGGCGAGAGGAAGCTCGCGAGCAGGTAGCCGTGGGCGCAGTGCAGCTCGATCATGTCGAAGCCCGCCCGCTCCGCGCGCTCCACCGCCGCGACGAAGTCGTCGCGCACCTTGTCCATGCCGGCGCGATCGATCTCGCGGGGCATGGCGCTGTCGGGGAAGTAGGGCAGCGGCGAGGCCGAGCAGACCTCCCAGCCGCCCTCCTCCAGCGGCCGGTCCATGCCCTCCCACATCAGCTTCGTCGCCCCCTTGCGCCCGGCATGGCCGAGCTGGAGCGCGATCTTCGTCTTGCTGTTGGCGTGGACGAAGTCGACGATGCGCGTCCAGGCGGCCTCCTGCGCGTCGGTCCAGAGCCCGGCGCAGCCCGGCGTGATGCGGGCCTCGGGAGACACCACCACCATCTCGGTGAACATCAGGCCCGGGCCGCCGATGGCGCGCGCGCCGTAGTGGACGAGGTGGAAGTCCGTCGGCATGCCGTCCACGGCCGAGTACATGCACATCGGCGACATCACCGAGCGGTTCGAAACCACCATGTCGCGCAGGCGCAACGGCTGGAACATCGGCGCGACGGGATGCTCGACGTCGACGTCGAAGCCGGCCTGCCGCACCTCGCGGGCGAACAGCCGGTCGACCTCGGCCACGAAGCCCGGCGCGCGAAGCCGCAGGTTGTCGTAGGTGATCGCCTTCGCCCGGGTCATCAGGCCGAAGGAGAACTTCACCGGGTCGAAGTCCCAGAACCGCGCCAGGTGCTCGAACCAGACGAGCGAGACGTCGGCGGCGTGCTGGGTCTTCTCTGTCTCCTCGCGCCGGCCTGTCTCGAAGGCGGCGAGCGCGGCGGACACGTCCCGCGGCTCGCGGCGGAAGCTCTCGAAGAGCGCGATCGCGTCCTCCATCGCGAGCTTGGTGCCGGAGCCGATGGAGAAGTGCGCCGTCGACTTCGCGTCGCCGAGCAGCACGATGTTGTCCTTCACCCAGCGCGTGTTGCGGATCATGGGGAAGTTGCGCCACATGGACCGGTTGGTGATGACGCCGTGCTCGGCGAGGAAGTCGGGGAAGATCCGCACCATCAGGTCGGCGCTCTCCTCCTCCGTCATAGCGCCGATGCCGGCGCGCTCGAAGGTCTCCGGGTCGGTCTCGAACACCCAGGTCGAGCGGCCCTTCTCGTACTGGTAGGCGTGGGCGATGAAGGGGCCCCACTCGGTCTCCCGGAAGACGAAGGTGAAGGCGTCGAGGGGCGTCGTCGAGCCCATCCAGGCGAAGGTGTTGGGGCGCAGGTCCACCTGCGGCGCGAAGTGGTCCGCGTGCTTCTCGCGGATGCGCGAGTTGATGCCGTCGCAGGCGACGATCAGGTCGGCGTCGGCGAAGCGGCTCTCGTCGGCGATCTCGACCTCGAACTCGAGCGCGACGCCGAGCTCGCGGGCGCGCTCCTGGAGGATGAGCAGCAGCGTGCGCCGCGAGCAGCCGCAGAAGCCGTTGCCGCCGATGCGATGGACCGCGCCCTTGAAGTGGATGGCGATGTCGTCCCAGTAGGCGAATTCCTGGGTGATGCGGCGGTAGCTCGGCTCGTCGTAGCGCTCGAACCCGTCGAGCGTCGCGTCCGAGAACACGACACCGAAGCCGAACGTGTCGTCCGGCCGGTTGCGCTCGTAGACGGTGATCTCGTGCGCGGGATCCTGCTTCTTCATCAGGATCGCGAAATAGAGGCCCGCCGGGCCTCCCCCGATGACGGCGATCTTCATGGCGCGCCCTCCGCTGCTGTCGGCGAAATGATTTAAGCTTAAAATATTTCGCCCCGCAACCCGTGTCACTCCGGACGCGTCGTCGCGGCCCGTCAGACGCGCTGGTGTCCCGGATGAGCGTCACCGAACAGCCCGCCGGGGCGCAGCGCCAGGACGAGGGCGAGGGCTCCGAACACCGCCACGTCGCGATAGGCGCCGGGCAGGAAAGCGGACCAGAGGCTCTCGCCGAGGCCCAGCAGCAGGCCGCCGAGGAGCGCGCCCGGCAGCGAGCCGATGCCGCCGAGGATCGCGGCGACGAGGGCCTTGAGCCCGAGCGACAGCCCTCCAGCGAAGGAGATGTTGCCGTAGTGCGCCACGACGAACCAGCCCGCGAGCGCCGCGAGGACGCCCGCGATCGTCACCGCCCGCACCAGCGTCGCGCGCGCGTCCACCCCCATCAGGGCGGCGGCGTGCGCGTCGTCCGAGACCGCCCGCCAGGCCCGGCCGAAGCGGCTCTTCGCCACGAGGAGGATGGCGGCGAGCGCGCCACCGAACGCCAGCGCGATCGCCGCGGCCTGGGTGATGGTGATCGTGGCGAGTGCACCGTCGGGACTGGCGGCGAGGACGAGGCCGCGCACGCGCCCGGGCGCGATCCAGATCTCCGCGCCCCCGTGCAGCAGGCGCAGGCCCTCGGAGAGCACGATGACGAGCCCGAAGGAGGCGACGAGCATGGCGTATCCCGGCCGGTGCGCCAGCGGCGCCACCACGCCTTCCGCGAGCAGCCGCGCCAGCGACGCCGCGGCGATCGGCGCGAGGACGAGGCCGAGGCCGAGCCCCGCATAGACGGCGGCCTCCCCCGCGACGAGGGTCGTCGCCAGCGCGACGCCGACGGCGATCGCGACGGCATAGCCGCCGACGATGGCGATCTCGCCGAACGCGAGAAAGATGCGTCCGACGAGCCCGTAGACGAGGCTGTAGGCCACTGCCAGCAGTCCGTAGAGTGAGCCCGTCGTCAGCGCGGCCAGCGCGACGTGCAGCGCCTGGATGCCGCCGCGCCCGAGCGCGATCCCGTCGCCGGCCAGCGCGGAGGGCCGCGGCGGCGCGACGGCCGCGGCGGCGGCCCCGCGGCCGGTCCAGTAGCGCTCGAGCAGGAACAGCCGCACCGGGGAGAGCGCCTCGCCGTCCTGCGCAACAGAGACGAGATCGAGGCGTCCCGGGCCGGCGCGCTCGCTCGCGAAGCGGCAGGCCGTGCGGGTGCGGCGCGGCGGGGCGTCCGGCTCGTCGGCCCGGTAGACGATCTCCACGCCGCGCCCGTCGACGTCCGGGATCTCGCGGACGACATCGATGCGGGTGCCATCGGGGTGCAGCGCGACGATCGCCGTGCGGCAGACGAGCGCCTGGCCGGGATCGACGGCGAGGCCGCAACCGGCGAGGAGAAGCAGGATCCCGAGAGACAGGAGAACGACGGGCCGCAGGTGCCCCGCCGGCCTGCGCGCGAGGCGGCGATCGCTCTCGATCCTCCGCACGATCCCCTCCGCCGCGACCCGCATCGATGGATTGAGGCACGCCCGAGGACGCACTGGCAAGAGGCCGATTCTCGTGCGGGCGACCGCACGCGCGCTTTCGCTACGCGCCCCTTCGCGTGCGCTCCCGCTCGTGCTTATCTGCGCGCTTCCAGACCGACGAGAGAGCGAAAAACCCCATGCCCGTGCCGTCCACATCCGCCGCCGTCGCCTTCTCCGACGATGCCCGCATCGGCCGCATGGTCGAGGACGTCTGCGCCTGGGCGCGCCACGAGAGCCCGACCGACGACGCCGCCGCCGTCGATGCGATGATGGATCGCCTGGTGGCGGGGCTCGAGGGCGAGCCGGTGAGCATCGAGCGGCTGCCCGGCCGCGAAGGGCTCGGCGGATCGGTGATCGTTCGCGCCGGCCCGGCGACCGGCGGCGAGCACGCCCTCGTGCTCTCCCACCTCGACACGGTCCACCCGATCGGGACGCTCGAGGACGGGTTGCCCGTGCGCGTCGAGGGCGACCGGATCTACGGGCCGGGCGTCTACGACATGAAGGGCGGCGCCTATCTCGCACTGCAGGGCTTCCTCGAGGTCGCGCGCCGGGGCACGGCGAAGCGCCCGATGGTCTACCTGTTCACGCCCGACGAGGAGATCGGCTCGCCGACGACCCGGGCGCTGATCGAGCATCTCGGGCGCGACGCGGCGGCGGTGCTCGTCACCGAGCCCGCGCGCGACGGCGGCAAGATCGTCACCTGCCGCAAGGGCGTCGGCCGCTTCGAGGTGCATGTCGAGGGCCGGCCTGCGCATTCCGGCTCGCGGCACGCGGAGGGGCGCAACGCGATCCACGAGGCGGCGCGCCAGATCGCCGCGATCGAGGCGATGACCGACTACGAGCGCGGAGTCACCACGACGGTGGGCCTGATCAAGGGTGGGACGGCGATGAACACGATCCCGCAGCATTGCCGCTTCGCGGTGGACCTGCGCGTGGAGACTGCCGCCGACGGCGAGGCGTTCTCGCGCGAGATCCTCGGCCTTTCCCCGCAGCGGCCCGACTTCAAGGTGACCATCACCGGCGGCATGAACCGGCCCACCTTCGAGCGCACGCCGCAGGTCGCCGCGCTCTACGAGACCGCGGTGGGCCTCGCAGCCGAGATCGGCTTCACCCTTGAGGAGACCGCCCGCACCGGCGGCGGCTCGGACGGCAACTTCACCGCCGGGCTCGGCGTGCCGACGCTGGACGGGCTCGGCATCGACGGCGACGGCGCGCATACGCTCGACGAGTACGGCCTCGTCTCGTCGCTCGGCCCGCGGGCGATGCTGATGGCGCGGCTGCTGGAGACGGTGTGACGCCTCAGCCGCCGAAACGCGGCTCGACATACGCGTCCCAGGCCGCGAAGGGGGAGAGTGGCGGCGGCGCGGGCGCGATCGCGGGCTGGGGCGCGGGCTGGTGGAAGAAGCCGGCCGCCCAGTCCGGCGTCTCGTCGTCGCCGGCGGGAACCGGCTCGCCGGTGAGGAGGGTGAAGAACCGCCCGCCGTCGGCGCAGCCCTGCGCGAAGCCGCGGGACGGGGCCTGCCCGGCGAGCACGAGCTCGACGCCGAACAGCGTCCCGTCGAGGCCGGTGAGCGACGAGAAGGCGCCCTCCTGCACCCCCGCGAGCGTCTCTTCCTTGAGCGGCCCCGTCTTGCGCTTGGCAACGAGCGTGATTAGCGTGGCGAGGAACCCTACGAGGTAGGGGTCGAGCCAGACGGAGTCCGAGGTGTCCTCGACGTCTCCGAGCCCAGCCAGGCGATCGAGCCCTCCGAGTTGGCCCAGCATGGCGAGGCCCTGCGGCGCCTCGGGCGCCTCCGGCTCCGCGCCGGCCTCGGCGCGGCGCGCGGCGAGACGCTCCCGCGAGCGGGACACGAAGGGGGACAGCGCCGCCACCGCGGCCCGTCGGCCCGCCCTCACCTTCCAGAGGTCGACGAGGCCGAGGACCATGGCGCGCGACCCCGCTCAAGTCGCCGGCCGGCGGCCGGGCGTGGCACAGGGCAGGGACGCGACGACGGGCAAACGGCCATGAGCGACATCCCCTCCTCCCGCCTGCCGCACCCCCCTGACTTCGACGCGCTCGCCGCGGCGGCGCCGGCCTCGGCGGACCGCCGCACCGAGGTGCTGGCGCTGATCGGGCACCTCGTCTTCTCCTGGTCGAACAACGAGAGCCTGTTCATCTACGTGCTGATGCTCCTGCTGGAGACGGACGAGGTCTCCGCGGCCATCGTCTTCGCCACGCTCAACACGACGCGGGCGCGGCTCGACCTGGTGCAGCGCCTCGCCAAGGCGAAGGTGGGGGACCGGGCGATCGCCGGCGAGCTCGACGCCCTCGTCGCGCGCTTCTCGAAGCAGACGCGGCTGCGCAACGACCTCAATCACTGCATGTACACGGTCGACGACGAGGGGGCGATCACGCATACCCAGCTCATGAAGCTCGAGGAGCGCGGCGGGCGGATGTCCTTCGGCCGCGTGCGGGAGATGGACGGCGCGCGGCGCGACGAGATGGCCGAGGCCATCCGCGAGCACGGCGCCCTCAATCGCGATCTGTGGGCGTTGCTCCCCCGCCTCGAGGCCCATATCGCCGCCCGTCGCCGCTCGACGGACCATCGGGCCTGACCGGCGGGACCAGACGGGCGAACAGCGCCTCGAAGCAAGCGAGGCTTTCGGGCCGGGCATGCCGACGCGCGGCGTCCCGAAACAGGTCGAGCTGGATCTCCGCCCATTTACGGCCGGACCTCTCGCTCATGGCGCCCCTCCCCCCACTGCGCAGAGGACGGATCCGGCGAGGAGGTCGAGATCGCCCCGCCGCTTGGTCGTATCCCCCGTCTCGTGGTCGCACGCCTTCAGACGGTCGCGGAAGCGCTGTGACATCAACCAGGTCGTCCGGCTCGAGACGCCGAGGATGCTATGCAGCCGGTTGACCGAGACCGGCGGATCGCACGCATGCAGCAGGAACAGCGCCTGCAGCCAGAGGTGCAGCGGCACGTGCGTCGATTCCAGCATCGTGCCGAGCTTGACGTTGAAGGGCTTGCGGCAGGCGTAGCACTTGTAGGCGCCGGGCTTCGGATCTTTGCCCGCGAGCCGTCCGACGCGATCGCCGCGGCCGCAATGCGCACAGACGGGTCCGTCCGGCCAGACCCTGGCCTCGACGAAGCGGTAGGCGGCTTCCTCGTTGCAGAACGCCGTATCGTTCGACTGATGCATACGATACTCCCACCTGGGTGAGTTTACTTCATGCGGCGAGGCGCCCCCCCGAGATTGTGTTTCGTTGGTTCAATACCAAGATCTGATTTTTATCGTGCTAGCATAACACATCACGAAGCAAAATGAAAGCGTTTCAGCCAAATTAATACCTTTGCTATATAGCCGCCACAAAAATTAACTGGGCTTGCGACGGTTGAATATTTCCTTTGTGACAGTCAAAGGCTGCTCCGATCCTCTGTCACGATTCACGGAACGCCCGCGCCATGCTGTCCTGTAGCGGCCGGATCAAGTACTGGAAGAAGGTCCTCTCGGCAGTCTCGATATAGACCTCGGCCGGCATGCCCGCCGTCGGCTCGAAATTCGCCACGTGGGCGACGGAGGACTCGTCGAGGGCGATGCGCACCACGTAGACGTCCCCCTCGGAGTCCGGGCGCGGGCGCTCCTCCGGGAGGGCATCCGCGGAGAGATAGATGACCTCGCCGGCGACCATCGGCGTCGTACGCTGGTTCAGCGCGGTGAGGCGCACCGAAGCGCGCTGTCCGCGACGCACGCTGTCGACGTCGCGGGGGCGGACGGTCGCCTCGATCACCAGCGGCTCGTCGAGCGGCACGATCTCCATGACGTTCTTGCCCGCCTCGACCACGCCGCCGGCGGTGTGGTAGCGCAGCTTGACGACGATTCCCTCGACGGGGGCGGTGATGCGGATGCGGTCGAGGATGTTCTCCGCGGAGCGGATGCGCTCGCGCAGGTCGCTCATCTCGGCGTGGACCTGCTGGAGCTCCTCCACGGCGGCCTTCACCGCCGCGTGGCGCAGCCCATTGATCTGCTCCTGGCCGCGGGCGATGCGCTCCTTGGCGTCGCCCATGTCGCCGATCAGCCGGCCGATCTCGCCGCGCATGTTGGCGCGCGCGCGATGGAGGGCGAGAACCTCGGGGCGGCGCACCAGCCCCTGGCGCAGCAGCGTCTCCTTGTCGACGAGCTCCTCCTCGAAGAAGGCGATCTGCTCCTCCACGGCGCGAATCTGCACCTCGCTGCCGGTGACGTGCTCGCGCAGGGCGTCGACGCCGCGCTCGAGCGTGACGATCTCGCTGTCGAGGTGGCGCTTGCGCGCCGAGAAGGTGAGGCGCTGGCGCTCGATCATCTCGGCGACGTCGGGATCGGCGGCCTTCTCCAGGAGCACGTCGGGGAAGTGGATGGCGGCGCGGCCCTCGATCTCGGCCACGAGGCGCGCCTCCATCGCGAGCGTGCGCGCGAAGCGCAGCTGGAGGCGCCGAAGCTCGGCGCGGGGGCCGGTCTCGTCGAGCAGCACGAGCGTGTCGCCCGTGCGCACGTGGTCGCCCTCGCGCACCAGGATCTCGCTGATCACGCCGCCTTCGAGATGCTGCACCGTCTTGTTCGAGCCGGTGGTGACGAACACCCCCGTCGCCACCACGGCGCCGGCGATCGGCGCGGCGTTCGCCCACACGCCGAAGGCGAGGAACGTCCCGAACAGGACGACGAGCCCCGCGAGCGTCGGCGTACGCGCGCTGCGCGGCACGTTGGCGTACCAGTCCCGGGGCTGGATGGCTTGCATCGCTCTGGCGCTCATGACCGACCTCATTCCTCGATGAGCGGGGTGCCGTCACCGCCGATGGCGCGCGGCCCGTCCGCCTTCTTGCCGAACAGCACGGGCAGCATCTGCTCGCGCGGCCCCAGCGCCTTCACGTTGCCCTCGTGCAGGATCATGATCTTGTCGACGCTCTTCAGCAGCGACGGGCGCTGGGTGATCGCGACGACGGTGATGCCGCGCTGCTTGGCCCGCACCAGCGCCTTCGCCAGCGCCCGCTCGCCGTTGGTGTCGAGGTTGGAGTTCGGCTCGTCGAGCACGACGAAGCGCGGATCGCCGAAGAAGGCCCGTGCGAGGCCGACGCGCTGCTTCTGGCCGCCGGAGAGCGGGCTCCCGTCCATGGCGATCGGCGTCTCGTAGCCCTGCGCGAAGTGCGAGATCATCTCGTGCACGTCCGCGAGCTCGGCCGCCTCGAACACCTGGGCGTCGGTCGCGTCCTCGCGCATGCGGGAGATGTTCTGCTTGATCGTGCCGGGAAAGAGCTGGACGTCCTGCGGCAGGTAACCGACGCTCTCGCCGAACTGGCGCGGATCCCAGTTGCGCAGCTCCATGTGGTCGAGGCGCACGTTGCCCGCCGTCGGCACGACCGAGCCGACCAGCATGCGCGCCAGCGTCGACTTGCCGGTGCCCGAGTTGCCGACGATGGCGAGGCTCTCGCCCGGCTCGAGCGCGAAGGAGACGCCGTTGAGGATCACCTTCTTGTTCGGCGGCGGCACGTAGAGGATGCGCTCGACCTCGAGCTTGCCGAGGGGCCGCGGCAGGCGCAGGCGCTCCAGGTTCAGCGGCGAGGATTGCAGCAGCGCGCGGATGCGGGCGTAGGCGGCGCGGGCCGCGACGAAGTTCTTCCAGCCCTCGATCGTGCCCTCGAGCGGCTGCAGCGCGCGGCTCGCCACGATCGAGGCGGCGATGATCATGCCGCCTGTCAGCTCGCCGCCGAGCGCGAGATAGGCGCCGAACCCGAGGATACCGACCTGGGTCGAGAGGCGTACGAACTTCGAGATGCTGCCGAGCAGGATGTTGCGGTCCTGCGCCAGCACCTGCGAGGTGAGGCTCTCCGCCGTCTCGCGCCCCCACATGGCGACGCCCTCGGGCGTCATGCCCATGGCGTTGATCACCTGCGCGTTGCGCGCCATGGCGTCCGCCTGCAGGTTCGCGCGGCTCGCATAGGCGTTCGCCTTGGCGAAGGAGAGCGCCGTGATGCGCTGGTTGAGCCCCGCCAGGACGAACAGCACGCCGCCGGCCGTGAGCACGAGGAAGCCGAGCTGCGGGTGGATCATGAAGACGACGAGCATGTAGAGGGGCACGGTTGGGCTGTCGAGCATGGTGAGCAGCACCGGCCCGGTGATGAAGCTGCGCAGCTGCTGCAGGTCGCCGAGCACCTGGAACTCGCGCGAGGAGCCGTTCTGCGCCGCCTTCGCCGCCGCCGAGAGCACCGGCGCGCCGAGCTTGCTCTCCGTCTCGGTGGCGATGCGCACGAGGATCACGCGGCGCATCATGTCGAGGACGACGTGCGCCGCTACCGCGCCGATGACGATGAGCGTGAGCATGAACAGCGTGTCGAGGCTGCGGCTCGTCAGCACGCGGTCGGAGACCTGGAACAGGTAGAGCGGGATCGCGAGCACGAGCAGGTTCACGGCGAGCGAGAACAGGGCGACGACGACGAGGTTGCGTCGGGCCGTCGCGAGCCCCGCCGTGAGGACCGTGCGGAAGTCCATGTCCCGCGAGCGGTTCTGGATCGGCGGCCCGTTGCCCGATCCACCGCCGCCGCCTCGATCGGAGGGCGGAGCGGGGGGCTTGCCGCCGCCGGCGGCCGGACGGCGCTCGGCGCGCGCGGGCGGGCGCGCCGCCTCCTCCCGGGCATCCGGCGGGACCACCGGCGCCGGCTGGGGCAGTTCACCGCGCGCCTCGCGCTTCGCCTGCGGGGCGGGATTGGGCGCGGGCTCGGGCGACGGCTCGGGCGACGGCTCGGGCGACGGCTCGGCAACGGGCTGGGGGGCGGCGCGGATCTCCGGCTCGGGCTCCCGCCGCGTCTGCGGCACGGGCTGCGGCTGCGGCACGGGCTGCGGCTGCGGCACGGGCTGCGGGCGGCGTTCGCGGACGGCTGGCGCCTTGACGAGCGAGACCGGCGGCGCCTCGGCCGTCGTCTGCGCAACCGGCGCCTCGACCATCGTCGGCCCGGCCGGCGTCCCGAGCGCCGCGCCCGGGCCGATATAGCGCGCACCGGCCTCGGCCGCGTAGCGCGCCTCGAGGGCGCGCAGGCCGCCGGCGAGCGACGGCCCGGCCCCGGGCTCTGACGCGACGTCCCGCGCACTCGGGCGGGCCTGGCGCAGGGCCGGGGCCGGCGCGGCGGCGGCGAGCGCGTCGCCGAGATCCTCGTCGGAGGTCTCGCCCGTGCTCCAGGCGTGGTCTCGAATGCGAAAATCGTCGTCGATGCGATCCATCGGTCCGTCCCCCAGCGGTTCGCCCGCGTCACGTCATCACCGAGCCCATCGCGTCGCCCTCGCCCGCGAGCGGGGCGCCCCCGGCGACGCCGTCGTCGTCCGTCCCGGTGTCGTCGCCGGTGAAGGCGACGATCTCGCTCGCCAGCGCGTCGTCGTCGTAGTCGTCCTCGTCGATGACGATCTCGGCCTGGACGAGGAAGTCCTCCTCGTAGACCTCGCCGCCGACATGCGTCGCGACGACGGCCCCGGTGTCGACGATGATCGCCTGGTTGGTCAGCTCGTTGCCGCCGCTCGCCACCCATTGCTCGACGCCGTCCTCGTGGAAGGTCGCGTCCGCCGGCAGGATCTGGGCGAACACGTCCGCATCGGAGACGACGTTGAGCTGACTGATCAGGTTGACGTCGTAGTAGTCGCCGGTGACGTAGAGCACGCGCATGGCGCCAGACCCGATGCCGTTGAGCGACCACCACTCGGTGGGATCGAGCGTGTCGTCGCTCATCAGGCGCTGCACGAAGGCGGCGAGCTCGCCATCGAGCGCCTGGAAGCCGCCGCCGCCGTAATGTGCGATCAGCGCATCGTTGGTCAGCTGGTTCTGCCCCGTCGCCCCGTGCTGCACCCCGCCGCCGCCGAGGTGGCCGACGAGCCCGCCGTCGGAATCGACGAGGACGTTGGCCTGCACGATCCAGTTGGCGGCGTAGTAGTTGCCGCCGATCACGATCATGTCGTAGTCGCCGGCCGCCTGGAGGAACTCCGCCAGGTTGACGACGAGGTTCTCGCCCAGACGGACCTGGCTGAAGAAATCGTATGTCGTCTTCGAGTAGAGGTCGTTGTCGACGATCCAGTTTGTCTGGTAGAACGCCTTCACGTCCCAGAAGTCGCCGTCGAGCACGTCGACCGTCCACTGCAGGCCGCCCTGCCCGGGCAGCTCGAGCACGCCGAGGTCGACGTCCTCGGCGAGGAATTCCGCGATGTTGGTCAGCCGGTTGCCGCCGCCCCAGCTCGCGCCGGGATCCCCGCCCGTGGCGAGCGCCGCCCCTATGCTGGCCATCTTGGCGCCGAAGGTCGAGACGGCGTCGATGTCCATGATCGCGTTGATCTGCACGATGGCGTCGAGCGAATACCAGTCGCCGAAGACGATCGTCTGGAGCGAGAGCTCGTTGAGATCCTGGATCACGGCGATGTTGAGCGCCTCGTTGCCGCCGAGATGCGCGTGCGCGCCGTAGGCCTCGTGGCCGTTCGCGCCCTCGGGCATCGTCGGCGTGCCCTCGAAGGGCGCGAGCTCCCAGTCGGACGAGACCTGCTCGCCATTGACGTAGCGGCCGGGCTCCGTCTCGAAGCCGGCCAGCGCCGCGTCTTCCTCGCCCGCGACGAGGGCCTCGTGGCGGGCCATGAGCACCGCGCCGATCTCGGCCTGGCCCACCGGCGCGGCGAGCGCGTCGGGTGTCGCCTCGCGCACGGCCTCGAGCAGGGAGACCAGCGCCTCCGCGGGATCGACGGGAAGCAGGCCGCTCGCGAGGTCCTCGCCCCAGACGAAGACATCGGAATCATCGAGAATATTGATCTGCCGGATCTCGGCGACGGTCTCGCCGAACGCATCCTCACGTTCGATCGGGGCGCGATAGCCGAAGGTGTAGCGGATCGTGATCGAAGCTCCGCCGCCACCAGCGCCGATATCCCAGAGAATCGGCTCGGGGACGTCGACGGGCCCGAAGGCGGTGCGGTCCACGCCCACGTACGGGCTGCCGCGCAGGAGCAGCATCGGCTCGGGGACGATCGCCTCGCCCGGCGCCGCCCAGAAGGGCGACGGCCGGCTGAAGATCGCCTCCGGCTCGGGCGCGCCGGGAAGCGCCTGCGGCGGGTGCGCCAGCTCCTCCGCCAGCGGCATCGGCGGCTCGTCGTCGTAGAGCGTCCAGCTCCTGGCGACCTCGTCGATCAGGTGCAGGTAGCCCGCGAAATGCCAGATGGTCTCGGTAACACCGGTCGACATGGCGATCGTCCTCGTCCGGGCGCGCGGGGGAGCGCACGCCGCGTTCGGGAGGGGGCGATACGCGCGGCCGGGCGCCGCGCGCATCCCCGTTCTCGCCGGAGACCCGCGCGGCGAGCGCGCGGGCCCTGGAGCGACGTGGTCACATCATCACGTCGTCGATGTCGTCGCCCGCCACGCTGAAGGACGCGGAGTTGAACTGGACGTTCGCACCCATCGTGATCGTCTGGGTGAACGCCTCGTTCGACGCCACGGCATCGGCCGCCGCGTTGGCCGCGGACGAGCCGCTGTCGCCGACGCTGGAGCTCGGATCGTCGGTGGTGATCCGCCCGCCGGTCGCAGTCGCCGTCTGGCTGAAGGAGACGCCGGAATCGGCGTCGCGCCCGCCGAGCTCGAGCAGCGATAGATCGACGTCGAGGCCGCCGCTGGCCTGGAAGCTGACGTCCGGATCGTTCGCCGTGTCCTGGTCGGCCAGGTTGTTGACCTGGTCGAGGTTGAAGGCGTTGCCGTTGGTCACCGCCTGGTTCACCGCATCGGGCATCACGATCGAGTTGGTGATCCCGTGGATCTGCTCGATGTCGATGATGTCGTCGTCGGTGGGCAGGTAGCCCTCGAGATCCATCTTGACCTTGACGTCCACGTCCACGTCGACGTCGTTCTCATTGTAGTTGACGTTGGCGTTGCCGTTCAGGTTGGCGTTCAGCTCCTTCTCGACCTCGTGCTCGTACTCCTCGGAGTAGTTGCCGTTGAGGTTGGCATTGCCGTTGGCATTGCCATTGCCGTTACCGTTGCCGTTCAGGTTGCCGTTGCCGTTCAGGCTCGCCGAGTAGAGCGTCGAGCTCTGCGACTGATCCTGGCCCTGGCCCTGGCCCTGAGCCTGGCCTTGGCCCTGACCCTGGAGCTGACCCTGGCCCTGGAGCTGGCCCTGAAGCTGCGCCTGGAGCTCCGCCTGGAGCTGACCCTGTCCCTGGAAAGACATGACGATTTCCCTTCGTTGAACGAAGCATCGCCGCGGCGCACATCCACTCTTCTGTGCGGACGTCCTCGCCGGATACGATGCGGTTGCATGATGTGGAGTGTTCGAAGCGTCGGCCGGTGCGGTGCCTGACGTCTCCCGCCTCTCGCCGGAGATCGCGCAGCCGTGGCCGGATCATGATGTGCTAGGATGCTTGCGGTGAGCGCCTCCCGTCCAAGAGTTGCATCTGCCGCCGTGAGACGGCGCGCGGTCGCCCGGCGGGACGCGGCGATCGCGTCCACGCACGGTCTCGCCATCGACGCACGTGGAGGCGCGCACGATGAAGAGCTCGGAATGTGTCGGCTGGCAGCGGCGCGGACGTGCGCCGAGTGGTCGTGCGATGCTGTTCGCACGCGGACTGCCCGGTCAGCCCCCCGGCATCCGGACGACGACTTGTTGATTGCGGGTCTCGTCTTCGCGAGTACGGCCGCGACGTGTCGTCGCCTCATTCGTTACCAGAACACTAACTTTTTCGAACCAGATGGTCAATTTGTAGAAGCCTTACCCACCGTCCGGCGCCGCACCGTCGCCGCTTCCTCGCCGCCATCCTGCCGCCACCCTAGCCGCCACCCTTGCCGCCACCCTTGCCGCCCCCCTTGCCAGGCTCGGCGGATCGCTCGATATCGGCTCCATGAAGCTCGACCCCGCCGCGCGCCGCCTCTCCCTCGACCCCCGCGACCCCGCCTTCTACGAGGACCCCTACCGGGCCTACGCGCATCTGCACGCGCAGGCGCCCGTGGTGTTCTGGGAGGAGTACGGCCATTGGGTCTTCCTCGCCCACGCCGACGTCGACCGCCTGCTGCGGGATCGGCGCTTCGGCCGCGAGATCCTCCACGTGGCCACCCGCGCCGAGCTGGGGCTGCCGGAGCCGGCGGCGCACACGGCGCGCTTCGACGCGATCGACGCCCATTCCATGCTCGAGCGCGAGCCGCCGGTGCACACCCGGCTGCGCACGCTCGTCAACCGCGCCTTCGTCTCCCGGCGCGTGGAGAGCCTGCGTCCGGCGATCGCCGCGCTGGCGCACGCGCTCGTCGACGCCTTCCCGCGCGGCGAGCCCTTCGACCTCCTGGACGCCTACGCCACGCCGATCCCGGTGCGCGTCATCGCGCGCATGCTCGGCGTGCCGGAGGCGGCGGCGCCGCGCCTGCTCGACTGGTCGCACCGCATGGTGGCGATGTACGCCTTCGGCCGCACCCGCGCGGTGGAGGAGGACGCCGACGCTGCGGCGGGCGCCTTCGCCGACTTCATCCGGGAGAGCGTGGCCGAGCGCCGCGGCCGGCCCGGCGACGACCTGCTCTCCGTGCTGATCGCCGCCGAGGAGGCGGGGGATCGCCTGTCCGAGGACGAGCTCGTCTCCACCGCGGTCCTCCTCCTCAACGCCGGTCACGAGGCGACCGTCCACGCCATGGGCAACGCCGTGCGCACGATCCTCGAGACCGGCACCGACCCAGCGACCCTGTTCCGGGACGCCACGGCGACGGAGCGCACGGTGGAGGAGTGCCTGCGCTACGACCCGCCGCTGCACATGTTCACCCGCTACGTACTGGCGGACACGCAGGAGAGCGGCATCGCGCTCGAGAAGGGCGACCGCATCGGCCTCGTGCTCGGCGCCGCCGGACGCGACCCGCACTCCAACCCCGATCCCGACCGGTTCGACCCCGCCCGCGCGACGCCGCTGCACACGGCCTTCGGCGCGGGCATCCACTTCTGCATCGGCGCCCCGCTGGCGCGGCTCGAGCTGCAGGTGGCGCTGCCGATCCTGTTCGAGCGCTGCCCCGGCCTGCGCCTGGCCGAGCGCCCGCGTGTGCGCGACGCCTATCACTTTCCCGGGCTCGAGCGGCTGCCGGTGACGACGTGAGACGCCTGCCGCCGATCGTCTCCCATCAGCACTACGAGGCGCCGCTCCCCGAGCGCCACCGCTTCCCGATGGGCAAGTACGGCGCGCTGCGGCGGGCGCTGGAGGCCGACGGCATCGTGCCCGACGGCTTCGAGCGCCCCGAGCCGGCCGACGCCGAGACGATCGCGCGCGCGCACGACCCGGCCTATGTCGAGGCCGTGCTGACCCAGCGCGTGGCGACGGACGTCGAGCGACGCATCGGCCTGCCCATCGACGCGGGCGTCGCCCGCCGCGCCCGCTCCTCCGTGGGCGGGACGCTGCTCGCGGCGCGGCTCGCGCTGGAGCACGGCCTTTCCGGCTCCACCGCCGGTGGCAGCCACCACGCCCGGCGCGCCGGCGGCGCGGGGTTCTGCGTCTTCAACGACGTGGCGATCGCCGCGCTGACGCTGCAGCGGGAGGGCGCGATCGCCCGCGCGCTCGTCGTCGACCTCGACGTCCACCAGGGCGACGGCACGGCGGACATCCTCGCCGACGTCCCCGACCTCGTGACGCTGTCGGTCCATGCCGAGAAGAACTATCCCGTTCGCAAGGTCCCGAGCGACCGCGACGTCCCCCTCCCCGACGGGATGGAGGACGACGCCTACCTCGCCACCATCGCCGAGCACGTGCCCGACCTGATGGACCGCGTCGCCCCCGACATCGTCTTCTACAACGCGGGCGTCGACCCGCATCGCGAAGACCGGCTCGGCCGCCTCGCGCTCTCCGACGAGGGCCTGTGGCGGCGCGACCGCTTCGTGGTGGGCGAGGCGCGACGCCGCGCCATCCCCCTCGTCGCCGTGATCGGCGGCGGCTACGGCGAGGACGCCGAGGCGATCGGCAAGCGCCACGCGCTGGTGTTCCGGGCGATGGCGGAATGGCGGATCTGAGGCGGGGCGTGCCCGTCATCCCACGTAAGAACAAACCCTCTCGCGCGGTGGAAACCAAGCGTTAACCATCCGCATTGATCATCGCCGACGCCGCCGACCGGCGTCGGCGGGCGGATCTCGGGGAACGACCATGGGCGAGACGCGCTCACACCGGCGGAAGACGCCGTGCGCAGACGCCGTACGGATCGTGCGGCTGGCCGACTATGCGCGCACGCGACCACCCGCGGCCCTGCCCGGCGACGCCCAGCGCGGGGAGATCCTGCTCTTCACCGGGGTGATGTATGAACGCCGCGCGCCGGACCGCCAGGACGCCCACACGGACGCCCATCCGGCCCCGCAGCACGCGCCGGACACGCCGCGGCGTCGTCGCCGTCGCTAGCCTCGCCCACATCGGCTTGCTCGTCGGGCTGCTCGGAGCCTGCGCGCCGCGCGGCGACTTCGGCCGCCCGGCGTCGTCCGTGCTCGGCGCCCACGCGCTGCCCTTCGCCGGGCGCGTCGCCGCCGAGGCGCGCGGGGAGCCCGCCGCCTGGTCGATCCTCACCGACGACGAGCGCGAGCTGCGCGCCCGCGCCTACCGCTTCCTGATGCCCGCCCACGAATGGCAGGTGATCGAGCGCGGCCTCGCCGACCTCACCCGCCACCGCGTCACCCCCGCGCCGCTGCGGCTCGGCATACGCCGCAGCTACTGGGACGCGCTGATCTTCTCGGGCCGCACCTCCCCGGCCCCGCTGTTTCGCCGCATCGCCCAGGACGCCGAGCAGGACCGCGCGCTGATCCCGCTCCTGCGTGCCATTGCGCTGCGCGTGCTGGAGGCCGACGACGCGCGGCTGCGCTTCCTGCTCCACGTCACGGTGCTCGAGGAGAACCAGGCGCAGGAGGCGGCGCTGCGCGTCGCCGAGAACCGCTGCCTGATCGCCTGGGTGCGCGCCGAGGCCCGCGAGCGGGCGCTGCGCTACCGCTACGCACTGGAACGCCTCGCCATCGAGGCCCCCCAGCGCGCCGCCATCGAGCCCGAACGGGCGATCGCCGCGCTCGACGCCGAGATCGCGACGCTCGATACGCTGGCAGTGGGCGAGCTCGGCGCCTGCGCCGAGGCGGTGACGTCCCCCGCCCCGCGCCGCGCCGGCCCGCCCCCGGCGATCGTCCCAGCCGCAGCCGGCCCACCGCCGACGGGGGTGATCCCGGCGAAGCGGTGATTTACCGCCGCTCCGGCCACCCCCATTATTGGCGCGCTCGCGCGTTGTCGGGCGCCGCGCCGTGCGGCGAAGCCACGAGGCCCCTCCGTGACCACGCCCCAGATCCTCGTCCTCTCGATCCTCGCCGCCGCGATCGTGCTGTTCGTCTCCGGGCGCTGGCGGCACGACATGGTGGCGGTGGCCGCGCTCGTCGCCTGCGTCGCCGCGGGGCTGGTGCCGGCCGATGCCGCCTTCACCGGCTTCGGGCACCCGGCGGTGGTGACGGTGGCGTGCGTGCTGATCCTGTCGCGGACGCTGCAGACATCGGGCGCGGTGGAGCTGCTGACCCAGCGGGTGCTGCCCGCCGACGTCGGCGGCGCGCGGGCGGTGGCGACGCTCACCGCGCTCGGCGCCTTCCTGTCGGCCTTCATGAACAATGTCGGCGCGCTGGCGCTGCTGATGCCGGTGGCGCTGCAGATCGCCGGCAAGCGCGACCTCGCCGCATCGCGGGTGCTGATGCCCCTGTCCTTCGGCTCGATCCTGGGCGGCATGACCACGCTGATCGGCACGCCGCCGAACCTGATCGTCGCGGGCTTCCGCGCCGAGGCGACGGGCGAGGGCTTCGGCATGTTCGCCTACGCGCCGGTGGGTCTCGCCGTGGCGCTCGCGGGTCTCGCCTTCGTCGTCCTGCTCGCGCCGCGCCTCGTCCCCGCCCGCAAGCGCGCCGGCGTGGAGAGCTTCGAGACCGAGGCCTACATGACGGAAGCCCGCATCCCCGAGGGCGCCGAGGCCGTCGGCAAGACGCTGCGCGAGATCGAGGAGGCGCTCGGCAGGGCCGACGCGCAGGTCGTCGGCCTCGTCCGCCACGAGGTCCGCCTGGGCGCGCCCAATCCGTGGCGGCGGGTGCGCGAGGGCGACATCCTCGTGATCGAGGCCGATCCGAAGGCGCTCGCCGGCGCGCTCTCCCGGCTGGGCCTCGTGCTCGAGGCGGACGAGCGCGCCCGGGAGGCGCAGGAACGGGAGGAGGCGCGGGAGGAGGCCGACGAAGACGCCGAGGCGCGCGCCGCAGACGACGGCGAAGCCGGTGCCGAGGATGCGGACACCCCCGCCATCCCCGCCGAGGACGAAGGCGTGGCGCTCGCCGAGCTCGTCGTCCTGCCCGGCTCGGCGCTGGCCGGCCGCTCGGCGCGCGACCTGAAGCTGCGCACGCGCCACGGCCTGAACCTGCTCGCCGTCTCCCGCCAGGGCGAGCGCTCGCGCGCGCGGCTGCGCACGATGATGCTGCGCGCCGGCGACGTTCTGCTGATGCAGGGCGCGCCCGAGCGCCTCGCCGAGTTCGCCGGCGCGGTGGGCGCCGCGCCGCTGGCGGAGCGCCCGCTGACCATCCCCAACCGGCGCGAGATCATGCTCTCGCTCGCCATCATGGCGGCGGCGATCGCGGCCGCCGCCTCCGGCATCGTGCCCGCCGCGATCGCCTTCGCGGCGGGCGTTCTGGCCGCCATGGCGACGCGGATCGTCGCGCCGCGCACGGTCTATTCCGCCGTCGACTGGCCGGTGATCGTGCTGCTCGGCGCGCTCATCCCCGTCGCCGGCGCCATGGAGACGACCGGCGCCGCCGACCTCCTCGCCCGCGGGTTGCTCGACTTCGTCGCGGGCGGCAACGCCGTGATCGCGCTCGCGCTCGTCCTCGTCGTGACGATGACGCTGTCGGACTTCATGAACAACGCCGCCACCGCCGCCGTGATGGCCCCCGTCGCCATCGGCGCCGCCCAGAGCCTGGGCGCTAGCCCCGACCCGTTCCTGATGGCGGTCGCCGTCGGCGCGAGCTGCGCCTTCCTCACCCCCATCGGCCACCAGAACAACACGCTGATCCTCGGCCCGGCGGGTCTGAGGTTCGGCGACTACTGGAAGCTCGGGCTACCGTTGGAGGCGCTGGTCGTGGCGGTGGGGGTGCCGATGATCCTGGTGGTGTGGCCGTTGTGAGGGAGCTGTGCGCCCGAACGGTTCGCCGCCGCCCGGCGTTCGGCTAGCGTCATGGCCCACGCGCATCATCACCACGGCGGCGCGGCGGCGCACCGGGACGACCCCGCCGCCGAGAAGCGGCGCGGCCGGCGCCTGCTGATCGCGCTGTCGCTCAACCTCGGCATCGTCGTCGCGGAGGTCGTGGGCGGCGTGATCTCCGGCTCGCTCGCGCTCCTCGCCGACGCCGCGCACAACCTCGCCGACGCCGGCGCCATCCTCGTCGCCTATCTCGCCTGGCGGATCTCGCGGCGCGCGGCCGACCCGCGGCGCACCTTCGGCTATGCCCGCGCGGAGACGGTGGGGGCCGTGATCAACCTCACCGTCCTCCTCGTGATCGGCGTCTTCCTCGGCTGGGAGGCGATCACCCGGCTGTTCGACCCGCCCGCGGTGCAGGGCGAGATCATGCTGATCGTCGGCGTCGTCGCCATGCTGGAGGACATCGCCGCCGCGTGGGTGCTGCGCAAGGAGAGGGGCGCGAACGTGCGCTCGGCCTTCCTGCACATGATCGCCGACGCGCTCGCCACGCTCGGCGTCATCCTCGGTGCGCTCGCGGTGATGATCTGGGGCGTGCGCTGGGTCGACCCCGCGATCACGGCGGCGATCGCGCTCTACATCTTCGTCCATGCGGGGTCGGAAATGCGCGGGGTCGTCACGGTGCTGATGGACTCCGCGCCGGAGGGCTTCGACCTCGACGGCCTGCGGCGGATGCTCGAGGACGCGGACGGCGTCTCCGGCGTGCACCACCTGCATCTGTGGCGCCTCGACGAGACGCGCGTCGCGCTCGAGGTCCACCTCGCCCTCGACCACGACGATCTCGCGGCCGCGACGCGGATGAAGGAGGCACTGAAGGCACGCCTCGCCGAGCGCTTCGGCATCGTGCACGCGACGATCGAGATCGAGGCCGCCGGCGAGGTCGACCACGATCCCGAGCTGCTCGCGCGGGAGTGAGCACGCGCGGGCTCACTCCTCGCCAACGGCCACGCACAGGAGCGCCCAGCCGCGCGACGCCGCAGGGTCGGCCGGCTCGGCGATCTCGGCGCAATGGTCGCGGACAGGATCGCCGGTGGCGATGCCGGTCAAGCACGAGAGCGCCCCCTGGTTCCGCGCCGGCGGCGGGCTCCGGCGGCGTTGACGTGAAAGCCGCGAACCCATATGTGTTCTCGCCATGGAGCCGTGGCCGAGAGGCTGAAGGCGGCGGTTTGCTAAACCGTTATACGGGCTTAAACCCGTATCGAGGGTTCGAATCCCTCCGGCTCCGCCATCGAATTGCGCTGTCTTGCCCTGCGAGGCGGACGACACCTCGTTCCCATCCCACGATTGACGACCGCCGAAGCCGGCGGGCTCGATGCGCCCGGTCGCGGCGGGCGTCGTGCCGGGTCGTTCCCCCGACGGCGACCCCGCCATTCCCCGTCGTCCCCCGACGAGGTCGGCAAGCGACCTCTGCGCGCGAGTGCGCGGGCTCGTCCGGGCATCGGCAGGCCACGAACCCGGTTTTCGCCCTTACTCGACGGCCGCCGCTCCGGCCCGGCCGCCGCCGCGAACCTGCCGCCAGGCGGTCAGCACGGCGAGGCCGGCCGCCACCAGGAGGAGGCCGAGGGAGATCTCGCTGCTCCAGAGCGCGGTGAGATCACCACGCGAGATCAGCATGACGCGCCGGAAATGCTCCTCGAGCAACGGGCCCAGCACGAAGCCGAGGATCAGGGGCGCCAGGGGATAGCGCTGCCGCGACAGGCCCCATCCGACGACCCCGATCAGGACCGCCAGGAAGACGTCGAACAGGCTGTTGCGCGCGCTGTAGACCCCGAGGAGGATGAAGACGGCGATCAGGCTGGAGAGATAATGGGGAGGAACCCGCGTGATGCGCGCCCACAGGCCGATGAACGGGAGGTTCAGCGCCAGCAGCATCAGGTTGCCGATCCAGAAGCTCGCGATCAGTCCCCAGAAGAAATCCGGCTGCGTGGCCATGAACTGGGAGCCGGGCACGATGCCGTGGAGGGTCATCGCGGCGAGCAGGATCGCCATCACCGCATCGCCGGGAATGCCGAGGCTGAGCGTGGGAATGAACGCCGACTGGACGGCGGCGTTGTTCGCCGCCTCGGGGGCCGTGATCCCTTCGATGGCGCCCTTGCCGAACCTCTCGGGCGTGCGCGAGACCTTCTGCTCGAGCGAATAGGCGAGGAACGCCGCCACGGTCGGTCCGGCGCCGGGCAGCGCGCCGATCAACGATCCGATCGCCGTACCCCGAAGGCAGGGCCCGTACATCTGCCGCCGCTCGCTCCGGTCCGGAAGCATGCCGCGCAGCCGGTAGGACTTGGCCGGCGGCACGGCTGCGGGCGGGCGGCTGACGTTCGACAGCAGCTCGGACACGCCGAACAGCCCCATGGTGAGCACGAGGATGCCGATCCCCTCGGTCATCTCGGGGAAGCCGAACGTGTAGCGCATCGCCCCGGTCGTCATGTCCATGCCGAACGTGCCCAGCAGAAGGCCGAGGAACGTCATGGCCGCGCCCTTCGTCGCGCTGCCGGCTCCCATCGAGAGCGCCGCCACGAGGCCGAGCACCATCACGGCGAAGTACTCGGCCGAGCCGAAGCGCAGCGCCACGTTGGCCAGGACGGGCGACACGCCCATGAGCAGGACGATGGCGATGCTGCCGCCGACGAACGAGGCGATCGTGGTCACGAACAGCGCCGTTCCGGCCTTCCCCTGCTGCGCCATCGGATAGCCGTCGAGGCAGGTCACCGCCGCCGTCGAGGTCCCGGGAATGTTCAGGAGGATCGCGGCCGTGGAGCTGCCGTACTGGGATCCGTAGAAGATGCCCGACAGCATGATGAGCGCGGTGAGCCCGTCGAGCCCGAAGGTCATCGGCAGGACGATCGAGATGCACGCCGCCGCGCCGATGCCCGGCAGCGTCCCGACCAGCGTCCCCAGGAGCACACCGACGAAGCAGAAGAGCAATTGCTCGGGACCGAAGGCCATGGCGAAGCCCTGGACGATGTTATCCATTTGCCTGATTGCTTTCCTTGGCTGGAGCCCACGAGCCGATCTGGCGGCTCAGAGCGGCAATCCGAGCACGCCGACGAAGAGCAGGTAGCAGCTCGCGGTCAGGACGGATGAGAAGACGAGGGCCCGGACCGGCGATCTCTGCCCACCGATCCAGCAGATGGCGAATGCGCAGATCAGGGAAGCGAGGACGAAGCCGATCACCTCCAACAGGAGCGCCCACGCCAGCAACACCGCCACGAGCATGGCGGCGCGCAGGATGCCTCCCCCAGCCGTCTCTTCGGTCCGTCCCGGGTCGATCGGCGCGTCGTGCCGTGGCGACCGAGCGATCCGCACCAGAGGCGAGACCACGGCCCCCGCCGCGGCGAGGAACAGCCCCGCGGCGAGCACGAAGGGGTAGCCCCCGGGACCGGGCATGCGCAAGCTGCCGACTCCGTAGCCCCAGGCCTGCCACATCGCCCACGCGGCGCCTCCCATGAGAGCGAGCGGCACGCCGGCTGCGGCCACCTGGTTCCAGTCCGGTCGTCGCGTCACGTCAGGCACCCCCTGCGAGGAGTCGGGCTCCGCCCCCCGTGGGCGGACCCGGGCGGATCATGGAGATCGGGTCGTGCGCCACCCTCCGGCACGATCCGCGGATTCGACGATCGTGTGGCAGCGGGCAATTACTGTCAACAGTACGAGCTATTTTCTCTTCACTTGACGGTCGTGGTCGACGTCCACTCTCCGAGCATCTTTGCTCCAACCGCTATCGCCGCCTGTACCCTTGTGACGATGCTGGTCGAGGGTCGTTCGCCAGCTTCCAGAAATGTGTTGACAGTTAGATCTCGGTTGACGACCCTCGTCACGTCCCCTCCGAGGGATCGTGACGAGCGCTGGCGATCCGGCGCGCCTTCGTGTGCAGGGAGTGGACCGCCGATGCGGCGAGCCGCGGCCATCGAGCGACGAGGGTGCGACGGCCACGTCGAGGCGCGCCTGGTGGAGATGATGGGTGGAGAGAACGGTGCCTGACTTGGCTTTTCCGCACGCTGCGGCGTCCCCTGAGGCGGACATCGAGGTGGATGTGCTCGTAATCGGCGCCGGCGGATGCGGCCTCGCCGCCGCCATCGCCGCACACGAGACGGGAGCCGACGTCGCCGTCGTCGAGAAGGGCGCCGCGATCGCCGGCAACACGAGCCTTTCGAGCGGCTCGATTCCGGGTGCCGGCACGCGCTTCCAGGCCGAGCGCGGCATCGTCGACGATGCCCGGCGCTTCACCGACGATCTGATGCGCGTGAGCGGCGAGCACGATGCGCCGCACCTGACGCAACGTCTCGCCACGATCTCGGCCGAGCTCATCGAGTGGCTGGTCGATACGGCGGGTCTCGAGCTGGAGCTGATCGAGACATACCGGCACGTCGGCCACAGCGTCCATCGTCTGCACGCGCCGCGCGACAAGCGGGGCGCGACCGTGATGGAAGGCCTGCTGCGGGAGGCGGAACGCCGCGACGTTCCGATCGCCTTCGGCAACCCGGCCACATCGCTCATCGTGGCCGACGGCAGGGTCGTCGGTGCACAGACGCAGAACAACCAAGGCGAGAAGGTGCGGATCAGCAGCAAGGCGACCATCCTGGCGGTCAACGGCTTCGGCCGCAACGCCGAGCTGGTGCGCCGCTACTGCCCGGCCGCGAGCGGAGCCGAGTACGCCGGCGCCCCGACGTCGGAGGGCGAGGCGCTGCGCTGGGGCATGGAGCTGGGCGCCGCGACGGCGAATGTCGGCGCCTACCAGGGGCACGCCTCGTTCGCCGATCCGCACGGCGTCCTGGTGACGTGGACCCTGGTGGAGAAGGGCGGCGTCGTGGTCGATTCCACCGGCGCGCGCTTCGGCGACGAGTCGGTCGGCTATTCGGCCTTCGCGGAGCAGGAGCTCGCGCGCCGAGGGCCGTTCTACGTGATCTACGACGCGGCCATCTGCGAGACGGTGGCCGCGAACCAGCAGGAGTTCGGCAAGCTCGTCGAGCTGGGCGGCGCCGTCGCGGCGGACACCTCGTCCGCGCTCGCGGCCCGCATCGGGCTGGATGCCGAGACCCTCGGCGCGACGCTGGATGCGGCACGCCGAGCGGCTGCGGGCGGCGCCCCCGATCGCTTCGGGCGGGTCGCATGGGGCAACGGCCCCCTGGGACAGTCGCTGCGCGCGACGCGGATCGTCCCCGCCCTGTTTCACACGCAGGGCGGCCTGGCCGTGGACACCGATGCGCGGGTCCTCGACACCCACGGCCGCCCGATCCCCGGCCTCTACGCGGGCGGTGGTGCTGCCGCCGGCATCAGCGGGCGGGAGGGAGGCGCCGGCTACGCCTCCGGCAACGGCCTCCTCGCGGCGCTCGGGCTCGGCCTGATCGCCGGTCGCGCCGCCGCAGCGGAAGCCATGGGCGAGAGCGGACGGGAGGTCTCCCGATGACGCCGGAGGCATCGCCCCAGGGGCTGACGCGGCGCCTCGCGGCGTTCGCGACGACGGCACGGCTCGCCGACCTCGAGCCGTCGGCGCGGCGTGTCGCCACGACGCAGGCGCTCGACGGGATCGCCTGCATCCTGGCGGGGAGCGCGACGCCGCGGGTGGCCGCGAGCCTGAGCCTGGCCGAGACGCTGGACGGCAGGGTCGCGGCGGAGAACGCGGTTCCCGTGGTGGGGCTCGGCCTTCGCGCCGGCCCGCTGAACGCCGCCTACGCGATGGCGGCCGCCTGCCACGCTCTCGAATACGACGACGGCAACCGGGAAGGCTCCGTGCATCCCGGCGCCGCCGTCGTCCCCGCGGCCCTGGCCGTCGGCTATCATCGCGGCGCGACGCTGGGCGAGACGTTCGACGCCATCGTGGCGGGATACGAGGCCTGCGTCGTCACGGCCGAGGTGATGAACCCCTCCGCGATGCGGCGCGGCTTCCAGCTGACGCCGGTCGCCGGCGTGCTGGGCGCCGCCGCGGCGGCGGGGCGCCTGCTCGGCCTCGCGGCGGACCCGCTCGAGCGGGCGCTCGGGATCGCCGGCAGCGCCTCCTCCGGCACTTTCGCGTACCTGGCCGGCGGCGGAGACGTGAAGAAGCTGCATCCGGCTCACGCGGCGCGCAGCGGCGTCCACGCGGCCTACGCCGCGGCGCGAGGGCTCGCGGTCGGCCCCCGGGCGGTGCTCGAAGGTCCGGGCGGCCTGATCCACGCGTTCGCGGGCCTGGGTCCGGAGGTCGCCCGACGCGCCGTCGGGGGCGACCGTCCCGCGATCTGCCGCAGCTACCTGAAGCCCTACCCCTGCTGTCGTCACGTGCATTCGGCCGTGGACGCGCTCGCCGGGCTCATGGCGTCCCATGGGCTCGGCGGCGAGGACGTCGCGCGCGTCGAGGTCGAGACCTACGCGGCGGCGATGGCGCACGTGCCGTTGCCGTGGGACACGCTCGAGATCGCGCAGCTGTCCTTCCCCTACCTGATGGCGGTGACGGCCGCGCACGGCACGGTCGCGCTCGCGCATTTCGATGCGCGTCATCGCGAGGACCCGGCGCTCGCCGCGCTGGCCGGCCGGACGATCATCCGCGAAGCCGAGGATCTCTCGGCGGCCTACCCGGCGGAGAGCCCGGCGCGCGTACGTCTCTTCACGACCGACGGCCGCATGCTCGATGCGGCCTCGCGCCATCCCACGGGAGCGCCCGAGGCGCCGATGAGCGACGCCACCTTCGCCGCGAAGTTCGCGGAGTGCGCCCGAATGGCGCCGCGGCTCGCCGATCCCGATGGACTGCTCGGCCGCCTGGTATCCGCGGCCCCGGAGACGCCGCTGCGCCGGGTCGTCGACGAGCACCTGATCCCCCACCCGTAGGAGGAGCACCGACGGTGCGCCCGGTCGAGCCGGGCGTGCCTTCGGCAACCGAGAAGAACGAGCGAGGAGCGGACATGAAATTCGGTCATCTACTGGCGACTGTCGTCGCCGCCATCGGCGTGAGCTACGCACCGGCGTCGGCCCAGACCTATCCGGACGGCGACGTCACCATCGTCGTCCCGTTCGCCGCCGGCGGCGCGACGGACTATTTCGGCAGGCTCGCCGCGAGCTATCTGTCTCAGAGGTTCGACGCCAACTTCGTCGTCGAGAATCGTCCCGGCGGTGGCGGCAACATCGGCTCCGACATGGTCGCCAAGTCGGACCCCGACGGAATGACCCTGCTGCTCGGCGCGGCGGGCAACATCGGCATCAATCCCAACATCTTCCAGAACATGCCCTACGATCCCACCACGGACCTGGTGGCCGTGGCGCCGATCGCCGGCAGCATGAACGTGCTCGTCGTCCATCCCTCGATCCCGGCGGAGACCGTCGGCGAGCTGATCGAGCACGCGAAGAACGAGGACGGGGGCATCAACTACGCCTCCTCGGGGATCGGCAGCACCCTCCATCTGTCCGGCGAGCTCTTCAAGCTGCAAGCCGGCATCCCGATGACGCACATCCCCTACCAGGGGAGCGGCCCGGCGATGATCGACGTCCTGGCCGGCCGCGTGCCGCTGATCTTCGACAACATTCCGTCCTCGCTGCCGCACATCCAGGACGGCTCGCTGCGGGCCCTGGGCGTGACCGGGCCGGAACGGTCGCCGGTCCTGCCGGACGTCCCGACGATCGCCGAGGCGGGGCTGCCCGACTTCGGCGTGGTCACGTGGTTCGGCCTCTTCGCGCCCACGGGCACCCCCGCGCCGATCGTCGAGGAGCTGCACGCCGCGCTGACCGAGATGACGAGCGACCCGGAGCTGATCGAGCAGATCCGCGCCCGCGGCTCGGACCCCATGTCGATGACGTCGGCCGAGTTCCAGCAGCTCGTGATCGACGACGTGGAGAAGTGGGCCGAGGTCGTCCGGAACGCGGACGAGCCGATCGCCCGCTGAGCCTCTCCGCCAGCGCCCCGGTGGCACACTCGCCGGGGCGCTGGCCCCTGGGCGCGCGTCGCCCGCTCCCGTCGTGCGAGGCAGCCTCATGGATGCGTTCTCCTCCGGATTGATCGAGCTCGCGGAGGCCTGCTGCGCCACGCGTGGAGAGGACCTCCCGGCCCCGGTGAGGGCGCGCGCGATCGGCATTCTCGCCGACGACGTCGGCGCGATCCTCTCCGCGGCGAAGGAACCCGAGATCGAGGCGGCCCACGCGGCCGCCCTGCGTCGCGGCAGCCGCCCGGAGGCGACCGTCTACCTCCCCGGCCTGCATCGCGTGTCCTTCGAGGACGCCCTGTACCTCAACGCGATGGCGGGATGCTGGTGCGAGACGGACGAGGGCTATCGCCCGGTCACCTGCCACGCCGGGCTCTACGTGCTGCCCGCCCTCCTGGCCGAGGCGGAGCGCGCCGACCTGCGCCTGGACGACGTGATCCGCTGCCTCGTGCTCGGATACGAGATCTGCGCGCGGCTGGCCGAGTGCTTCCGTTTCCCGACGCCGCGGGTGCACGCCCATGCCTTGTTCGCGCCCGTGGGCGCGGCGGCCGCGACGCTCCTGGCGCGAAACGCGCCCGCGCCGACGCTGGCCCGGGGCATCGCCACGGCGGCGACCCTCGCCTCGATCGGACCGCGGACGCACCTGGCGCGCGGCTACCTGTCGCGCAACCTCTGGGCGGCGACGGGCGCGGTGGCCGGCTGGCAGGCCGCCGGCATGGCGCAGATCGGCATCCACGCCGGAACCGAAGCCCCGATGGACGTCTACGGCGAGATCCTCGGCGGCGCCGGGCATGTCTCGGCGCTCACCGACGGCCTGCACGAGGGCTGGGCCGTCTCCAAGGGCTATCACAAGCTCTACGCCTGCTGCCAGCACGGCCATTCGGCGGTGGAGGCGGCGCTGGACTGCGTCTCCGACCCCGCCTACGACGCGGACCGGATCCATCGGATCGAGGTGGAGACCCATCCGCTGGCCATCGGCCTCAGCAACCGCAGCCCGGAGACGATCCTCGGCGCCAAGTTCTCCATGGAACACATGGTCGCCGCCCCGCTGCGCTACGGGCACGGGGGGCAGGCCGCGTTCTCGAGCGTCGCGCTCGACGACCCGATCGTCGCGCGACTGCGCACCCTGGTCCGGCTCGGCCCCATGACGCCCCCGGCGGACCCGCGCTTCGATCGCGCATCGCGGGTCGTCGTGCACCTGGCAGACGGCGAGGCCCTCGATCGAACCTGCCTCGTGGCGACGGGCAGCCCCGATCGGCCCCTGACGGACACGGCCTTTCTGGACAAGCTGCGAGAGGCCGGAGGCGACGTGCTGCCGGGTCTCGCTTCCTTCGTCGAGACCTCGGCCCGAGGCCTCGGAGAGCTCGCCTGGCGCGACGTCGTCGAGACGATGCGCGGCGAGCCGGCGCAGCGCGCGGCGGTCTAGAGCGAACACCCCCAGCGCCCGGCCCACGGCCGGATCGTCACGCGCCCGCGGCCGCCGCCGGCTCGGCGGCATCGACGATCCGCGCCTCGATCCGCGTGCGACCGCCCCAGGCGTTGCGGGTGAGCGCGGCGGCGACGTGGAGGGGGCGCCCCTGCGCCTCCAGGAGCGCGCGACCCAGGGGCTCCTCGGCGCAGCGGAAGGCGATCGCGTCGATGGTGCGCCCGTCCCCGGCGGAGAGCGTCGCCTTCACGTGGCCGGACCCGACAACGAGCGCCCGCGTGATGCGGTGGGCCGCGAAGGCGAAGACCGGCTCCGGGCAGCCGGAGCCGTAGGGGCCAGCGGAATCGAGCGCCGCGAGCAGGTCCGGCGTCGCGCCACCGGCGGTGAGGCGCGCGTCGACGGCCAGCGCATCCCCCGCCATCGACGCGGCCACCGGATCGGCGAGGCGCTCGGCGACGAAGGCGCCGAAGCGGGCGAGCCCGTCGCGGGCGACCGTCGCGCCCGCCGCCCAGGCAGTACCCCCGCCCTTGGCGGCGAGCCCCGCCTCGACCGCGGCGCGCACGGCTCGGCCGATGTCGGCGCCGGGCACCGAGCGGCCGGAGCCCGTCGCGAGCCCCTCGGGCGACGGCGCGCCGAAGGCGAAGGCGGGGCGGCGGAAGCGCTCCTTCAGCCGCGCCGCGACGAGGCCGACGATGCCGGGATGCCAGTCCGACCCGGCGACGACGAGGACCGGCGCGTCCGGCGCCGCGCCGAGGCTCTGCTCGGCCTGCGACACCGCCTCCTCCAGCGCAGCCGCCTCGATGACCTGCCGCTCGCGGTTGTTGCGATCGAGCGCCTCGGCCATGCGGGCGGCCTCGAGCGGGTCCGTGCAGCCGAGCAGCCGCGCCCCGAGCGAGGCGTCGCCGACGCGCCCGCCGGCATTGATCCGCGGCCCGACGAGATAGCCGAGATGCCAGGCCTCCGGCGCGGCGGTCAGCCCCGCGGCGTCGAGCAATGCCGCGAGGCCGGGGCGGCCGCGGCCGCGCATCACGGCGAGACCCTGGCGCACGAAGGCGCGGTTGAGCCCCACGAGCGGCACCACGTCCGCAACGGTGGCGAGCGCGACGAGATCGAGCTCGCCCATCAGGTCGGGCAGGTGCGCGGCGATGGCGGGCTCGGCGCGCAGACGGCGGGTCAGCGCGACGAGGGCGAGGACGACGACCCCCGCCGCGCAGAGATGGCCGAGCCCGGAGAGGTCGTCCTGCCGGTTCGGGTTGACCAGCGCCGCCACCGCGGGCAGCGCCTCGGGCGCCTGGTGGTGGTCGAGGACGACGACGTCCATGCGAAGCCGCGCCGCCTCGGCGAACGGCTCGTGGCTCGCGGTGCCGCAATCGACCGCGACGAGCAGCGTGGCGCCGGCCTCGGCCAGCGCCCGGATCGCGCCGACGTTCGGGCCGTAGCCTTCGGTGATGCGATCGGGGATGTGGATCTCGGTGGTGACGCCGAGCCCGCCGAGGAAGCGGGCGACGAGCGCGGCCGAGCAGGCGCCGTCGACATCGTAGTCGCCGAAGATCGCCACGCGCTCGCGGCGCAGCACCGCGCGGGCGAGCCGCTCGGCGGCGGCGTCCATGTCGACCAGGGTCGAGGGGTCCGGCATCAGGTCGCGCAGCTTGGGCGCGAGGAAGCCCGGCGCCTCGTCGAGCGCGACGCCACGGCCGGCGAGCACGCGGGCGAGGGTGTCGGGCAGGCCGTGCGTCTGCGCCATCGATGTGGCGACGAGGCTGGTGCGCGCGTCGAGGCGCTCGCGCCAGGGCCGGCCGGTGAGGGAGCGGGCGACGTCGAGCACGGCCCGCGGCGCATCCGCGTCCGGAACGGTCGCGTCGGGCAAGGCCTGGATGCGCGCGGCGGCATCGAGCATCGGCGTCGTCTCGCTCCTTGGTTTGCGGGTTCTCGGGCGGGCTCTCGGGCGGCTTCTTGGGCGGACGCGGCGACGCCCGAACAGGCTTTCGTTGTTCCACGGCGAAACAGGGGCGACAAGGCCGCGGGCCCCTATCGCCGGGGCGGTCCACAGGAGCCCTCGCTCGATCGATCGCGGAGCCCCGCCCCTCATTCTTCCGATTGCGGCGGCCCCGCTCCCGCCGCTAGGCTCGCGGCAACGAGCAGCGCCGGCTTCTCGCGTCCACGCGACACACGGCGAGGCGACGCCCGGAGGACACGCCATGGCGACGATCTACGACCGCGACCTCGACCGCAATCCGGCGAACTTCCAGCCGCTGACGCCCCTCGGCTTCCTCGAGCGCTCGGCGACCGTCTTCCCGGACCGCGTCGCGATCGTCCACGGCGGCCTGCGGCGCACCTACGCCGCCTTCTACGAGCGCTCCCGCCGCCTCGCCTCGGCGCTGGCGCAGCGCGGCATCGGGCGCGGGGACACCGTGGCGGCGATGCTCTCCAATACGCCGGCGATGCTCGAGGCGCACTACGGCGTGCCCATGGCCGGCGCCGTGCTCAACACGCTCAACACCCGGCTCGACGCGGGCATCATCGCCTTCTCGCTCGCCCACGGCGAGGCGAAGGCCTTGATTACCGACCGGGAGTTCGCGGGCACGATCAGGGCGGCGCTGGCCGAGCTCGGGCGCGACATCCTGGTGATCGACTACGACGATCCCGCCTACGACGGCCCGGGCGAGCGGCTCGGCGCGATGGAGTACGAGGACCTCCTGGCCGAGGGCGACCCGGACTTCGCCTGGGTGCCCCCGTCGGACGAATGGGACGCGATCACGCTGAACTACACGTCCGGCACGACCGGCGACCCGAAGGGCGTGGTCTACCATCATCGCGGCGCCTACCTGCTCGCCACCGGCAACGTGGTCACCTGCTCCATGGGCAAGCACCCGGTTTACCTGTGGACCCTGCCGATGTTCCACTGCAACGGCTGGTGCTTTCCCTGGTCGATCTCGGTCGTCGCGGGCACCCATGTCTGCCTGCGCCAGGTGCGCGCCAAGCCGATGTACGAGGCGATCGCCGATCACGCTGTGACACATCTGTGCGGCGCGCCGATCGTGATGGCGACGCTGCTCAACGCGCCGGACGCGGACAAGCGCGTCCTGCCCCACGAGGTGCAGTTCTTCACCGCCGCCGCGCCACCGCCCGAGTCGGTGCTCGCCGCCATGCGCGAGGCGGGCTTCGCGGTCACCCACCTCTACGGCCTCACCGAGACCTACGGCCCGTCGGTCGTGAACGACTGGCACGCGGAATGGGACGCGCTCGAGCCCGCTGCCTACGCCCAGAAGAAGGCGCGCCAGGGCGTGCGCTACGCGGCGCTCGAGGGCCTCGACGTGCTCGACCCGGAGACGATGGCGCCCGTCCCCGCCGACGGCGCGACGATGGGCGAGGTGATGATGCGCGGGAACGTGGTGATGAAGGGCTACCTGAAGAACCCGGGCGCGACCGCGAAGGCCTTCGCCGGCGGCTGGTTCCATTCGGGCGATCTCGGGGTGAAGCACCCCGACGGCTACGTCCAGCTGAAGGACCGCTCGAAAGACATCATCATCTCGGGCGGCGAGAACATCTCCTCGATCGAGGTGGAGGACGTGCTCTACGCCCACCCCGCCATCGCCGCCTGCGGCGTGGTGGCGAAGCCCGACGAGAAATGGGGCGAGACGCCCTGCGCCTTCGTGGAGCTCAAGGAGGGCGCCTCGGCCACGGCGGAGGAGATCGTCGCCTTCTGCCGTGAGCGGCTGGCGCGTTACAAGTGCCCGCGCCACGTGATCTTCGCCGAGATCCCGAAGACCTCGACGGGAAAGATCCAGAAGTTCCGCCTGCGCGAGATGGCGCGGGAGGCCTGATCCACGCGCGCTTCAGCCGCGCAGCCACGCCTCCACCGGCGTGTCGCGGTACGCATCCTCGGCGACGTAGGCGAACATCCGCCGGAAGGTCTCCGGCTCGTGCCAGCCGACGATGCGGAAGACCTCGCGCTCGCGCGGCGCGCGCTCGGCGAGCCCCTGCGGGCCGGGCGGGAAGAACTGGATCGTCGGCGTGCCGCGCACCGCGTACTTCGCGGCGAGCGCCTTCTCCGACAACGTCTCGCCGTCGAAGTCGGTGACCTCGAGCGCGCCGACGATGTTGAGCTGCAGGATGGCGAAGCGCTCGCGGATGTAGCTCTCCACCGCCGGATCGGCGAAGTTGATCAGGTGCACGTCGCGGCAGGCGGGGCAGCCGCGCAGCTCCCACATCACCGCGAGGCGCTTGCCGGCGGCGGCGGCGTCCTCCAGGTCCGGCCCGAGCTCGAGGAAGCTCTCCAGGAACCAGGGCTGGCGGTAGAGCCCGTCCTCGGTGCGGAACGCGGCGCTGGCGGGCTCCGCGGCGCGGGCGGCCCGGCTCGCTCCGGGGCTCGCGCCCGCGAGCCCCGCGAGGCCGGCGAGCCCCGCGCCGGCGATCAGGTCACGTCGTGTCGGCATGCCTCGTCCCTCCACAGGGTGCGTGCGCGACGAGGATAGCGCGAGGCCCGGCTCCTGTCGCGTTCACCTTCCCGCGATCACCCGCCCGCGATCACCCGCCCGCGATCACCCGCCCGCGATCACCCGCCCGCGATCAGCCGATGCGCCCGAACGCGGGCACCGCCTCGAGCAGCCAGCCGGCGAGGACCGGCATCAGGCCGAGGAAGATCAGCACGCCCGTGGCGACGAGAGCCGCGCCCATCGTCCGCTCCACCGCGCCGAGATGACGCTTGAAGCGCCCGAGCCAGCGCAGGAACGGGCCGGTGAAGAGCGCGGCGGCGAGGAAGGGCAGCCCGATCCCCGACGCGTACGCGGCGAGCAGCGTGGCGCCGCGCCCCGGCGCGTCCTCCATCCCGGCCACCATCAGGATCGAGGCGAGGACCGGCCCGACGCAGGGCGACCAGCCGAAGGCGAAGGCGAGCCCGACCACGAAGGCGCCGGCGAGACTCGCGGGCCGGCTCGCGACGTGGACGCGCGCCTCGCGCATCAGGACCATCCAGCGGAAGGCGCCGAGCATGTGCAGGCCGAGGATGACGATGATCACGCCGGCGATCTGCGACAGGAGAACCACGTGCCGGGAGACGAAGCCGCCGAGCGTCGTCGCCGCCGCGCCGAAGGCGACGAAGACGACGCCGAAGCCGAGCACGAAGGCGAAGGCCCGCGCCAGTGCCCGCCGCGTCGCCGCCGCCGGCGGCGCTCGGGTCAGCTCGTCGAGCGAGGCGCCGGCGAGGAAGCACAGGTAGGGCGGCACCAGCGGCAGGATGCAGGGCGACAGGAACGAGAGGAGCCCCGCGCCGAACGCGGCCGCGAGCCCTATGTCCAGTCCCATGCGCGCGTCCCCCATTACATTCGTGTTGCGCGATATGTTATGGGATCGGGAGCGCGGCGCAAGCGGGCGCCGTCGGGTGCGCCTGCGTTCGACGAGCAGCATCGAGGACGGGAGGGCGACATGGGCGGGATCGGGCGACGTCGGGTTCTGCGGTCGATCGTGGCGCTGGCGGGCGCCGCGGCGCTCGCACGAGCGCTCGGGCCCCTGCGGGTCGCGGCATCGGATGCCGGGGCGCAGGGGATCACGGTGACGATGTTCCGCCGCGCCGGCTGCCCGTGGTGCCACACCTGGGACCGGGAGATCGGAGGCATCTGGCCGAGGTCGGACGTCGGCGCACGCCACGCGATGCGCATGGTCGACCTCGACACGGATCCGATGCCGGAGATCGTGCTCGAACGCCCGGTCCGCTTCACCCCCACCTTCGTCGTCTCCCGCGACGGCGCCGAGATCGGCCGGATCGAGGGCTATCCCGGCCAGGACTTCTTCTGGGGGCTGATCGAGCGGCTGGTGGCGGAGGCGGAGGCCGGCGGCGAGCCCGAGGGAGACGCCGCAGGCTGACCATGCCTCGGGTGCATTTGCGTTGCGTAAACGACAAAACCGCGCTATTCTCACGGCGTCGTCAGGAGGCTGGGCATGCAGGTCGACGTGAACGAGGCGAAGGAACGGCTCGAGGAGCTGATCGACCGCGCTGCCGCGGGCGAGGAGGTGTTCGTCTCGGCCGGGCCCGGCGGGCCGAGCGTGCTCCTGGTTCGGACGGCCGATCCGGAGGAGCGTGCACGCCGGCTCGCGGCCATCGAAGCGATCCAGGAGGCGGTGCGCAGGAAGAAGGCAGCGGGCCTCATCCCCGACGGGCCCGACGCCGCTCATTGCTCGGACTTCCTCTACGACGAAGAGACCGGGCTGCCGGTGTGATCGTCGTCGACACGTCCGCCCTGATCTGTATCGTCGAGGACGAGCAGGATGCGGCCGTCTGCAAGCATGTCTTGAGCGCGGCGGACACGATCGCGATGTCTGCTGCGACGCTGTTGGAAACGTTGATCGTCGCGAGCTCGCGAGGCCGCACTCCCGAGGCGAACGCCCTCGTCGACGCTCTGCGCGTCGAGATCCACCCCGTCGACGCCGGCCTCGCACGCGAGGCGTTCGCGGCGCATCTGCGGTTCGGCCGGGGCAATCATCCGGCCAAGCTGAACTACGGCGACTGCTTCTCCTACGCCCTCGCGCGCCGCCTCGGCTGCCCGCTCCTCTACGTCGGCCACGACTTCCGCCGCACGGACGTCACGGCGGCCCACGCCTGAGCCAGCCGACGTCCCGCCAGGCACACCCGATCCGCGCTCACGCGTCCGCCAGCCGCCGCCCCGTCTCCCGATCGAACACGTGCAGCGCGCCGTCCGCGACCCGCAGCGGCAGGGTGTCGCCTTCGCGCACCGGGACGCCGCCGGGCAGGCGGGCCGCCAGGATCTCGCCGCCCTCCCCGGCCACGGGCACCACCGCCTGGCCCTTGTCGAGCAGCGTGCCGTGCACCAACGTGTCGGCGCCGAGCGTCTCGACGACGCCAGCGCGCAGCGTCAGCTCCGCCGCCTCCGCGCCGACGAGGGCGAGGTGCTCCGGCCGCACGCCGATCGTCACCGGCTTCTCGCCGGCATGGCCATTGATCGCCTCCGGCAGCGCCCGCAGGTGGGCGCCGGTGTCGAGCGTGATCGCCCGCCCGTCGCCACCGAGCCGCCCCGGCATGAAGTTCATCGCCGGCGAGCCGATGAAGCCGGCGACGAAGGTCGTCGCCGGGTGGAGATAGACGTTCATCGGCGTGTCGATCTGCTCGGCGACGCCGGAATTCATCACGACGAGCCGGTCGGCGAGCGTCATCGCCTCGACCTGGTCGTGGGTGACGTAGAGGGCGGTGGTGCGGAGCGAGCGCTGCAGCTGCTTGATCTCGAGGCGCATCTGCACCCGCAGCTTGGCGTCGAGGTTCGAGAGCGGCTCGTCGAACAGGAAGGCCGCCGGCTCGCGCACGATGCAGCGCCCCATGGCGACGCGCTGGCGCTGCCCGCCGGAGAGCTGGCGCGGCTTGCGGTCGAGATAGGGCGTGAGCTGGAGCATCGTCGCGGCCTTGTCGACGCGCGCGCGGATCGCGTCCTTGGAGAGGCCGGCGATCTTCAGGCCGTAGGCCATGTTGTCGTAGACGCTCATGTGCGGGTAGAGCGCGTAGTTCTGGAACACCATGGCGATGTTCCGGTCCTTCGGCTCCAGCCGATTGACCACGCGCCCGTCGATCGAGACCTCGCCGCCGGTGATCTCCTCGAGCCCGGCGACCATGCGCAGCAGCGTCGACTTCCCGCAGCCCGACGGGCCGACGATGACGATCAGCTCGCCGTCGGTGACGTCGATCGAGACGCCGTGAATGACCTTCGTGTCGCCATAGCGCTTGACGACGTCGCGGATGCCGATGCCGGCCATGCCCGTTCTCTCACTTCTCGGTTTCGACGAGGCCCTTCACGAAGAGCCTCTGCATGACCAGGATGACGACGACCGGTGGCAGCAGCGCGAGCGTCGCGGTCGCCATCACCAGATGCCATTGCGGCTGGGCGTCGGAGACGTTCACCATGCGCTGGATGCCCATGACGATGGTGGTGAAGCTCTCGTCCGTCGTGATCAGCAGCGGCCAGAGATACTGATTCCAGCCGTAGATGAACATGATCACGAAGATCGCCGCGATGTTGGTGCGCGACAGCGGCAGCAGGATGTCCATGAAGAAGCGGACCGGGCTCGCCCCGTCCATCCGCGCCGCCTCGGCCAGCTCGTCCGGCACCGTGAGGAAGAACTGCCGGAACAGGAACGTCGCCGTGGCCGAGGCGATGAGCGGGATCGACAGGCCGGCGTAGGAATTGAGCATGCCGAGATGCGCGACCACCTCGAAGGTCGGAAGGATGCGCACCTCGACCGGCAACATCAGCGTGACGAAGATCACCCAGAAAGCCAGCATTCGGAAGGGGAAGCGAAAATAGACGATCGCGAAGGCCGAGATCAGCGAGATCGCGATCTTGCCCACGGC
>JBNPEA010000091.1:0-14326 GCA_051117315.1 Salinarimonas sp. | reverse complement strand
CCTCAACGACGTCGCGGTCGCCCGCCGAAGAATGGAGGCGCCGGAACCAGCGAGGGCTGATCACCCCACCCGCCCAGTGAGGAAATTTAAGTGGCCAGAAGTGGGGAAAGTTCGAGCGCCGTTGACACCGCGCACGCATCGCCGAAATCGATGCCGCATGCGACAACATCGAGGTCACCTACGAAGCGGCGGACCCGGCATGAGGAGGGGGCTCCGGAACGTCGCAGCCGTCCTCCTACTCGCGCTGCTTGCAGCCTGTGCATCGCCGGACGCCTTTGTCAGCCCCAATGCGCAGGTCGGTGCAGCCGACCTGCAGCGCATCTACCTTGCCACGGACCGCGTCCTCGCTCCGGACCTGTCCGGCACCACGCAGCGTGGCGGGGCGCTGTCCTTTGCACAATACGACATCACGATTCCCCCGGGCCATCAGCCGGGTGAAGTGGAGTTCTCGGCCACAAACCCTGATCCCGCCACCAGCTTTACCGTCGCGCAGGCGCGCGGGCTTCCGTCACTCTCAGACCTGGGCCGCACCGTTCGGCGCGAGGCGGGCCCTCTGGGCCGTCCCATCGACAGCGCGGTGGTCTATGTCCACGGCTTCAACACGGCGATGGAGTACGCCGTCTATCGCCACGCGCAGATCGCCCATGATTACGGTCTGCAAGGGCCGCAAGTGACGTTTGCCTGGCCATCGATCGAGCGGACGCTGGGTTACGTTCGCGACAAGGACAGTATCCTGATCGCGCGCGACCGTCTGGAGGAGCTGCTGGTGGAACTGACGCGAGAAAACCAGAATGTCTTCGTTTTCGGCCATTCAATGGGCACTCAGCTTGTCGTCGAAACCCTGCGGCAATTGTCGATCACCGGGCAACGGAACGTTCTGCGCCGGATCGGCGGTGTCATTCTCGTCTCGCCCGACATCGACCTCGACCTCTTCGAAGCCCAGCATGAACGCATCGATCCGCTGCCCAACCCCTTCGTAGTCATGACTTCCGAACGCGACTATGCGTTGCGGTTTTCATCGCTGCTCACGGCGCAACCCGAACGACTTGGCTCGGCGCGGGACCGCAACCGCCTTGCGGCGCTCGATCTGCTGGTCCTCGATCTATCTGGCTTGCCGAATGCGCGAAACCACTTCCTTGCTGCAACATCACCTGTCGTCATCGATATCGTGACCAGCGCCCGCGCCGACGTTCTGGCCGACCGGTTTCCAAGAAGCGGGATCATCGATGTCGCCGCGTTGCAGGCCGCCCGGGCGAACGAGGAGCGCTGCGTTGTCCTCGACACGGAAGATGGACAGCCATGTATGTAAACCGAAGGATACCACGCATGAAACATGACCTCGAGAAGCCCGGGGAAGAAAGCGTTGTGAACCACGAGCGCGACATAGTTTCTGCAGTTGGGCGCCAGGTTCTGGGCGAGAAATCCGCTGGGTGTCAGAAGAAGATGGGGATGTTGCGGGCTATGATATCGCCAGGTTCGATGCAGCCGGTCGGCGATGCCTGAACGCCAAGATCCTTCGAGTTGACCCCGCCGCGAGATGCGGACGTGTCGCTCAAGAAAACCAGTTTTCAGGCGAGGTTTCATCGTGACGTGTTGAGGAAGCGGACCGCGAAAAGACCCCACCAATGGAGCGCGAGATAAAAGAGTTGCCGTATTCGGCACTCAAGCGGTTGTTGTGACAGGGTTTGCACCGCCGCATCCCTGAACCCTGTGCGGCGGCAATGCGGCTAACGCACTGACATTGCAGCACTAGTCTAGCGGCACATTCTAGATTGTCACTTTTTACGGCGACATTTTCAATGCAAGTTCCGCCGGTTAGGTGCTTGTGGGCAGCAGGGGTTGGGCTGTAGCCGTGCAATCTCCTGAACAAAATCAACAACCTAGGCATGCTGTGCCGCAACCCTTTTATCTTGCAGTCATTCTGGCAGTCATTCTGGTTGCCAAACAGACCCGCGGCCCGCAAAGCCCGCGAGGCCGCAGATCACCTGTCTTACAGCGCTCCAGCGCGACGACCGCCGGAACGCTCTTCGAGCGGCTACGATCGGGCGTCATGCTGACGCCATGCCAAAGCGGCCGCCGCATTCACCAGAAATCGCACGCCCTTCTTCTATGCAGAGGATGGGTCCTGAAGGAGGTGCAGCAAGCCGCCGATCGCCATCAGCGGCCTTGCGCGAACGACCAGACCCGGCGATCCTGAAACTGGCCCGAGCACTGGCCCGGCAGGCGGCGAGGGAAGATCATGACCGCGAATTCCGAGACTGAGTTGAATCCGGTAAGAAGGGCCGCGATCTATGCGCGCTACTCAACCGACCTGCAAAGCGAGAGATCCATCGAGGATCAGATCGCGCTTTGTCAGACTCATGCCGAGCGAGAAGGTCTGGAGGTCGTATCCACCTATCAGGATGCAGCGCAGTCAGGAGCTTCGGTGCTCGGGCGCAACGGACTGCTCGATCTCCTCGACGGTGCGCGAGAAGGCGACTTCGATATTGTGATCGTTGAAGCGCTCGATCGCTTGTCGCGGGACATGGAAGACCTCGCCGGGCTGCACAAGCGTCTGTCCTTCCTCGCGATTGAAATCCGCGCGGTTCACGAGGGCGTCGCCAGCACGGTGCTTGTGGGGCTGCGCGGTCTGGTTGGTCAGCTCTACCGCGAAGACAACGTTCTGAAGATCAGGCGCGGGATGACGGGGCGCGCCAAGGAAGGACGCAGTGCCGGTGGATTGGCCTATGGATACGAAGCGGTGCCGGGCGAGGTTGGGACTCGGCGGATCGTTGAGGTCGAAGCGGATGTCGTTCGGCGCATCTTCTGTGAATATCTGGCCGGCAAGTCGCCCCGAGACATTGCACACGGTCTGAACGTTGACGGCATCGCACCGCCGCGTGGTCAGCGTTGGAATGCATCAACGATCAATGGCAATGCGGCGCGCGGCAACGGCATCCTGCAAAATCCTCTCTATGCCGGACGCCAGGTCTGGAACCGGGTCCGCATGGTGAAAGACCCCGACACTGGCCGCCGCGTCTCGCGGTCGAACCCGCCCGAGGAGTGGGTGGTCGCCGAGGTGCCAGAACTGGCCATCCTCGCGCCCGGCGTCTTCGAAGCGGCCGGGAGGAGGAAAGCGGAACGCTCGGTCGCCTCGCCTCAGGAGCGGAGGCGTCCACGCCATCTCCTCTCGGGCCTGCTGCGGTGCGCGGCGTGCGGCGCGGGCATGTCGACCAATGGGAAGGACCGGAGCGGTCGCGTCCGCGTTCGGTGCTCGGCACACACCGAAAGTGGAACCTGTCCAAATCCGCAGACCTTCTATCTCGACCGCATCGAGGAGGCGGTACTGTCCGGACTTCGCGCCGAACTCAGGCATCCCGAAGTCATCGCCGAGTACGTCCGCACATACCATGACGAACGGAAACGCCTCGCCGCCGACGCAGTCAAAGGGAGAACCAGAATCGAGAACCGGCTAGCCGCAATTGAACGTGAGATTGCCCGGCTCGTTGATGCGATATGCGACGGTTCAGCTGTCATCCAGCAACTCGAACCCAAGATGCTGGCGCTTCAAGGTGAGCAGACAGAACTCCGCGCAGAATTGGAAGTGGCACCGGAGCCACCCGAAGCCATCTCACTGCACCCGGCGACTCTCAAACGATACGAGGAACAACTCGCAGACCTCCAAGCCGCTCTCGCCAAGGGCGTCCGGTCTGGCGACACCGAAGCGGCTCACGCCATGCGCGAACTCGTCGATTCTGTCACCGTGTCCCGCGATCTAAGCCGCAAGGGCGGCGTCGAGGTCGAGATCGCCGGACGCCTCAACCACCTGCTCGGCCCGAAGGCCTTTCCTCAAGGTGTCAGGGCAGTGTGGGGTGCGATGGTAGCGGAGGAGGGACTCGAACCCCCGACACGAGGATTATGATTCCTCTGCTCTAACCAGCTGAGCTACTCCGCCCCAGGCCGTCGGCGCGCGGGCGCCGCGTCGGTGGGCGGGATATACGGAGGGTGCCGGGGGCTGTCAAGCGAGTGCGTGCACCATCCAGTACGCCGAACTCGGGGCTGAAGACGCGGTCGTTCCCGCCTGAAGCCCGGTCCCGTCGACGGACCTGGTTCGGAGGCCGTCACGAACGTGCAGATGGCGGTTCACGCTTCAGATCCGGAGCTGCCGACGTCGACGCGCATCGCCGGACAGCGGGCCGTGCCCGCGCGAATGCGTAGCGTCCAAGCAATCACCTCAGCGAAAGCTCCATGTTAACATTTGATGCCGTAGCGTCACGCCGGAAAAGGAGCCTCACACATGTCTGCTTCGAACGCTCTCGGCAAACTCGTTCACCCTACGGTTGGAGGGCGGTTCAACCTGCTCGCCCTCGCCGCCTTCCTGTGCCTCGTGAGCCTCGCCCTGTTCGGGACGACCACGCTCTCGACGCAGCTCGAGGAGCGCAAGCAGGATCTGCTCCGCAGCCTGACCGCCAGCGCGCATGCGATCGTCGCCGACTTCCACGCCCGGGCAGAGCGCGGGGAGCTTCCCGTGGCCGAGGCGCAGGCGCGTGCGGCGGACGCCATCCGGGCGATCCGCTACGGTGACGGCGAGTACATGTTCATCAATACGATGGACTCCGTCGCCGTCATGCATCCGCTCAATCCGGCGCTCCAGGGACAGGACATGTCCACGCTGAAGGACGCCGACGGACGGTTCTTCGTGCGCGAGATGTCCCAGGCCGCCCGCGCGGGCAGCGGCTTCGTCGAGTACCAGTGGAAGAACCCCGGTGAGGACGCCGCACGTCTGAAGCTGAGCTACGTGGAGGGCTTCAGCCCGTGGGGCTGGGCGATCGGAACGGGCATCTACGTCGACGACATCGCCGCGATCACCGCGCGTGCACGCAACGCCTTCCTGGTCTTCACGCTGGCGGCGAGCCTCGTCCTCGCGGCGATCGGCTTCGGGCTCGGCAGGAGCGTCTCGGGGCCGGTCGCCCGGCTGTCCTCCCGTATGGCCGGCCTCGCCGAAGGCAACCTCGACGCGCCTATCCCGGACACCACGAGGCGCGACGAGATCGGCGCCATGGCCCGCACCGTCGCGGTCTTCGCCGAGGCGCTGCGCGCCAAGCGCACCGCCGAAGCCGCCGTGGCGGCCGAGGCCTCCGCCAAGCAGCGCCGCGCCGAGGCGCTCGAGCGCCTCATGCGCGGCTTCGAGGAGACGATCGCCGGCCTCACCGGCGGCCTCACCGAGGCGGCCACGCGCATGCAGTCCACCGCCCAGGGCATGACCGCCACGGCGGATTCCGGCAACAGCCGCTCGGCGTCCCTCGCCGCGGCCGCCGCGCAGACCTCCGCCAACGTCCAGGCGGTCGCCACGGCGACCGAGGAGATGAGCGCCTCGGTTCAGGAGATCGGGCGCCAGGTGACGAAGTCCGCCGAGATCTCGAGCGCCGCCGTCGCCGACGTCGAGCGAACGGACCACGTCGCCCGCTCGCTCGCCACCTCGGCGCAGAAGATCGAGGAGATCGTCTCGCTCATCAACGGCATCGCAGGCCAGACCAACCTGCTCGCGCTCAACGCCACGATCGAGGCGGCGCGGGCGGGCGAGGCCGGCAAGGGCTTCGCCGTCGTCGCCGCCGAGGTGAAGGGCCTCGCGGAGCAGACGGGCAAGGCCACCGAGGAGATCGCCGCCCACGTCACCCAGATCCAGGGTGTCGCCGACGAGATGGTCAAGGCCATCGCCGGCATCGGCGGCACTGTCTCCGAGATGAGCCGGATCGCCACCGGCATCGCCGCCGCGATGGAGCAGCAGGGCGTCGCCACGAGCGAGATCGCCCGCAACGTCCAGGAGGCCGCCCGCGGCACCGACGAGGTCTCGGGCTCGGTCGTCGAGCTCAAGGACGGCGCGGGCCAGACCCGCGCCGCCGCCGACGACGTCAACGAGGCCGCCCGCGCCCTCTCCGAGCAGGCGCAGGGCCTCTCGAAGGAGGTCGGCGGCTTCCTCACGCAGGTGAAGGCGGCCTGAGCCGCACCGACCCGCCGCGGCGCGCCGCCCCGCCGGGCGGTGCGCCCCTCACGCGGCCGGCTTCTTGATCCGCATCAGCTTGAAGAAGCCGGCCGGGAACAGCGGCGCGACCTCCTCCACGGCGAGGCCGCGCCGCTCGGCCCAGGCGGCGATGCGGCTGATCTTGAAGGCGGACGACCAGCCGACCTTCGCCATCAGGGGCGCGACCGCGTTCTCCACCGTCGCGATCGCGCCGCGGTCGCGCCCGAGCTTCGAGGCGACCACGATCTCGCCGCCGGGCTTGAGCACCCGCGCGCACTCGTCCAGCGCGCCCTCCGGGTCGGGCACGAGGGTGATGACGAAGGGCACCGCCACGGCGTCGAAGCTCGCGTCGGCGAAGCCGAGCCGGCAGGCGTCCATGGCGGCGACGAGCTTCACCTGCGGCAGGCCGGCGAGCACCTTCTCGCGGGCCTTGGCCAGCATGTGGATCGACAGATCGACGCCGCAGACGCGGCTTCCCGTCGGATAGTAGGGCAGGACCAGCCCGGTGCCGACGCCGATCTCGAGGATGTCCGGCCCACAGGCCGCCGCCGCCTGCGCGGTCTTGCGATGCGCGTCCGAGAGGAACTTGTGGTAGACGCGGTCGTAGATCGGGGCCCAGCGCTCGTAGACACGGCGCTGGCCTTCGAGGTCGTACTGGACGGCCATTCTCGGTCCTCTTCTCGTCGATCGTCGGCCGTCCGTCAGGCCGGGGCGGCGGCCGAGGCGGCGAGGCCGCCCGTCGCGCCGACGCCGGGGGCGGCGATGCGCTTGGCGATGACGCCGCCGCCGAGCACGCGGGCGCGCGGGTCGTCGCTGTCGTAGAGGACGCAGGCCTGGCCGGGGGAGACGCCGTCCTCCGGAGAGAGCAGCGACACCTCGATTTCCGGCCCCGCCGCGCCGGCGACGTGGCGCACCAGCGCCGGCCGCGGCGCACGGGTCGAGCGCACCCGCGCCGCGACCTCGATTCCGTCGTCCAGCCGCTCGATCGGCCCGTCGCCGAGCCAGTTGACGTCGCGCAGGCGGATGCGGCTCGTGGCGAGCGCCTCGCGCGGGCCCACGACGACGCGCGCCGCGTCCGCGTCGAGCGCCACGACGTAGAGCGGCTCGCCGACCGAGAGCCCGAGCCCGCGGCGCTGGCCCACCGTGTAGTGGATGATGCCGGCGTGCCGCCCGAGCACCCGCCCGTCGAGATGCATGATGTCTCCCGGCATCGCCGCGTGTGGCTTGAGCCGCGTGATGACGTCCGAGTAGCGGCCCTGCGGCACGAAGCAGATGTCCTGGCTGTCGGCCTTCTCCGCCACCTCGAGCCCGAGCGTGCGGGCGAGCGCGCGGGTCTCGCCCTTGTCGGCGAGCTCGCCGAGCGGGAAGCGCAGCAGCTCGAGCTGCGCCGGCGTCGTGGCATAGAGGAAGTAGGACTGGTCCCGGTCCGGGTCGGCGGCGCGGAACAGGCCGCGCCCGCCGCCGGCGAGCGGGCGGCTCGCGACGTAGTGCCCGGTGGCGAGCACGTCGGCGCCGAGGTCCCGGGCGGTCTCGAGCAGGTCGCGGAACTTGATCGAGCGGTTGCACTCGACGCAGGGGATCGGCGTCTCTCCGGAGAGGTAGCTGTCGGCGAAGCGCTCGATCACCGCCTCGCGGAAGCGGCTCTCGTAGTCCAGCACGTAGTGGGGGATGCCGATCGTCTCGGCGACGCGGCGCGCGTCGTGGATGTCCTGCCCCGCGCAGCAGGCGCCGGCGCGGTGGACGGCGGCGCCGTGATCGTAGAGCTGCAGCGTGACGCCGACGACGTCGTAGCCCTCGCGCTTCATCAGCGCGGCCACGACGGAGGAATCGACGCCGCCCGACATGGCGACGACGACCCGCGTCCGCTCCGGCGCCTTGGCGATGTCGAGGCTGTTCAGCATGGCCGCTCCACGCGATCCCGCTCCGCTCCGTGCGATCCCGCTCCACGCCTCTCTATAGCGATGCAGGGCCGCTCTTGCCAGCGCGGGGCGGCAGTTTCTGCCGTGCGGCTCGGCGGAAGCTGCCGGCCGGGTCGCGGGCGCGGGCGCGCCGGGGCCGGGTGGCGGCTCGGGCGAGGCCTTGCGCGGCAAGGCCTCGAGGCGCGACGGCCGGCCCGGCTGCGAGGCCATCGCGCATGGCCCGGCTCTTGCGCCGCGGGCCGCGGAGCACGGTGCGCGTCAGCGCGCCCCGCGCCCGCGTCACCGGTGCGAGGACACCATGCGTCTCGACCTCCTGCCCGCCGAGCCCGCTCGGCGCTCCGATCCCCGCCCGCCGGCTCGGCCGCGCGAGGACGCGCCCGCGTTCCGCGTCGACGCGGGCGAGCCGCCGCCCCGTGCCGAGCCGCGCGGCCGAGAGACCGAGCCGCGGGAACGCAACGTCGGCCGGCGGGATCGCGACGCCGATGCGAGGGGCCGCGACGCGGACGTGCGGGCGCGAGACGACGCCGGGCGCGGACGCGACGATGCCGCGCGGAGCGCGCCGGAACGGCCGGCGCGCGCCGCCGAGAAGACCGGACGCGACGACGACGCACGATCCGAGACGCGGGCGCGGCGCCCGGCGGAGACGACGCGGGGCGAGACGCCGCGTGAGGAGACGCCGCGAGAGCAGACACCGCGCGCGGAGGCCGACATCGATCACTCCGCGTCCGCCCCGACGACGGCGCCGTCAGTCGAGCCGGCCGCAACGTCGGGCGACGTGGCCGCGGGGGAGAATACCCTCGCGCCGGCGGGCGGGCAGGCGCCGGCCGCCGACGCGATCGACGCCATGGCCGGGCCGGGCAATTCCGCGGTCGCCCACGCGCACGCTCCCGGACAGGCGTCCGGATCGACGACGGGGCCGTCGGCGGGCGGGCCGCCCGCGACGCCGCCGGGCTCCGCGATCGCGGCGGCCGCCGTCGCGGGAGCCGGGGTCGCTGCCGGTGCCGCGGCGCCCGGTGCGGCGCCGCGCGCGCGTGCAGGCGGCACGGCAGCGGGAGCGACCGCCTCCGATACCGGCCCGTCCGCTGCGGGCGCCTCGACGGCGGCGCCCGCCTCGGCTGCACCGTCCACCACGGCATCTCCCGGCGCGACAGCCTCCGGCGTGCCCGCCGCAGGCGCGGACGGCGCATCGGGAGAGGCCGCCGCCGGCCCGCTCGCGAACGCGCTCGCGCAGGCGGGCGTGACGGCGACCGACGTCGATCCGTCTTCGCCGGCGATCGGCAAGCCCACGGCGCCCGTGGCCTCCGCCGTCGGCGCGAGCATGGTCGATGGCGAGGCCCCGGGCGAGCCGACAGGCGAGATGAAAGGCGCGGCCGGCCAGCCGGGCGCGGCGCCGTCCGCCGGTACGGGTGCCGCCCAGCCGACGACGGCGCAGCCCGGCGCGACGCCCGGCCCGCAGCCCGAGCCCGCTCCGTCGCAGGGACAGGCTCAGGCTCAGGCGCAGGCTCAGGTCCAGCCGCAGCCCCAACCGCAGGCGCTGCCACAGGCCCAGGCCGGCCAACCGCAGATCCAGGTGCCGCAGCCGGCTCCGCCGCCGGCGCCCCTCCCCGGGGCGCCGCAGCCGCCGGTCTTCGGAAACGTGCCGCTCGGCGCCGTGCCGATCGAGATCGGCATGCGGAGCCTGGGCAACCTCAACCGCTTCACCATCCGGCTCGACCCCGTCGAGCTCGGGCGCATCGACGTCTCCCTCGAGATCGAGGAGGGCGAGGTGACGGCGCGGCTGCAGGTGGAGCGGCCCGAGACCCTGCTGCTGCTCCAGCGCGACGCGAAGGCGCTCGAGCGCGCCTTCGAGCAGGCGGGCCTGAAGACGAACGAGAGCTCGGTGCAGATGTCCCTGCGCCAGGACGAGGGCCGAGGCGACGGCCAAGCCGGCGCGCGCGGCGAGGCCGCCTTCGCCGATCGGGACGGCCGCGACGGGCGCGGACGACGGGACGGCGACGGGCGCGGCGGCGGACCGCCCGAGCCACGGGCGCTCGAGGCGCTGGCACCCCGCCGGCTGCTCGCCGGCGGGCTCGTCGGCATCGACATGCGGATCTGAGGAGAACGAGCGATGGCGAGCGGCGTGACCACGGCGGTCTCCCAGACGGGGACCCAGACGCAGATGACCGACGCGAGCCGGGATCGGCAGGCGATCGCGCAGAACTTCGACCAGTTCCTGACGCTGCTGACGACGCAGCTCCAGTCCCAGAGCCCGCTCGACCCATTGGACACGAACCAGTTCACCCAGCAGCTGGTGCAGTTCGCCTCGGTCGAGCAGCAGATCAAGACCAACGAGATGCTCGGTTCGCTGCTCACCTCCACCCGCGCCGCCAACGTCTCGACGGCGTCGAGCTTCCTGGGCAAGCGCATCGAGGCGGCGGGGCGGCAGGCGTTCCTCGAGAACGGCCAGGCGACCTGGAACCTCTCGCTGCCCCGGGCCGCCCCGCGGGCGGTGATCGAGATATCCGACGCGAACGGCCAGGTCGTCGCCACGCGCGCGCAGTCGCTCGAGGCGGGAACGCAGAGCTTCGTCTGGGATGGGCGCACCGACACGGGCACGGTCGCGCCGCCCGGCACCTACGCCATCCGCGTCCAGGGCCTCGACACCGCGGGCCAGCCGGTGGAGGTGTCGACCACCTTCTCGGGCACTGTCACGGGGCTCGACCTCACCGGTGACGATCCGGTCCTGATCTCGGGGAACGTACGCGTGCCGCTGAGCCAGGTGACCGGCGTCTCGCAGTCCTGATCGCGCCGCATGACCGCGCCCTTCGGCAACGAAGTCCTCGGGCATGAAACCGAGGTTTTCATTTCAGCCTTTCTTAAGCGCCGGCTCGTAACGTCACACCCGACATTGGTCAGTCGAGTGTGTGAGAGTACCATGACCGAACCGCTTCGCTCGAGGGCGAAATACGTCATCGGGCCCGACGGCAGCCCGCTGACGATCGCGGACCTGCCGCCAACGAACACCCGCCGTTGGGTGATCCGTCGCAAGGCCGAGGTGGTCGCCGCGGTCCGCGGCGGGTTGCTGAGCCTCGAGGAAGCCTGCCAGCGCTATACGCTGACGACGGAGGAGTTCCTGTCGTGGCAGCACTCGATCGACCAGCACGGCCTGGCCGGCCTGCGCACTACGCGCATCCAGCACTACCGAAACTGACCTTCGCGTCCGCGCGCGGGTCGTCTCGAAGGGCGCCGCTCCCGACGGGGGAGCGGCGCCCTTCGCGTTTGCGGCCGTGCATCGTCTTTTCGGCGAGCGGTGAACCGTCCGGCGGCGACGCCCGTCTCAACACGGCCTCAAAGTCTCGTGAGGTGTGATCGACGCGGCCGGGGCGCACCTGTACGAGATGCCCCGGGGCGCACGAACGACACACGTCGAAGGAAGGTCGAGGACCATGATCGCGGACATCACCCGGCGGGGCTTCATCATCGGCGGCACGCTGGCGCTCGGCGGCTGCGTGCAGGCCGCGCGCGCGCCGGTCGAGCCGCTCACCCCCAGCATCCCGCAGGACGTGCGCGCCATGTACGCGGCGCTGCGCGACGAGGCGCACCCCATCCCGGCGGTCGACCCCAGCGTGGTCGATCCGCGCTTCTGGCGCCAGGTCGTGAGCGACCCCACGGGCGAGCCGGCGGGCACCATCACCGTCGACACGACGGATCGCTTCCTCCACCTGTCGCTCGGCGACGGGCGGGCGATGCGCTACGGCATCGGAGTCGGCAAGGAGGGGCTCGCCTTCGCGGGAACCGCCACCGTCGCCCGCAAGGCGGCATGGCCGCGCTGGACGCCGACGGCCAACATGATCCGCCGCGAGCCGGAGCGCTACGGCCCCTATGCCGGCGGCCTTCCGGGCGGAATCGAGAACCCGCTCGGGGCGCGCGCGCTCTACCTGTACCGCGACGGGCGCGACACGCTCTATCGCATCCACGGCACGAACGAGCCCTGGTCGATCGGCAAGGCCGTGTCCTCGGGCTGCATCCGCCTGTTCAACCAGGACATCGTCGACCTGCACCGGCGCGTCCCCACCGGCACGCGCGTCGTCGTGCTCGCCCATTCCCCTGGCGAGCTGCTCGGCTGACCGCGAGCAACGGCCGCCCGCACTGGGTGCGGGCGGCCGTCGGTCGGCTCTCGGCTCGGGGCGATCGCCCGGGAACGGCCGTCACTCGGGGATCAGCACCGTGTCGATGATGTGGATCACGCCGTTCGTCGCCTCGACGTCGGCCGTGACGACGGTGGCGTTGTTGACCATCACCGCGTCGCCGGTGGCGTCGATCGAAAGGGTCGAGCCCTGCACGGTCTCGGGCATGACCTCCTGGCCGGCGATGTCGGAGGACATCACGGCGCCCGGGATGACGTGATAGGTCAGGATGGCGACGAGCTGGTCGCGGTTCTCCGGCTGCAGCAGCGTCTCGACGGTGCCCTCGGGAAGCGCCGCGAAGGCCGCGTCGGTCGGCGCGAAGACCGTGAACGGACCCTCGCCCTTGAGCGTCTCGACGAGCCCGGCCGCATCGACGGCGGCGACGAGAGTCGTGAAGTCATCGGCCGCGATGGCGACGTCGACGATGTCCTGAGCCTTGGACACCGAGACCGTCATCAGAAGCGCGGCAGTAGCAGCCGTCATCGTCTTGAGAAAACGCATGGCTAGCCTCTCTGTTTGCTGGCTATCGGGGGAGCTTGCACCAAGATGTTCTCGCACCCGGCACGCTTCGACCAGATAGGCTCGATTTTCTCCTTTCCAGTCGTGCAGCGATCACGCTTCCGTGAACGCCTGCGACATCTGTTCCGGCCGCGGTGGCGCTCTATCTCCAGGCGATCGCATGTCCCGGCAGCGAAAGGATCGCTCATGCCTCGCATCGTCACAGCCGCCCTCGCCGGCACCGCTGCCCTCGTCCTCGCCGCAGGCGCGGTGCAGGCGCAGATCCGTACCGAGGCCGTGGTCTACGAGGTCGACGGCGTCCCCTACGAGGGCTTCCTCGCCGTCAACGAGGGCTTCGGCGAGGACCGCCCGCTCGTGCTCGTGATCCACGACTGGGACGGCCTCGACGCCTACGAGGAGCGCCGCGCCACCATGCTGGCCGAGCTCGGCTATTCCGCCTTCGCGGTGGACCTCTACGGCCAGGGCGTGCGGCCGACGACGACCGAGGAGAGCCGGGCGGAATCCGGCAAGCTCTACGCCGATCGCGCCGCCATGCGCGCGCGTATCGCGGCGGGGCTCGAGACCGCGCGCGGGCAGGACGGCGTCGCCGCCGATGCCGCCGCCGTGATCGGCTACTGCTTCGGCGGCGCGGCGGTGCTGGAGTTCGCCCGCTCCGGGGCGGACGTCGACGCCTTCGTGAGCTTCCACGGCGGCCTGCAGGCGCCCGAGGACGCGACCTGGTCGGAGGTCGCGGGCGATCTCCTGGTGCTCCACGGCTCGGCAGACCCGGTCGCGCCGATGGACCAGGTGGCGAGCCTCGCAACGGCGCTGAACGAGGCCGAGATCGACTACCGCATGGAGATCTACGGCGGCGCCCGCCACGCCTTCACCGTCTGGGGCGGGCGCGACTACGATCCGCAGGCGGATCTCCAGTCCTGGAACGAGATGCTGACCTTCCTCGACGAGCGCCTGCGCTGAGCCGCGGCAGCGGGGGCTCCGGCGTCAGGCGAAGTGCTTCGACAGCTTGAGCCCCTGCGCCTGGTAGTTCGAGCCCGCGCCCGCGCCGTAGAGCACGGCCGGGCGCGCGGCCATCCGCTCGTAGACGAGGCGGCCCACCGTCTGGCCGTCCTCCAGGATGAAGGGCACGTCGCGCGAGCGCACCTCCAGCACCGCTCGCGCGCCGGCGCCGTTGGCGCCCGCATGGCCGAAGCCGGGGTCGAAGAAGCCGGCGTAGTGCACGCGGAACTCGCCCACCAGCGGATCGAACGGCACCATCTCGGCGGCGTAGTCCGGCGGCACGTGCACCGCCTCCTTCGAGGCGAGGATGTAGAACTGGCCGGGATCGAGGATCAGCGCCCCCGCCCCGTCGGCGTGGAGCGGCTCCCAGTAGTCCTGCGTGCGATGCGCGCCCGCCGCATCGACGTCGACGAGCGCCGTGTGGCGCTTCGCGCGGTAGCCGACGAGCCGATCCGGCCCGAAGCCCGCGAGGTCGACGGAGACGGCGACGCCGTTCTGGAACGAGGGCGCGGCGGAGGCGACCAGCGTCTCGCGGGCGTGCAGCGCGGCGAGCTCCTCGTCGGACAGCCGCACCTCGCCGCGCCGCAGCCGCAGCTGCGACAGCCGCGTACCCTCGCGCACGAGCACGGGGAAGGTGCGTGGCGAGATCTCGGCATAGAGCGCGCCTCGATAGCCGGCGTCGCACACGTCGAACTCCTGCGCACGGCCGGCGATCACTCGGGTGA
>JBNPEA010000083.1:0-14434 GCA_051117315.1 Salinarimonas sp. | reverse complement strand
CCTCCCCGCGGGGGAGGGGGGCCGAGCGGAGCGAGGACTGGTGGGGCCGAGCGGCGCGCCCGTCCGCCCCCACCCGTCGGCCTTCGGCCGCCGACCTCCCCTTCCGAGGCCCCTCGGGGGAGGTCGACGGCCGCCGATCGGCAACGGAAAGGACCGCCATGCCATTGCTCGTCGTCCAGCGCCTCCTCTCGACGATCCCCGTCCTCCTGGTGGTGGCGGTGATCGTCTTCCTGATGCTGCGCATCTCGGGCGACCCGGCGGCGATCATCGCCGGCGACACCGCGACGGGCGAGCAGATCGAGGCGGTGCGCCAGGCCTTCGGCTTCGATCGGCCGATCTGGGAGCAGTTCCTGACCTGGATCGGGCAGGTGCTGCAGGGGGACCTCGGCGAGAGCCTGTTCACCGGCCTGCCGGTGACGACGCTGATCGCCCAGCGCATCGAGCCCACCCTGATGCTCGCGGCGACCACGATCGTGTTTTCCGTCCTCGTCGCCGTGCCGTTCGGCGTGCTCGCCGCCTGGCGCTCGGGCACCTGGATCGACCGCGCGGTGATGGTCTTCGCCGTGCTCGGCTTCTCCGTGCCGGTCTTCGTGCTCGGCTACGGCTTCATGTACGTGTTCTCGATCGAGCTGCGGCTCCTGCCGGTGCAAGGCTATACCAGTCCCTTCGAGGACCCGGCCGCTTTCGCGCAGGGGATCATCCTGCCGACGCTGACCCTGTCGTGCATCTACATCGCGCTGATCGCCCGCATCACCCGCGCGAGCGTGCTCGAGACGTTGAACGAGGACTACATCCGCACGGCGCGGGCCAAGGGCCAGATCGAGCGCACGGTGCTCTTCCGCCACGCGCTGCGCAACGCGGCGGTGCCGATCGTCACCGTCATCGGGCTCGGCGTCGCGCTCCTCATCGGCGGCGTGGTGGTGACCGAGAGCGTGTTCAACATTCCCGGTCTCGGCCGGCTCGTCGTCGACGCCATCACCCGGCGCGACTACCCGATCATCCAGGGGCTGATCCTGTTCTTCGCGCTGATCTACGTGGTGCTGAACCTGATCATCGATCTCGCCTACACCATGCTCGACCCGAGGATCCGCTATTGACCGCCGTCGCCCAGAAGACAGCCGGCAAAGCCGTCGGGCCCGACCAGCCGACGCCGGCCCCCGCCGCCCCCGCCGCCGCCTCCGGGCTCGTCTCCACCGTGCGGCGCTATCCGCTCGCGGCCATCGCCGCGCTCGCGCTGGCGCTGATCGCGCTCGCCGCGGTGTTCGCGCCACTCGCCGGCACCACCGATCCGACCGCGCTCAACCCCGCGAGCCGCCTGCAGGGGCCCTCCGCCGCCCATTGGCTGGGCACCGACCATCTCGGGCGCGACATCTGGAGCCGGCTCGTCTACGGCGCGCGCGTCTCCGCCGTCGTCGGCCTCGCGGTGGCGGCGCTGGCGGTGGCGGTCGGCCTCCTGATCGGGCTGTTCACCGGCTTCATCCGCTGGCTCGACCCCATCGTCATGCGCGTGATGGACGGGCTGATGGCGATCCCCGGCATCCTGCTCGCCATCGCGCTGGTCTCGGTGTCGGGCGCGAGCATCGTCACGGTGATCGTCGCGATCGTGGTGCCCGAGGTGCCGCGCGTCGTGCGGCTGGTGCGCTCCGTCGTGCTCTCGGTGCGCGAGGAGCCCTACGTCGAGGCCGCCGTCTCGGTCGGCACGCCGCTGCCCAAGCTCCTGTGGCGCCACGTCCTGCCCAACTGCGTGCCGCCGCTCATCGTGCAGGCGACCTACGTCGCGGCGTCGGCCATGCTGACGGAGGCGATCCTCTCCTTCCTCGGCGCCGGCACGCCGCCGATCGTGCCCTCCTGGGGCAACATGGTGGCCGAGGGGCGCCTCCTCTTCCAGATCGCGCCGTGGAACCTGCTCTATCCCGGCATCGCGCTCGCGATCACCATCCTCGCGGTGAACATCCTGGGCGACGCCCTGCGCGACCGGCTCGACCCGAAGCTCGCCAAGCGCGTCGGGCAGCGGTGAGGAGGACCCCATGACCACGCATCAGGGCGACGGCCCGGTCCTCTCGATCCGCGATCTCGCGGTGGCGCTGCCCGCCGGCGCGGACAGGCGCTACGCGGTCGAGGACGTGAGCTTCGACGTCGGCCCCGGCGAGATCGTCTGCGTCGTCGGCGAGTCGGGCTCGGGCAAGTCCGTCACCGCCTTCTCGGTGATGGGCCTCCTCGCCAAGGGCGAGCTCCACGCGGAGCGTGGCGCGATCCTGCTCGAGGGCGAGGACGTGCTGAAGGCATCGCCCGAGCGGCTGCGCGACCTGCGCGGCACGCGCATGGCGATGATCTTCCAGGAGCCGGCGACCGCGCTCAATCCGGTGATGACCATCGGCGACCAGATCGACGAGGTGCTCCAGATCCACACGAGCCTCTCGCCGGCGGAGCGGCGGGAGAAGGTGATCGCCATCATGGAGGCGATGCACCTGCCCGATCCGCAGGGGCTCTACGACCGCTACCCGCACCAGCTCTCCGGCGGGCAGCGCCAGCGCGTGATGATCGCCGCCGCCATGGTGCTCGATCCGGTCATCCTCATCGCCGACGAGCCGACGACCGCGCTCGACGTCACGACGCAGGCGCAGATCCTGCAGCTGATCAAGGAGATGCAGGAACGCCGGCGCACGGGCGTGCTGTTCATCACCCACGATTTCGGCGTCGTGGCCGAGATCGCCGACAAGGTCGTGGTGATGCGCCACGGCCGCATCGTCGAGCAGGGCCCGGCGGCGGAGATCTTCGCGAACCCGCAGGTCGACTACACCCGTATGCTGATCGCCTCGGTGCCGAGCCTGGAGCCGCCGGCGCGCACGCCCGCCCTCGGCGACGTCGCCGTGCGCACCCGCGATCTCGTCAAGGGCTACGGCGGCACGGGGCTCCTCGGGCGCGTGACGCAGCCGCCTGTGCTCGCGGCCAAGGACGTGAACCTCGTCGTGCGCCGGGGCGAAACGCTCGGCGTCGTCGGCGAGTCGGGCTCGGGCAAGTCTACGGTGGCGCGCTGCATCGTGCGGCTCGTCGACCCGACGAGCGGCGCGATCGAGATCGCCGGCGTCGACATCGCCGGTCTCTCGACGACGGCGCTCAGGCCCTACCGCCGCCGCGTGCAGATGGTCTTCCAGGACCCCTACCGCTCGCTCAACCCGCGCCGGACGGTCGGCGCCTCCGTGATGGAGGGCCCGATGAATTTCGGCCTCTCCCGCGAGGACGCGCTCGCCCGCGCCCGGCGCCTGATGGGCCTCGTCGGGCTCTCCCCGGACGCGCTCGATCGCTACCCGCACCAGTTCTCCGGCGGCCAGCGCCAGCGCCTCGCCATCGCCCGCGCGCTCGCGATGGAGCCCGATGTGCTGATCGCCGACGAGGCGGTCTCCGCCCTCGACGTCTCGGTGCAGAAGCAGGTGCTGGAGCTGCTCGACCAGGTGAAGCGCGAGTTCGACCTGGCGCTGCTCTTCATCACCCACGACCTGCGCGTCGCCGCCCAGATCTGCGATCGCATCGCGGTGATGCGCCGCGGCGAGGTGGTGGAGGAGGGCCCGACCCGCGAGCTGTTCCTGAACCCGCAGCACGAGTACACCCGCACGCTGCTCGCCGCAGCGCCGGGGCGGCATCTGGGGCGTCCGCAGGCGGCGGAGTGATTCCGAGCCGGCCACCCCGGATGCGCCCGCGCGCGTATGGCCGGTCGAGAGCGCTGCGTCAGCGGCGGCGGAAGACGCCGTCGCCCGAGATCTCCGCGTCGAGCCGGTAGCCCGCCTCGTCGAGCGCGGTGACGATCGCCGTACGGTCGGTCTCGAGCAACTCCACCTGGAGCACGACCTCGTTCGACGCGAGGAGGCGCGGCATGCCGCGCAGCACGGCCAACGCGTGGCCTTCCACGTCGATCTTGACGAAGACCCGCGCACCCTCGAGGCGTAGCACGTCGTCCAGACGGGCGAGCCGCACCGTCTCCTGCGCCCGATAGGCGCCCGCGCGACGCGCCGCCTGCGCCGCCTCCAGCGTCGACACGCCGGTGGAACGCGGGTCGACGTGGATCTGCGCCTCGCCTTCCCGATCGCTCAGCGCGAGGCGATGAACCCGCACCACGTCGTCGAGCGCATTCGCAAAGACGTTGCCGCCGAGCTGGTTCGCGTTGCGCGCCACTGGCTCGAACGCATGGACGGCCGCGACCGCCGGCAGCAGCCCGAGCACGATGCTGTAGAGGCCGATATTCGCGCCGATGTCGAGCACCGTGTCGATCCGCTCCGCCTGGACGACCCGGCGCGCCGCGGCGATCTGCGCGTCCTCGAATGGCGCGCGGGCGAGAAGGCGGTTGTCGATCCAGTTGCGCCGGTCGAGCAGGAAGAGGGCCCCGTGGCGCCGCGCCAGCGTCGGGTTCGCCCCGAGCCGAGCGACGCGCTTGTTGATGCTGTGAATGAGCGACGCCGACATGCGCACGGTCCTGGTCGTTTTCCGGAAGAGATCCCGCCGTCGCCCTGAATAGGCGTGCGGGATCGTGCGCGCAATCGCCCGGCTCGCCCTACGTGTTGCGCGCCTCGGGCACGTAGCCGAAGGGGAAGACCGGGGTCGCCGCGGTCTCGATCCAGAGGCTCTTGGCCTGCGTGTACTCCGCCATCACCTCGGCGCCCGACGAGCGCCCGAAGCCGGAGCCGCGCATGCCGCCGAAGGGCGCCTGGACCGAGAGCGTGCGGTAGCCGTTCACCCACACCGATCCCGCCCGCAGGCCCCGCGCCACGCGCAGCGCCTTCGCCCCGTCCCGCGACCAGACGGCGCCGGCGAGGTCGAACTCCGTGCCGTTGGCGAGGGCGAGCGCCTCCTCCTCGTCGTCGAAGGGCATGACGGCGAGGACCGGGCCGAAGATCTCCTCGCGGGCGAGCGCCGCGTCGGGCGCCACGTCGGCGAAGATCGTCGGCGCCACGAAGTAGCCGGGGCCGTCGCCGAGCGCCTCCGGGCGCCCGCCGCCGACGACGAGCCGTGTGCCGGCGGCGCGCGCGGCGTCGATCGTGGCGCGCACGCTCGCGTCTTGCCGCGCGTTCTGCAGCGGCCCGACCTCGGTGGCGGCATCGAGCGGATCGCCGACGCGCAGCCGCGCCGCGCCGGCGGCCACCCAGGCGAGCACCCGCTCGTAGACGGGCCGCTCGACGAGGAGGCGCGAGCCCGCGGTGCAGCTCTGCCCCGCGGCGGCGAAGATCGCGCCCTGGGCGCAGGTGGCGGCGGCCTCGAGATCCGCGTCGGCGAAGACGATCACCGCCGACTTGCCGCCCAGCTCGAGCAGCGACGGCCGCCCCGCCGCGGCGGCGAGCGCGGCGACCTTGCGCCCGCTCGGCACCGAGCCGACGAACACCGCCTTGCCGCAGCGCGGAGCGGAGCCGAGCGCCGCGCCCGCAGTGGGGCCGAAGCCGGCCACCACGCTCACCGGGCCCGCCGGGACGCCGGCCTCGATCAGGAGCCGGCCCAGCATCAGCGAGGTGACGGGCGTCCATTCCGACGGCTTCAGGATCGCCGCGTTGCCGGCGGCGAGCGCCGGGGCGAGCTGCCAGCCCGCCGTGAACAGCGGAGCGTTCCACGGCGTGATCTGCACGATCGTGCCCAGCGGCTCGGGCACGACCAGCGTCAGATGGCCGGAGACCACGGGCACGACGCGGCCCTCGAGCTTGTCGGCGAAGCCCGCGTAGTAGCGCAGCATCTCCGCCACCCGCCCGGCCTCGGCGCGCGCGTCGCGGATCGGCTTGCCGGCGACGAGCGCCTCGACCTGCGCCAGCGCCTCCGCGTCCCGCGCGACGAGGTCGGCGGCGCGCATCAGGATCTCGCCGCGCTTCGAGGCCGTGAGTTCCCGCCAGGCCGCGCCGCCACGTTCGGCGACGGCGTGCGCGTGCGCCGCGACGCCCGCGCCGGCATCGGCATAGGTGGCGAGCAGCTCCTCGGTCGCGGGGCAGACGAGCCCGATCGTCTCGCCCACGCCCGGCACGATCTCCCCGTCGATCAGGCTGCCGATCGGGCCGGGCCAGTGCTTCGCCAGGATGTCCGCCCGCATCACGCCTCTCCCCGGCCGAGATCGACCAGCCTGTTGAAGTCCGCCGCCGCGCCGAAGTGCGCCTCCCCCTGCGCCACGCTCGCCGCGGTGGCGCGCGAGAGCGGCCCGAGCGCCGCCACCGCCTCGCCGAGCGCGCGGGCGAGGCGCACGTCCTTCGCCATCAGCCCCATTGTGAAGCCGCTGTCGTAGGTGCCGGAGAGCACCCAGGCGGGCAGGTTCGTCTCGATCGCCGCCGAGCGTCCCGAGCCCGCGGCGAGCACGGCGGCGAGCGCCAGCTGGTCGATCCCCGCGGCCTCGCCGAGCGCCAGCGCCTCGCCGGCGAGCAGGAGATGCGCCGAGCAGAGCAGGTTGTTGACGAGCTTCGCCACGTTCCCCGCCCCCGGCCTGCCGCAGCGCACGACCTGGCGCGTCAGCGGCGCGAGGAGCGCCTCGGCGCGGGCGAGATCCGCGTTCGCCCCGCCGAGCATGGCCAGCAGCCGCCCCTCGGCGGCGCCCGTCGCCCCGCCGGAGACCGGCGCATCCACGAAGGCGACGCCGGTCGCGGCGGCGCGGGCCTGAATGGCGCGCGTCGAGAGCGGGTCGGCGGTCGAGGTGTCGACCACGAGAAGGCCCGGCGCGGCCTGCGCGAGGACCGCCTCCATCACGGCCTCGACCGCCGAGCTGTCCGGCAGCGACAGGAGGAGTGCCTCGGCGCCCGCGACGAGCCCCGCGAGATCCGCCGCCGGCGTCACGCCCTCGGCGCGGCGGGCGGGATCGCGATCGAGCCCCGTGACCGCGTGCCCCGCGGCGGCCAGCCGCTCGGCCATCGGCCGTCCCATGGCCCCGAGCCCGATCGCTCCGATCCGCATGCCGTCCTCCCTCGCGTCGCATCGGCGTCGAGACGAGCGTAGCAGAGAGCGTGCCGCAGGCAGCACGATCGCATGCGCTGCCCGGATCGGGAGCGGTGCACGAGGGGAGGGGACCCCGCGCTCAGGCGCCGGCGAAGCTCGTCGTCTCGTCTAGGACGTCATCCGGCCGCGCGAGGTCCGGCGAGGCGATCAAGCTCCTGACCAGATCGACGAGCCGCGCCACCTCTGCAGCGGTCGGGCTCTCGCGGACGTCACCGTGAGCGACCGCGTTGCGCCGTGCCGCCACATCGCGCAGGAACGCGGCGTCGTCGGGAAGGACGATCCCCTCGGCCGCCAGATGCTCGACGAGCCGGTCGGTGGTCTGCGGGCGGGCGAACGTCTCCGGTCGCCGGTTCCGGACGATGCCCTCGAGCGCGGACCAGGCGAGCATGAGGGCCGCGCCGGTGTCCACGGTCGCAACGCGGGGGACGCGATCCAGCGCGGCTTCGATGTCCGCGTCCGGCGCCGCTCGCGGGATCGAGGCCGGCGAGGCGCGATCGAGCACAAGATACAGTTGCCAGCCCGGCGCCGCCCTCAGTGCTTCCTGCAAAGCCGCCAGCCGTGGTCCGCTGCCCGGACGGTCGCCCGTGATCTCGATGACGAGCTTGGGGTCGCGACCGAGCGCGATGGCGTCGGGACGCCGGGTGCGCAGCGCCGCAGGAAGCAGCGTGGCGTCGGGCGCGACGATCACGTCGTAGCCCTCCGCCGACAGCCGGCGACTCTCTGCCGCGAGCAGCTCCGCTCGTGTGCGCGTGCCCATCGTCACGGGTTCAGCTCCTCGTAGGGCTCGGCCGAGATCCGAATGTAGAGTGCGGGCTTGGGACCGTACATGCAAGCGGCGAGCGTGGGGCTTGGTCTGATGAACGCGAAGCGCCGGTGGCTTTCGAATTTCTGGACGACAATGCGCTCGATCTGGTCGTCGTCGAGGTAGATGTGCTGCTGCAGTGCGTCGAGCATCAGCTTGATGATGTTGTCGATGTCGCCGACCATACGGTCTTTCGGATAGTAGTACATCGTCACCGCCAGCCTTCGGTCCGTGGCGAAGTGCCCCTCCAAGAGCTTTTCCGCGCTCGCGGCGCGAACCAGATCCTTCCACGCCTGCCGCGCAGCCGGGTTGGCGCGCTGGAAGGAGACGGGCGTGCCGAGCACCACGAACTCGAAGGGAAACTCCGGCTCCAACCGCACGCTCCACGGCGAGATGTTCCGTCGTCTGGTCGACGGATGCCGATGACCGAGTATTGCTCATCGGCCTCCATGTCAACCGAAGGAGCGGTGCACGCCCCCCGCCGACGATCCGCCTACCGATCCACCGGCAGCCCGCTCGGCACGCGCTCGGGGATGCCCAGCCGGCCGGCGATCGCGGCCTCGTCGGTGAGGCTGTCGAGGAAGGCGAGGAGCGCGGCGATCTCGTCGTCGTGCAACGCCCGCCCCGGACGGGCCGCGGCGGCGGACGTGATGGCTGCGGTCTCCGTCGGGTCCTCCAGCGCGGCGAAGTCGGGCTTCGCCGGCGTGAAGGCGGGGAGGGTGGCGTCGGGCGCGTAGGCGGCCAGCCCCGCCGCGGGATCGGCGTGGAAGCGCAGGAAGCCGGCGAGGTCGGAGTGGCCGCCCGCATGCCCCCACGGGCCGGTGCGCGCGACGTTGTGCAGGGAGGGCGTGCGGAAGGCGTACGCGTCGGCGGGATCGTTCGTCACCCGCATGCGGCCGACGTCGCGCGCATGGCTCTCGAAGCGCTCGGCCTTGCCGGGACCGAGCTGCGGGGCGGCCATGGCGTGGAAGCCGTGGTCCGTCTGGAACGGGCCGGAATGGCAGGTCGCGCAGCCGGCCTCGCCGTAGAACAGCCGCAGGCCCGACTCGGCATCGGTGGGAAGGGGCGCCTCGCCGCGCAGATACGCATCGAAGGGCGCGTCGTCGGAGCGCCATTCGAGCTCGACGAAGGCGCCGATGGCGTTCGAGATGTCGGTGAAGGCGATGGCGCGCCCCGCCGCGATCTCGGGATAGGCGGCCTCGAACAGCGCGCGGTACTCCGGGATCGCGGCCACGCGCCGCGAGATCAGGTCCCAGGCCCCGCCCTCGCCGGTGATCAGGCCCTGGCGCACCGCCCGCGAGATCTCGTTCTCGGAGTAATGCCCCGCCATCTCGTCGGGCGAGAGCACCGGGAACATGGTCTGCGCGGACAGCAGCGTGTCGAAGCCCGCGACCATCTCGTCCTCGAGCGGCGTGCGCAGGCCGGACGGGCGCGAGGGGTCCTCCTCGATGCGCCCGTCGTGGAACATCACCGTGAACTCGCGGGCGCCGAGGTTGAACAGGGCCGGCGCGTTGCGCGGGATCCGCTGCTCCGGGAGGTTCTCCGGATCGGGGATGCGCTCGGGCCCGAGCCCGACGCCGCCCTCGCCGAGGCCCAGCGAGACGCCGTCGGCCGTGGCGAACTTCGGGTGATGGCAGGTGCCGCAGGAGATGTTGCGGTTGCCCGACAGGATCGGGTCCCAGAACAGCAGCCGGCCGAGCCCCGCCTCCCGGCGGTCGACGGGGCGGTAGTCGGCGTCGGTGGGGGCGCGGGGGAGGTCGAGGGCGGCGGCGGGGGTGGCGAGGAGAAGAAGCGCGAGACCGAGTGCCGCCACCTGTCCCTCCCTGTAGGGGAGGGGACGGCTCGCGAAGCGAGCCAGGGGTGGGGGCCGGAGCCCGGGCCGTTTCGGATTTGCCGAACGCACCTTACGGCGCGCCCCATCCGTCTCGCCGCTTCGCGGCGATCCACCTTCCCCTACAGGGAAGGAGAACGGGTCGCGCGTCTCGCCCATCGCCGTCCCTCCTCACACGAACCGGTTCACCCAGTTCTCCAGCCGCTCCTGCTTCCCCGAGACCGGCTGCGGGTCGAGCCCCTCGGCCTCCACCCGCGCGGCGATCGAGGCCAGGTCGGACGTCAGCATCGCCTTCGCCTCCGGACGATCCCAGCCGGCGTAGCGCTCGTCGCGCATGCGCGCGAGACCGCCGTCCTCGAGCATCGCGGCGGCCGCGATCAGGCCGCGGGCGCAGACGTCCATGCCGCCGACATGGGCCGCCACCAGGTCGATCGGGTCGAGGGACTGGCGGCGCAGCTTGGCGTCGAAATTGGTGCCGCCGGTCGCGAAGCCGCCGGCGCGCAGGATCTCGTAATAGGCGAGCGCCACCTCGGGATGGTTGTTCGGGAACTGGTCCGTGTCCCAGCCCGACTGGTAGTCGTTCCGGTTCATGTCGATCGAGCCGAAGATACCGAGGCTGGACGCCAGCGCGATCTCGTGCTCGAAGGAATGCCCCGCGAGGATGGCGTGGCCCTGCTCGATGTTGACCTTCACCTCGTTCTCGAGGCCGAAGCGGCGCAGGAAGCCGTACACCGTGGCGACGTCGTAGTCGTACTGGTGCTTCGTCGGCTCCTGGGGCTTGGGCTCGATCAGGATCGTGCCCTCGAAACCGATCTTGTGCTTGTACTCGACCACCATCGACAGGAACCGCCCGGCGTGCTCCGCCTCGCGGCCGAGGTCGGTGTTGAGCAGCGTCTCGTAGCCCTCGCGCCCGCCCCAGAGCACGTAGTTCGCACCGCCGAGCCTGTGGGTGGCGTCCATGCAGGACTTCACGGTCGCGGCGGCATAGGCGAAGACGTCGGGATCGGGGTTCGTCGCCGCCCCCGCCATGAATCGGCGGTGCGAGAACAGGTTCGCCGTCCCCCAGAGCAGCTTCGTCCGCGACCGCTCCATCTTGGCCGCGAAGTAGTCGACGATCTCCTCCAGGTTGCGCCGGCTCTCCGCGAATGTCGCGCCCTCCGGGCGGACGTCCGCGTCGTGGAAGCAGAAGAAGGGCGCGCCGAGGATCTCGAACAGCTCGAAGGCGACGTCCGCCTTCAGCTTGGCCGCTTCCATCCCTTCCGAGAACCAGGGCCGCTCGAAGGTCTGCCCGCCGAACGGGTCGCCGCCCGGCCAGGCGAAGGAGTGCCAATAGGCGACCGCGAAGCGCAGGTGGTCCTCGAGCCGCTTGCCCATGACGATCCGATCGGGGTCGTACCAGCGGAAGGCGAGCTCGGCGTCGCTGTCGGGTCCGGCGTAGCGGACCCTGTCTATGCCGGAGAAGAAGTCGGTCATCAGAAGCTCCCGATGGCTCGCGCGGCGGCGCCGTAGCGCGCATGCGCGTCGTCGTAGGCGGTGGTGAGATCGGCATCCGGCGCGATGCGCCGGGCGATCGGCGGAGGGGTGGCGATCTCCGGTCCGGCTCCCGTGGCGGCCATGATCGCGAGGCGTGCGGCGCCGAAGGCCGCTCCGAAATCGCCGGCGGCGGGAACGTCGACCGGGACGTCGAGAGCCGTGGCGATCGTCGCGAGCCAGGTCTCGGAACGGCTGCCGCCGCCGAGCGCGATCAGCCGGTCGATCCGCGTCCCCGTCGCCGCGAGCGCGTCGCGGCAGTCCCGGAGCGCGAAGGCGACGCCGTCGAGCACGGCCCGCGTCCCGGCCTCGCGGTCGGTCTCGTGCTCGAGGCCGAGGAAGGCGCCGCGGATGCCGGCGTCGTTGAGCGGCGTGCGCTCCCCGCCGAGATAGGGCAGGAACAGCGTGCGCCCCGGCGCCCTCGGTGCGCCGAGGCCGGTGGTGAGGTCGGCGGGCTCCGCGCCGACGAGGCGGGCGTACCAGTTCAGCGCGTCGGTGGCGGCGAGGACGACGCCCATCTGGTGCCAGGCGTTCGGCAGCGCGTGGCAGAACGTGTGCACCGCCGTCTCCGGGGCGGGCGCGTAGCCCTCCGCCGCGGCGAACAGCACGCCGGACGTGCCGAGCGAGACGAAGGCCTCACCCGCCGTCACCACGCCCGCGCCGACGGCGGACGCCGCGTTGTCTCCCCCGCCGCCGGCGACGACGACGCCGGCGGGCAGCCCCCAGCGCGCGGCGAGCGCCGGGCGCAGCCGGCCGGAGACTTCCGAGCCCTCGACGAGGCGGGGCATGTGGGCGCGCGTGAGCCCCGTTGCCGCAAGCAGCTCGTCCGACCAGTCGCGCTTGCCGGTGTCGAGCCAGCTGGTGCCTGCGGCGTCCGACATCTCGGCGACGTGCTCGCCCGTCAGCCAGAGGCGCAGATAGTCCTTCGGCAGGAGCACGCGCGCGACCCTGGCGAAGGTCGCGGGCTCGTGCGCGGCGACCCAGGCGAGCTTCGGGGCGGTGAAGCCGGGAAAGACGATGTTGCCGGTGATCCGGCGGAAGCGCGCGTCGGCGTCGAGCGCCGCGGCTTCCCGATGCGCGCGCGTGTCGTTCCACAGGATGCAGGGGCGCAGCACCTCGTCGGCGCCGTCGAGCAGCGTCGCGCCGTGCATCTGGCCCGAGAGCCCGATGCCGCGCACCGCTCCGAGGCCGTGCCTGGCGAGCTGGTCCATCACCGCCTCGGCGGCGGCGAGCCAATCGGACGGGTTCTGCTCCGACCAGCCCTCGTGCGGGCGCGACACCGCGAGCGGCGCGGTCGCCTCGGCCAGCACCGCCTGCGCATCGTCGACGAGGACGCCCTTCAGCCCGGACGTGCCGAGATCGAGCCCGATGACCGTCATGATCCGCCGCTTTCCGTTGCCGTCAGGCCGCGAGGTGCTCGGGTTGCTTGCCGGCGATGATCATGCCGAGCAGGTCGTCCTCGCTGACCTCCGCCACGTTCACGATGCCGACGAGGGCGCCGTTCTTCATCACCGCGGCCCGATCGCACAGCTCCTTCACCTGGTGGATGTCGTGGTCGATGAGGAAGATGCCGAGCCCCTGGCGCTTGAGCTCGTCGATCAGCTCGGCGACCATCCGGGTCTCCTGGGGCCCGAGCGCCGCGGTCGGCTCGTCCATGATCAGGATCTTGGCGTTGAAGTAGACCGCCCGTGCGATCGCCACCGATTGCCGCTGGCCGCCCGACAGGGCCGAGACCGGGGCGGAGAACTTGCGGAAGTTCGGGTTGAGCCGCCCCATGATCTTGCGCGTCTCCGCCTCCATCTGCGCCTCGTCGATCATGCCGATGGCGTTCGTCAGCTCCCGGCCGAGGAAGAGGTTGGCGGAGGCGTCGAGATTGTCGGCGAGCGCCAGCGTCTGGTAGATCGTCTCGATGTTGTGCCTGCGCGCGTCGCGCGGGTTGGTGATCTCGACCTTCTCGCCGTTGATCCGGATCTCGCCGGAATCCATCCGGTAGGCGCCCGACAGGCACTTGATCAGCGTCGACTTGCCGGCGCCGTTGTGGCCGAGCAGCCCGACGACCTCGCCGGGGTAGAGGTCGACCGTCACGTGGTCGACCGCCTGGATGCCGCCGAAGGCGAGCGAGATGTCGCGCATCTCGACGAGCGGCGTGCCGCGTGTCCCGCTCATCCCTTCCCTCCCGTGCGCCTGCGGTAGATGATGTCGACGAGGACGGCGACCACGAGCACCATGCCCACGACGATGTTCTGGAAGGGCGCGTCGACGCCCACCATCGCCATGCCGGACTGGAGCGACTGCATGATCAGGGCGCCGAGGATGGCGCCGTAGATCGTGCCGACGCCGCCCGAGAGCGCCGTTCCGCCGATCACGGCCGCCGCGATCACCCGCAGCTCGTCGAGCGTGCCGATGTCGTTGGTGTGGTTCGTCAGGCGCGCCGAGGCGATCACCGCCGAGAGCGCGCACAGGAAGCCCATCAGCGCGAACACCTTCACCGTGAGCATGCGCGTGTTGATGCCCGACAGCTCGGCGGCGTCCGGATTGCCGCCGGTGGCGAAGACGTAGCGCCCGAAGCGGGTCTTGCGGGTCACCGTCGTCAGGATCACGGCCACCACGATGAGGACGAGGACGGAGATCGGGATGCCGTAGCCCTGCGCGAAGCCCTCCGGCAGCACCTCGCCGCGGGCCTCGAACATGCGCCTGAGCCGCCCCGAGGGGATCTGGTAGGCGACGAGCAGCGCCACGAAGCCGAAGATCGCGATTGCGACGAGCCCCGCGATGGCGCCCTCGGCCCAGATCGGCTTCACCGGCATCTCGTGGGCGATCTTGTTGCGCCGGGACGCCACCAGCGCCCACAGCGCGCCCACCGTGGCGACGAAGGCGAAGGCCCAGGACAGCGTCTCGCCGAGCGTGCCGTTGATGCCGCCGAACAGCAGGAAGACCTCGTTGAGCGGCCCGATGGTCTGGCCGTTCGTCATGTACCAGGCGACGTTGCGCCACACCAGCAGCCCGCCCAGCGTGACGATGAAGGCGGGGATCAGCAGGTAGCCGACGAGCCAGCCCTGGAAGGCGCCGATGGCCGTGCCGGTGACGAGCCCGATGGCGATCGCGAGCACCGCGACGATCGGGCTGTCGAGCCCCACCCCGAGCAGGTCCGGCAGGATCGCCGTCTGCGCCATCGCCATCACCGCGGAGCAGGTCGCGAGCAGCGAGCCGACCGAGAGGTCGATGTGGCGGGTGACGATGATGAAGACCATGCCCGTGGCCATGATGGCGACGGAGACGGTCTGGATCGTCAGGTTGAAGATGTTGCGCGGCGTCAGGAA
>JBNPEA010000053.1:0-14707 GCA_051117315.1 Salinarimonas sp. | reverse complement strand
GGCGAACAGGACCAGTTAGCCGGGCCAGGAGCCGAAGATCCAGGCGGCGGACTCGTAGGCCTGCGGCCCGGCCGCCAGCGCCACCAGCCAGAAGGCGAGGAAGACCGTGCCGACGTAGAGTACGATCGCGGTCGCCCGGTGGAAGATGGACATCGCCATCGTCCAGGTCCAGCGATAGATCTGCAGGTGCGGCGATAGCGGCCGCTTGGCTTCGGCTCGTGCGCTCTCGGCTGACGCCATGGGCTCGGCTCCTCCACGCCTGCGGCATCGCGCCGCAAAAAAGACATACGCTCGCAGGGGTAACTAGCCGAAGCCTCCACCGGCGACAATGCGTCATGCCGCCTGCTGGGTTACAGTTTGGAGCAGCTGTAATCAATCCCTTCGGAGGTCGTACGGGTTTTCGCCGAGCGCTTGCCCATCTTGCGGTTGCTCGGGCCCGGGCTCCGGGCCGCGAGGCGCGCCCGGGCTGCGGCGCTGGACATCCGGCGATGCGACGGGCGTCGCCGTCTCGGTCCGGCGGGCGCCGAGCCGGGCGCGGGCGGCGGCGAGGCTCTTGCGGCCGCCGTGCTTGGCGCCCTTGCCGGCGCCGAACGTGATGAGCCAGAGCGCGACGAAGCCGAGCCCCGCCGCGAGCGCCCCCTCGCTCGTCACCGGCACGGCGGGCTCGTAGGCGCGATAGGCCGCCCGGGCGATCTGCGGATCGGCGTCGCGGACGAGCAGCAGCACCTGGCCGAGCCCGTCGTGCGCGGCGAGCCGCGCGGCGTGGGCGCGCAGCGCCTCGAGCCTCAGCGCGGCGGCACGCGCGCCCTCGCCCTGGCGGCGCACGAGCCCGTCCGGGTTCGCCTCGAGCCGCTCGACCGCGCCCTCCCGGTCGAGCCCGGCCTCGCGGGCGCTGTCGTCGAAGCGGGCGACCACGGTCTCGAGCTCGTCGAGGGCGCCGCCGAGGCGCTGCTCGTATTGCTGGGCGAATTCCGGACCCTGGGACGCGGCGAGCGCGCCGACGAGCCCCATCCCCATGGCGACGATGCGCGAGAGCGGCATCAGCCCGTCCCTTCGCCGGCGGCGGCCGCGTCGACGGCGGCGCGCAGGTCCGCGGCGGTCACGGCGTCCGCGGGCGCCGCGACCTTGAGCGCGCGGGTGCGTTCGCCGGGGATCATGATCAGGATCACCGTCTCGGTGCCGGGGCAGGCGGGATCGGCGCAGACGATCTCGTTGACCGCGAGCGCGGCGTCGTCCGGCAGGGCGAGCACGCCCCGGGAGAGCGCCGCGACACGGTCGAGCGCCGCGCGCTCGGGACGGGCGCGGCCGAAGCGTCGGGCGAAGGCCTGGAGCACGCCCGTCATCCCGGCCTCAGGGCAGCACGAGGACGCCGCCGGCGCCGTCGGCACCGCCGAAGGCGAGGGTCGCGCCCTTGGCGTCCCAGGCCAGCGCCGTGATGCCGGAGCCCTTCACGGCCGGCCGCACCAGCAGCTCGGAGGCGTCGGACAGCCGGATCAGGAGGACGGCACCGTCCTGGAAGCCGGCGGCGACCACCGGCGCGCGCGGGTGGCAGGCGACGCGCGAGACCTGCGCCGGGCGCACGCCGCATTCGCGCGGCTGCTTGCCGGTGGGCCCCTCCTTGGAGTCGAACGGCCACAGGATCACCGCGTCGGCGCCCGAGGTGGCGAGCCATTTGCCGTCGTGCGTCCACGACAGCGAGCGCGACTTGCCGGGATAGCCCGACATCCGCATGTGGCCCTTGTCCGGCTGCAGGCGCCAGCCGTGCAGGGAATTCTCCTGCATCGAGCTCACGACGAAGCGCCCGTCCGGGGACCAGACGACGTCGAGATGCGCGCCCTTCCACTCCAGCCGCTCGGGCGTCGTCTCGAGATTGGGGAACCACAGCGTCGCGCCGTCGACATGCGCCACGGCCAGGCGGTAGCCCTTGGGCGCGAAGGCGAGGCCGCGCACGGTCGACGGCGTATCGAGCCGCTTCTCGCGGCCCTTCGCGTCCCGGGCGGTGACCGTCTTGCCCGCCGACCAGGCGATGCCGCCGTCCCCATGCAGCGCCAGGGCGTCGATCCAGGTGAAGGCGCCGGCCTCGGCGAAGGTGCGCGTCGAGCCGTCGGCGCCGGTCACGGCGACGCGCCCGTCGTCGCCGCCGGTGACGAGCCGAACGCCGTCGCAGGCGGCCGACAGCACCGACCCGTCCGGATGCGCCTCGAGCCGGTGGCTCTCGCCGCCCTTCCACAGCAGCACGCCGCCGTCGCCGAGCGCGAAGGCCGCGACATCGCCCAGGAAGGCGCAGGCGGTGACGTGGGCGCCGGCGGAGACCGGGCGCACGAGGTCGAGGAGGGAGGGCGCGGTATCGGTCGTGGTCTCGCTCATGGCCTCCTGTCTACCTCTCGTTCCGCCCGCGGGGAAGGGGGCGGCGGCGCAAGCCTGGTGCAAGCTCGCCCCCCTAGACCTCGTTCCAGCGAAACGCCGACGAGGTCCCCATGCGCCAGCCCAGACGGAGGCTCCCGCTCGCAGCGGCGCTCGCGCTCGGCGCGGCTCTTCTCGCCGCGCCCGGCGCCGCGCAGGAGGCCGCGCGCGACGACGCACCCGATCATGCGCCCAATGCCTCGCCAGAGACGCCCCCCGCCGACGTCGCGCTCTATTGCGAGGCGATCCGCGACGCGGCCCAGGAGGCGCGGGCGCGCTGGCAGGCGCAGGCGCTGCTCGAGATCGAGACGCGCATCGAGACCAGGCTCGCCGAGCTCGAGGCGCTGCGCGCCGAGGTCGAGGCCGCGCTGGCGCGGCGTGAGGAGCATCTGCGCCAGGCCGAGGAGGGCATCGTCGCGATCTACGCCCGCATGCGCCCCGACGCGGCCGCCGCGCAGCTCGCCGCCCTGGAGCCCGAGATGGCGTCGGCCGTCCTCGCCAAGCTCGCGCCCCGGCAGGCGAGCGCGATCCTCAACGAGATGGAGCCGGGCCGCGCCGCCCAGCTCGCCCGCACCGCGGCCGAGACCGCCCGCACCGACGCCGCAGACCAGGAGCAGTCCCTATGACGCGCACAGCCCTGACGCGTACCTTCGCCCTCCTCGGGCTCACCGCGCTGACCGCCTGCTCGTCGACGCTCGGCGACATCAACCAGGCCCCGGGCCTCACCCCCGTCGGCGCCGGGCTGACCGCGGCCCACGTGGCGCTGCCGGTCTCGACCTCGCCCGCCGAGGCGCCCCGGGCCTATCACTCGCTCTGGAGCGAGCGGCGCGAGAACCTCTTCGCCGACAGCCGCGCCATGCGCGCGGGCGACGTCGTCACCGTGCGCATCGCCATCGACGACGAGGCCTCCCTCGACAACGAGTCGAGCCGCTCGCGGGATTCCGGGGCGGGCTTCGGGCTGGGCTTCGGCTTCGGCGTCGACGGCGTCGGCACGAACGGCGACTTCGGCGCGGATCTCTCCGCCAACACCCGCACCCGCGGGCGCGGCTCGGTGGGACGCGCGGAGCGCGTCGTCGTCTCCGTCGCCGCGGTGGTCACCCAGGTGCTGCCCAATGGCAACCTGCTGATCTCCGGCTCGCAGGAGGTGCGCGTGAACTACGAGGTGCGGGTGATCTCGATCGCCGGCATCGCCCGACCCCGCGACATCTCCCCGCGCAACACCATCCGCTACGACCAGATCGCCGAGGCGCGCATCTCCTACGGCGGCGCCGGGCGCGCCACCGAGGTGCAGCAGCCCGGCTGGGGCCAGCAGCTCTACGACCGCGTGTCACCGTTCTGAGGGGAGACCGAGACATGGCAGGCCGAGACGTTGCACGCGAGCCGACGAGAGCCGTCCGTCCCGTCCCCGCGGGGGCCCTGCCGGAGCCCGCGGGCGCCAGCCGGGCGCTCGCCGGGTCGCTGCGGAGCGGCAGCGGGCGCGGCGCGTCGCGCGAGGAAGCCCGCGGCTCCGGCGCCACCTTCGCCGCCGCGCTGGTCCTGCTCACCCTCGTCGCCGTGGGGACCGGCGCCGGGCTCGGCCTGACGCTCGGCGATCCCGCGCCCCTCCCGGCGGCGGCGACGGCGGGCGGCGATGCCGCGCCGGCCGTCCGCGACGCGGACGTGTCGCTCGTGCGGCTCGACCCGGTGGTGGCCAACCTCGCCGATCCCGCGGAGGTCTGGGTCCGCATCGACGGCGCGCTCCTCCTCGACGGCGTCGCGCCCGAGGAGGCGCAGACGCTCGCCGCCCGCGTCTCCGGCGACACGCTCGCCTACCTGCGCACCCTGCCGCTGGCGCGGCTCGAAGGCGCCACCGGGCTCGCGCACCTGCGCGAGGATCTCACCGAGCGGGCGCGGACCCGGTCCGAGGGGCGCGTGCGCGAGTTCGTCATCGAGAGCCTCGTCGTGCAATGAGCCGCATCTCCGCCGCCGTCCTCGCCGTCCCGCTCGCGCTCGCGGGCCTCGTCCTCCTCAGCGTGCCCGCCATGGCGCAGGGATTCGACCTGTCGAGCCTGCTGCCGGAGGGCGAGGGGTCCACCTCCGGGCGCATCGTCCAGCTCGTGGCGCTGCTCACGGTCTTGTCGATCGCGCCGGGGCTCATGATCATGGTGACGAGCTTCGTGCGCTTCGTCGTCGCCCTCTCGTTCCTGCGGGCGGGCATGGGCCTGCAGTCGACGCCGGCGAACCTCGTGCTGATCTCGCTCGCCCTGTTCATGACCTTCTACGTCATGGCCCCGACCTTCGACCGCGCCTGGGCCGAGGGCATCGAGCCGCTGATCGCCGAGGAGATCACCGAGGAGGAGGCCTTCGCGCGCACGGTGCAGCCGTTCCGCGCGTTCATGCTCACCCACGTGCGCGACGAGGATCTCGCGATGTTCCAGGAGCTCGCCAGCGCGAGCTTCGTCTCGGAGGCGGTGGCGCAGGAGGGCGGCGCATCCTCCGCCGCCGCGCCGGTTCCCGACGACGAGATCGACCTGCGCACGCTCATCCCCGCCTTCATGATCTCCGAGCTGCGTCGTGGCTTCGAGATCGGCTTCATCATCGCCCTGCCGTTCCTCGTCATCGACATCATGGTGGCGACCATCGTGATGTCGATGGGCATGATGATGATGCCGCCGACCGTGATCTCGCTGCCGTTCAAGATCCTGTTCTTCGTGCTGATCGACGGGTGGAACATCCTGGTGGGGGGGCTGGTGCGGTCGTACTTCTAGGGCCGGCCGTCATTGACCGCGGAGCCTCCCCACGTCGTCCCTCGATCGCGAGGGGATGCCCGACAGCGCCGTCGGCGCGACCCCGGAAGATCGACCGCGACGTCTTCCAGGTCCCGCGACCGCTCAATCGTAGCGCAACGCGCCCGCCTTGCCCCTGAAGATCCAGTAGGACAAGGCCGTATAGCCGAGGATCATCGGCAGGACGAGGCAGGCGCCGACGAACATGATCATCAGGGAGGCGTCGGAGGCCGCCGCCTCCCAGATCGTCATCCGCTCCGGGACGACATAGGGGAAGAACGAGTAGGCGAGCCCGTAGAATCCCAGCGCGAACAGCGCGATCGCCCCGGCGAAGGGCACCCAGGCGAAGCGGTCCGTGCGCGTCGGCAGCGCCTTCAGCGCGATGTGCAGGACGACGAACAGCGCCGCCGCCGTGGCGGGGAGCGGGGCGAGCAGCACGACGTAGGGCAGCTCGAACCACTTGGCGAAGATGCGCTCGCTCATCAGCGGCGTCACGACCGAGACCGCGACGAAGCCGAGCGCCACGAGCCAGAGCGTGCCCCGCGCCCAGCGCACGGCGCGCCGCTGCAGATCGCCTTCCGCCTTGAGGATCAGCCACGAGGCGCCGATGAAGGCGTAGCCCGCCACCAGCGACACGGCGGTGACGAGCGAGAAGGCGACGTTGGCCGCCGTGCGCTCGAAGCCGACGATGTAGAGGCCGAGCATGTAGCCCTGCGAGAGCGCGGCTAGAGCCGAGCCGCCGAAGAACGCGCGGTCCCACCAGACCCGGTGCCCGTCCTGAGCCTTGGCGCGGAAGTCGAAGGCGACGCCGCGTAGGATCAGCCCGGCGAGCATCGCCGCCACCGGCAGGTACAGCGCGCCGAGCACGACGCCCTGGGCGAAGGGGAAGGCCACGAGCAGCAGGCCCACCGCCAGCACGAGCCAGGTCTCGTTGGCGTCCCAGAACGGCCCGATCGAGGCGATCATGCGATCCTTGTGGCCGCGGTCCTCGCCCGCGCCGACGGCGCCGGTGAGGATGCCCACGCCGAGATCGTAGCCGTCGAGGATGACGTAGAGCAGGATCGAGAGCCCGAGCAGGCCCGCGAAGGCGACGGGAAGCCAGGATTGGCCGTCGGTGACATGGGTGACGAGGTCCATCGATCGAGGTCCTTGGAGCAATGATCTAGTCGCCGCCGGCATCCGCTCCTTCCCTGTAGGGGAAGGTGGCGCCGGCGTAGCCGGTGACGGATGGGGCACGCCGTCGGGCGTGTTCGGCGAAGCCGAAGCCGAGACCCGCAACCGTTGGCCTCGGACCCCACCCCTGGCTCGCTCGCGCGAGCCGTCCCCTCCCCTACAGGGAGGGAGACGCGGCGAGGCGCTCGCCGCCCTTGGCGATCGGGTCCTGCGGCAGGGTCCGGCCGCCAGCCGCATCCGCGGCCTTGCCCGCGAGGTGGAACAGCGTCCCGACATAGGCCGCGAGCAGGACGACGTAGAGCGCGAGGTACATCGCGAGCGAGGTCCAGACCATGCCGGCCCCGGCCGTCTTCGTGACCGCGTCGGCGGTGGAGAGGACGCCGGTCACGAGCCAGGGCTGGCGGCCGATCTCGGTGACGTACCAGCCCGCGATCGTCGCGACCCAGCCCGAGAACGTCATCGCGACGAGCGCCCAGCCGAGGACCGTGCCCGGCTCGCCGCGCTTCCACAGGCGCCACGTCCCGGCCCAGGAGACGGCGAGCATCAGCAGGCCGACGCCGACCATGATCCGGAAGCCCCAGAACACCGGCGCCACCGGCGGGTGCTCGATCGTGCCGTCCTGCGCGACGAAATCGTTCAGGCCCGGCACAACGCCGTCGGGGGAGTGCTTCAGGATCAGGCTCGCACCGTTGGGAATGGCGATCTCGAAACGGTTCGCGCGCGCGTCCTCGTCGGGCAGGGCGAAGAGGACGAGGGGGACGTTGCTCCGGGTCTCCCAGTTGCCCTCCATGGCCGCCACCTTGGCGGGCTGGTGCTCGAGCGTGTTGAGCCCGTGCATGTCGCCGGCGAGGATCTGGAGCGGGATCAGCGCCGCGGCGAGGAACACGCCCGTGCGCAGCCCGGCGACGACGCCGCCGGAGCGGTCGCCGCGCATCCAGCGAAAGGCCGAGAGGCCCGCGACCAGGAAGGCCGCGGTCAGGCCCGAGGCGAGCAGCATGTGGACGAGCCGGTAGGGCATCGACGGGTTGAACACGATCGCCCACCAGTCGGTGGCGTGCACGACGCCGTCGATCACCTCGTAGCCCGCGGGCGTGTGCATCCACGAGTTCAGGACCAGGATCCAGAAGGCCGACAGCGTGGTGCCGAAGGCGACGAGCACGGTGGCCGTCGTGTGCAGCCAGTTCGGCACCTTGCGGAAGCCGAACAGCATGATGCCGAGGAAGGTCGCCTCCAGGAAGAAGGCGGTCAGCACCTCGTAGGCGAGCAGCGGGCCGGCGACGTTGCCGACGCGCTCCATGAAGCCCGGCCAGTTGGTGCCGAACTGGAACGACATGGTGATGCCCGAGACGACGCCGAGCGCGAAGGAGAGCGCGAACACCTTCACAAAGAAGCGGTACGCGTCCATCCAGCGCTCGTCGCGCGAGGCGTTGAAGCGCAGCTTGAAGTAGAGCAGCACCCACCCGAGCGCGATCGTGATCGTCGGGAACAGGATGTGGAAGGTGATGTTCGCGCCGAACTGGATGCGCGAGAGGAGAAAGGCGTCCATCATGGCGTGTCACGGCCCGGATCGGGGGAGTGGGTGACGGCGTCCCGTGGGGGATGCGGCGTCGTCACGGTTCGTCGCGGTCGCCTCCGGGGCGCTGTTCCTGGCGGTCGGAGGAGGCGTGGTCGTCGTCGGTCGCAGGCGTCGGTTTCTTCTTGCGCGGCGCCATGAAGCTGAACCGGTCGGCGGCTTCCAGCACGCGCGTGATGCGCGAGCCGAGCTTCATCAGCTGCACGAGCCGCTCGGTCTCGATGCGGCGCACGTCGTCGTACCAATCCGACATCATGTCCATGAGGTCGTGCATGGCGCGCATGCGTTCCTGGGCCTGGCGCTCGTACTCGCTCTCGGGGCGCTCCATCAGCGCCTCGCGCAGCATGGAGAGCGTGGGGTCGATCTCGCGCTTCTTGCGCTCCTCGACGAGCGTGCGCACGATCTGCCAGATGTCCTCGGGAGAGGAATAATAGTCGCGCCGGTCGCCCGGCTTGTGCTGCAGCCGCACCAGGTTCCAGGCCTGCAGCTCCTTGAGCCCCATCGACACGTTCGAGCGCGAGACGCCGAGCGCCTCGACGATGTCGTCGGCGTTGAGCGGCTGCGGGGCGACGAAGAGCAGGGCGTAGATCTGGCCGACGGTGCGGTTGACGCCCCAGCGGCCGCCCATCTCGCCGAAATGCAGCACGAAGGTCTGGACCAGCGGGGGGAGGTTCATGGCGGGGGATCGCGGCCTTTCCGAAGTTTCAGGATTTTCTGAAATATCGGAAGCGCTGGGAAAAGATCCATGCGACGGGGCGTCGCTGGGGGGCGCATGGTGAAGCAAAGGTGAAGGTGTGCGCCGCCGCGGCGGGAGACCGGGGGCTCCCGCCGAACCGCCGATCAGCCCGGCAGCGTGAATCGGTCCACGTCCCGCAGCAGCGCGACGAACGCCCGCGCACCGAAGTCCGCAGCCGCCGCGCCCGTCTCCGGCGTGGCGGCGGCGGCGTTGCCGGCGACGCCGGCTTCGTGGATGTCCTGCGCCATCCAGCCGAAGCCCGCGGGCTGGATCGCCGACAGATGCGCGTGCTCGCGCGCCATGCCGACCGTGATCGGCTCGAAGTCCCGCGCCTTCTCCATGCGCACGAGGTCGGGGCGGAAGGCGAGCATCAGCGCGGTCTCGATCTCGCCGCCGTGGATGCCGTGGCGCAGCTCGTGGGTCGAGAACAGCCCCTCCGGATAGCCGAGCCGGTGCCAGGCGCTGGTCACGCACAGCATCCCGAGCCGCACCCGCAGCTCCCGCGCCACGATGTCGATGACGGGGATGTTGCCGCCATGAGAGTTGACGAAGACGAGCTTGCGGCAGCCGGCGCGGAAGACGCTCTCGCCGATCTCGCGCCAGGCGGCGATGGTCGTCTCGGCCGAGAGCGTGAGCGTGCCGGGGAAGGCGAGGTGCTCGTTCGACTTGCCGATCGTCTGCGTCGGCAGCAGCAGGACGTCGAGCTCGTCCGGCACGAGCGGGCGCACGCGGGCGAGGTAGCCCTCGGCGATGAGCGAATCGACGCCCACCGGCAGGTGCGGCCCGTGCTGCTCGATCGCCGCGACGGGGAGGACCGCGATGGCGCGGGACATGTCGCGCTCGGCGAAATCGGCGGTGGACAGGGCGTGCCAGTCGAGGAGCGGCATCAGGCGGCCTCCCCGTCGGGCGTCGCGTCGACCTTCGCCGCGATCACCTCGATCTCCACCTTGAACGCCTCCCGGGCGAAGCCCGCGACGATCATCAGTGTCGAGGCGGGGGCGGGCGTGGTGACGAAGCGGTCGCGGGCCGCCATGTAGGGGGCGAGATGGGCGCGGTCCGAGACGAAGGCGTCGATGCGCACCACGTCGGCCGGCGACATGCCGGCCGCCTCCAGCACCGCGGCGATGTTGGCAAAGCACAGGTCCGCCTGCGCGCCGGCGTCCTCGGGGATCTCGTCGTTGCGGGTGATGCCGAGCTGGCCCGAGGCGAACAGGAGCCGCGCCCCCGGCGGCACCTCCACCGCGTGGGCGTAGTTGGCGAAGGGCGGGCGGATCGTGTCTGGGGTGATGCGGCGCATGGGCTCGTCCTGTTGCGGTCGCGCGCATCTTGGCCCGGCACGGCGTGCAGGTGAAGCCCGCCCGACGGGCGCCTCTGTCATCGGAGCGTCGTATGGGAACCCTACGACCGACGGGCCGGAAATTCGGCGACGTCACGGACAGGGGGAGACACGACATGCCCGACACGCGGATCCGCACCCTCGGCGGCGCTCTCGCCGCCGCCCTTCTCGCCTCGACGGCGATCCCGGCCGCAGCCCAGACCTTCGATCGGGTCGCGTCCTTCCCGACGCCGGAGAACCTCCCGGCCGACGCCGATCCGCTGACCGAGACCTCCGCCGAGATCATCGCGGCGACCGGCGACGGCATGACGCTCGTCTATTCCGACAGCCCGCTCGGCGCCGTCGGCCTCATCGACATCACCGACCCGGCGAACCCGCAGGCGCTCGGCTCGTTCGCCACCGACGGCGAGCCGACCTCGGTCGCGACGCTCGGGAACACCGCCTTCGTCGCGGTGAACACCTCGGAGAGCTTCGTCGCGCCGTCGGGCCACCTCGCGCTCCTGGACGTCGCCACGCAGGAGCTGACCCGCTCGTGCGATCTCGGCGGCCAGCCCGACGCGACCGCGGTCGCGCCGGACGGCTCCTTCCTCGCGATCGCCATCGAGAACGAGCGCGACGAGGACCTCGGCGACGGCGGCCTCCCGCAGCTGCCCGCCGGCTACGTGACGATCATCCCGCTCGTCGACGGCCAGCCCGATTGCGACGGCATGATCATGGCCGACGTCACCGGCCTCGCGGACGTTGCGCCGGAGGACCCCGAGCCCGAGTTCGTCGACATCAACGCGGCCGGCGAGATCGTCGTCACGCTCCAGGAGAACAACTACATCGTCGTCCTCGCCTCGGACGGTTCGGTGGTCTCGCACTTCTCCGCCGGCGCCGTCGATCTCGAGAACGTCGACACCGCCGAGGAGGGTGCGCTGACCTTCGACGACACGCTCACCGCCGTTCCGCGCGAGCCCGACGCCGTGAAGTGGCTCGGCGACGACCGGATCGTCATCGCCAACGAGGGCGACTGGAAGGGCGGCTCGCGCGGCTTCACCATCTTCTCGAAGGAGGGCGAGGTCCTCTACGAATCGGGCCTGTCCTTCGAGTACGAGGTGGCGATGATCGGCCACTATCCGGAGGGCCGCTCCGGCAACAAGGGCGTCGAGCCCGAGGGCATGGAGGTCGCGACCTTCGGGGACGAGACCTACATCTTCCTGCTGGCCGAGCGCTCCTCCATCGTCGGCGTCTACCGCGACACCGGCGCGGAGCCCGAGCTCGTGCAGCTTCTCCCCTCGGGCATCTCGCCCGAAGGCGTCGTCGCCATCCCCGCGCGCGGCCTGTTCGCGACGGCGAACGAGCTCGATCTCGGCGAGGACGGCCTGGCGCGTTCGCACGTGATGATCTTCCAGCTCGGCGACGACGCGCCGTCCTATCCGACGATCCGCTCGACGATGGACGACGAGGGCCGCCCGATCGGCTTCGGCGCGCTCTCGGGCCTCGCCGCCGACCTCACCGAGCCCGGCCGCCTCTATGCGGTCAACGACAGCGTCTACCGCTCGCAGCCGACCATTTTCACGATCGACGCGACACAGACGCCGGCGCAGATCACGTCGGCGCTGCGCATCACCCGCGACGGCATGCCCGCGCAGAAGCTCGACCTCGAGGGCATCGTGGCCATCGAGGGCGGCTTCTGGCTCGCCTCCGAGGGCCGTACCGACCGGCTCGTCCCGCACGCGCTCTACCGCGTCGACGCGCGCGGCCGCATCCGCGAGGAGGTGCCCTTCCCGGCCGAACTCGCCGCGGTCGAGCGCCGCTTCGGCTCGGAGGGCGTCACCATGGTCGGCTCGACGCTCTGGATCGCGATCCAGCGCGAGTGGGGCGACGACCCGGCCGGGACCGTGAAGCTCGTCTCCTACGACACCGAGAGCAAGGAGTGGGGCGCGGTGCGCTACCCGCTCGAGACTCCCGGCGAGGGCGCCTGGATGGGGCTGTCCGAGATCACGGCGCATGGCGACTTCGTCTACATCGTCGAGCGCGACAACCAGATCGGCGCCAACGCCGTGGTGAAGCGCCTCTACCGCGTGCCGCTCGCGCAGATGACCCCCGCTCCGCTCGGCGGCGAGCTGCCGATGGTGGAGAAGGAGCTCGTGCGCGATTTCATCCCCGATCTCGCGCAGTGGAACGGCTACGTCGTCGACAAGGTCGAGGGCTTCGCCATCGACGCGGCGGGCACCGGCTTCGTGGTGACGGACAACGACGGTGTGGACGACTCGTCGGGCGAGACCTTCTTCTGGTCCATCGGCCAGATGTGATCGGCGCGCCCTCGGACGCGCATGGGAGGGCCCGCTTCGGCGGGCCCTTCTGCGTTCATGGGGAGCCGTGACGGGAGCGTGCCTATGCGAGGTCCGTGAGCGAGAAATCGTCCCCCTTGTAGATCAGGCCGGTATCGAGCGTCTTCGCGCATGCGTAGGCGAAGCAGTCGCCGAAATTCAGCTGCGCGGCATGCCCGACGGCCTTGCCGTAGAGGCCCGCGGCGTCGAGCGCCAACCTGCCGACCTCGTCGGATATCGTCACGTCGTGCGCACCGATGTCCGCGATCAGTGCGTCTACCAGAGACTGCGATGCCGCTATGTGCTTCGACATCGGCGACGCATCGGCTCGGAGGACCCGTGCGACGGCGAGCGTCGCCTCGAAGCGCACGAGCGGCGACACGTGAAGGACACCGGTATGGCTCGCCATGCGCTCCGCTATCTGCTCCCAGCCGGTCTCTCGCGCAATGATCGCGACCAGAGCCGAGGCGTCGACGAACATCAGTCGTCGCCCCACATCTCGTCCGTGAACGCCTTCATGTCGAAGGCCGGATCCGGGGCGCCGAGCTTCGCGGCCCGCTCCTGGATCATCGCGATGCGATCCCGCAGCGGAACTTCCGCCCGGGCGCGCGCGAGCTCGTGCCGGAGCGCGATGCGCACGGCCTCGGTCTTGCTCCTGGCGTTGGTCAGCCGCGTGAGCTCGTTCGCCATCTCGGCGACGTCCGCGTCCCGAATGAAGAGGGGCATGGTGGATATCTCCGGCGCCGAAACAAGATATCTCCTCGGACGCCCGCTCGCAATGGCGCGATCACCCTCTTGTGTTCTTGCGTGAACGCAAGAAAAACGTTGCCGCCGAGCATCCGATCGCACCTTTCGCGCATACGCACACTCCCCTAGTTTCTGCCGCGACACCCCTCCCGGCATTCCGCCCCCATCGTCTACTGGAGACTACCCATGCTTCGTCGCACCCTCCTCGCCGGCGCCGCCCTCGCGGCTGCCATCGCCGTCGCCCCGGCCGCCCAGGCCGAGACCTACGTGCTCGATGCGAGCCACAGCCAGATTCTGTTCTCCTACGACCACCTCGGCTACTCGACCACCTGGGGCATGTTCTCGGGCTTCGAGGGCACGATCGAGTTCGTGCAGGACGACCCGGCCGCCTCCTCGGTGGAGGTCTCCTTCCCCGTGCGCTCCATGTTCACCGGCTGGGAGCAGCGCTTCGAGCACTTCATGTCGGCGGACTTCTTCGGCGCCGGCGAGGACGAGATGGTGAGCTTCGTCTCCACCGGCATCGAGGTGACGGGCGAGGACACGGCGCTGATCACCGGCGACCTGACGCTGAACGGCATCACCCGGTCCGTCGTCCTCGACGCCACGCTCAACGCCGCGGGCACGCACCCGATGGAGAACAAGCCCTGGGCGGGCTTCGACGCCACGACGACGCTGCTGCGCAGCGACTACGAGCTGGGCATGTTCGCGCCCTTCGTCAGCGACGAGGTCGAGGTGCAGATCTCCATCGAGGCGATGCAGGCCGAGTGAGGCGCCACCCGATCCCCGCGGGCGTCCGCCCGCGGGGACGCAGCCGTTCGACAGGGGAGCCCACCATGCAGGCCCACAACACCGTCTCCAGCTACGGCGCGGTCTCGAAGGCGCTGCACTGGGCGGTCGCGCTCCTGATCCTGACGATGATCCCGCTCGGCCTCGTCGCCGTCGAGTGGCCCTACGACACGTCCGACGCGCTCGCGACGAAGGCGCGGCTGTTCTCGATCCACAAGACGCTCGGCGTCGGCGTCTTCTTCCTCGCCCTCGCGCGAATCGGCTGGATGCTCTCGCAGCCGCGCCCCGCCCCGCTGCATCCCGAGCGGCGGCTGGAGACGGCGCTGGCCGAGGGCGTGCACTGTCTGCTCTACGTCTCCCTCGTCGCCGTGCCGCTGTCGGGCTGGGTCCAGCACGCGGCCGCGGCGGGCTTCGCGCCGATCTGGTGGCCGCTCGGCCAGACCCTGCCCTTCGTGCCGCAATCGCCGGCAGTCGCGGCGGTGGCCGGCGGGATCCACGCCGTTTTCACCAAGCTCCTGATGGCGGCGCTCGCGCTGCACGTGGCCGGCGCGCTCAAGCATCACCTGCTCGACCGGGACGCGACGCTGCGGCGGATGCTGCCGGCGCGCGCCGGCGCGAGCGCTGCGCCCGCCACCCTGCCGGCTCGGCGTCACGCGCTCGCCCCGGCGCTCGGCGCGCTCGCCGTCTACGCCCTGGTGGGCGGGCTCGTCGTCGGCCTCGCGCCGGCCGGCGGCACGGACGCGACGGCACGCCCCGGCGTGGCGCTCGAGGCGGCCGCGCCCGTCGCCCCCCCCCCCTGGGCGGCGGACGACGGCACGCTCCCCTTCACCGTGCCCCAGATCGGCCCGCCCGTGACCGGAGCCCTGGGCAGCT
>JBNPEA010000095.1:0-14750 GCA_051117315.1 Salinarimonas sp. | reverse complement strand
TGCGCACGACGGGTCGGCAACGCCGCTGGGCCCACCCGAGCGCTGGCCCCAGCCGCTCAAGACGATCGTCGGCGGCGCCCTCGCGGCGAACCAGGCCAGGTTAGTGGTCTGGGGTCCGGAGCGCACGACGCTCTACAACGACGCCTATGCCGAGATCCTCGGCGCCAAGCATCCGAGGGCGCTCGGGCGGCCGTTCTATGAGACCTGGGCTGAGCTCGTGGAGAGCGTCGGCCCGATCATGGAGCGCGGGTATGCGGGCGAGCCGACCTCGATGGACGCGCTCGAGCTCGTCATGCTGCGCAAGGGCTACCCGGAGACGACGTTCTTCTCGTTCTTCTATGCACCGCTGCGGGACGAGACGGCCGGCCGGGTCGAGGGCGTCTACTGCGCCTGCGTCGAGATCACCGAGAAGGTCGCGGCCGAACGCCGGGCCGCCTTTCGCGGCGCGCTGGAGGCGCGGCTGCGGGAGATCCAGGACCCCCGCGACATCATGGCGGCCGCCGCGCAGATGCTCGCGCTCCGGCTCGACGCGGACCGTGTCGGCTACGCGGAGATGGAGCCCGACGGCCTCGCGGCGATCATCCACGCCGACTGGAGCGCCGAGGGGATCGCCTCCATCGTCGGGCGCCACCGGGTCGCGAGCTACGGGCCGGGCTTGGAGACGGTCCTGCGCGAGGGGCGCACCGTGGCCGTCGCCGACACCTCCGACGATCCGCTCACCGACGGGCCGGGGACGCGCGACGCCTACCTGGCGGTCGGGGTGAAGGCGCACGTGTCGCTGCCTCTGATCAAGGGCGGGCGGCTCGCGGCCCTGCTCTTCGTCCACTCGGTCACGCCGCGGCGCTGGTCCGATGCCGATCTCGCGCTCGTGCGCGACGTCGGCGAGCGCACCTGGGAGGCGGTGGAGCGCGCCCGCGCCGAGGCGGAGCTGCGCGAGAGCGAGGCGCGGCTGCGCGAGCTCGCCGACAACGTCAGCCAGTTCGTCTGGACGGCCGACGCGCGCGGATGGATCACCTGGTTCAACAAGCGCTGGTTCGACTACACCGGCACCACGCTCGAGGAGATGCGGGGGAACGGCTGGCGCGCCGTCCACCATCCGGACCACGTCGAGCGCGTCGTCGCCAAGCTGTCGCGCGCCTTCGAGACCGGCGAGCCGTGGGAGGACACCTTCCCGCTGCGCGGCGACGGCGGAGAGTATCGCTGGTTCCTCAGCCGCGCCCTGCCGATCCGCGACGAGGCCGGCGCGATCGTGCGCTGGTTCGGCAGCAACACGGACATCACCGCCCAGCGCAACGCGCAGGAGGCCCTGCACCGCCTCACCGAGACGCTGGAGGCGGAGGTCGCGGCGCGCACGGAGGAGCGCGACCGCATGTGGCGCCAGAGCCAGGACCTGTTCGTGGTGATGGACGTCGACGGCACCTTCGTGAGCGTCAACCCGGCCTGGACGCGCGTGCTGGGCTGGGAGCCGGAGGAGATCGTCGGGCGCCGCAACCGGCGCTTCAAGCATCCCGACGACGTGGACGCGGACGACGAGGACCGCGCCCGCCTCCGGCGGGGCATCGCCGTCACCGGGCGGATCAACCGCTACCGGCACAAGGACGGCAGCTATCGCTGGATCTCCTGGGGCGCCGCCCCGGAGGGCGATCTCGTCTACGCCGTCGGCCGGGACGTGACGGACGACATGGCGCGCCAGGCCGAGCTCGAGACGGCGCAGGAGCAGCTGCGCCAGTCCCAGAAGCTGGAGGCGATCGGCCAGCTCACCGGCGGGATCGCGCACGACTTCAACAACCTGCTCACCATCGTGCGCACGTCGGTCGGCTTCCTGCGCCGGGAGAACCTGCCCGAGGAGCGGCGCCGGCGCTACGTCGAGGCGGTCTCCGAGGCGGTGGACCGCGGCTCGAAGCTGACGGGGCAGCTCCTCGCCTTTGCTCGTCGGCAGACGCTCGAGCCGGAGCCCTTCGACGTGCGCGCACGGGTCGCGTCCATGGCGGACATGCTCGGCTCCGTCCTCGGCGCGAGCATCGAGATCGCCGTCGAGATGGCGGAGGGGCCCTGCTGGGTCGAGGCGGACCCCGCCCAGTTCGACACGGCGCTCGTCAACATGGCGCTCAACGCCAAGGACGCGATGGACGGGGCCGGAAGGCTGACGCTGAGCGTCGCGCCGGACGAGGAGGAGCGGATCGCCGTCGGGCTCGCCGATACCGGCTGCGGCATCCCGGCGGATGCGCTGGCTCGCATCTTCGAGCCCTTCTACACGACGAAGGAGGTCGGGCGCGGCACGGGGCTCGGGCTCTCGCAGGTCTTCGGCTTCGCGCACCAGTCCGGCGGCGACGTGGCGGTTCGCAGCACGGTCGGCGAGGGCACCACGATCACGCTCTGCCTGCCGCGCGTCGCGCCCTCCGCCCTCGAGCCGGCCGTGTCGGCGCACGAGCCGCGTCCGCTCGCGGACGGCGGCGGCCGGCGTGTCCTCGTCGTCGAGGACAATCGCGAGGTCGGCGGCTTCGCCACGCAGACGCTGCAGGACCTGGGCTTCGAGACCACCTGGGCGGCGAGCGCGGAAGAGGCGCTCGCCGAGCTCGACGCCGATCCCGGGCGTTTCGACGTCGTCTTCTCCGACGTCGTGATGCCCGGCATGGACGGGCTCGCGCTCGCACGCGTCATCCGTGAGCGCGTGCCCGGCCTCCCGGTGGTGCTCACCACCGGCTACAGCCACGTGCTGGCCGAGGAGGGGCTCGGAGGCTTCGAGCTCGTGCGCAAGCCCTACGGCGCGGACGATCTCTCGCGTGCGCTCGCGGGGCGTTCGCGCGCGTCCTAGCCCCGGCTCGCCAGCGCGACGCCCACGGCGGCGACGGCCATGCCCAGCATCTGCACCGGCGCGAGCGTCTCCCCGAACAGGAGATAGGCCATCACCGCCGAGCAGGGGGGAACGAGGAAAAGCAGCGAGGCCACGCCCGCCACCGCGCCGCGGCGAATCAGCACGAGCAGCAGCGAGATCGCCCCGATCGACAGGCCGAGCACGGCCCAGGAGAGGCCGAGGATCACCTCGGTCGTGAAGGCGATGCGGCCGTCCTCCAGGAGGAGCGCCAGCGGCAGCGTGACGGCGAGCGCGCCGCAATACTGCACGACCGTGTTGGTGCGCAGGTCGACGGCCGCCCCGGTGCGCTTCTGCCAGATCGTGCCGAAGGTGATGGCGACGACGCCGCCGAAGGCGATCGCGAGCGGGACGAGCGGAATGCCGCCGGCCTCCCCGAGCCGCGGCAGGATGACGAGGAGCGTGCCCGAGAAGCCCACGACGATGCCGAGCCAGCGCCGCCGCGACACGGCCTCCCCGAGCAGCGGGGCGACGAGGAGCCCCGTGAGCAGCGGCTGCATGCCCGCGAGCAGCGCCGCGATCCCCGCCGGCAGGCCGTGCCCGACGGCCCAGAAGATCCCACCCAGATAGGCCCCGTGCAGCAGCACGCCGGCGACGAGCCCGTCGCGCCAGCCGGCGAGCCCCTCCGGCCAGCGCGCCCCCGCGATCCAGGCGGCGATCGCCAGCACGGCGATCGCCAGGACGTAGCGAATCCACAGGAATGTGAGCGGGTCGGCGTAGGGCGCGACGAGGCGCGCCACGATGAAGCCCGTCGCCCAGATCAGGACGAAGAGCGGCGGCGCGAGCCGCGTCGCGAGGTCGGGGCCCGCTCCGGCGGGCTTCGGGTGGATGCGTGCGCTCATCGCACCGGGCATATCCGGCCCCGGCGTCGCACGCCAGCTTGCGCCGCGTGCGCGTTTGCGCCATCTGCGAGGGGAGGAGCCGCCGACCCGAACCGGTCCGGGCGCAGAGGAGGCATCGCGACTTGGCGCGCGCGCGCAAGATCCTGGCCGTCCTGAACCTGGCCTACGACCGCTTCCTGCTGCACGACGGCTGGGCGATCGCGAGCCATATCGCGCTCTCGGCGCTGTTCTCGTTCTTCCCGTTCCTGATCCTGCTCACGTCGCTCGCCTCGACCTTCGAGTTCGGCACGCTGGCGGACAATGCCACCGATATCATCCTCGACGTCCTGCCCGTGGAGATCGCCGAGCCGCTGGCGGCGGAGGTGCGCACGGTGCTCACCGAGTGGCGCGGCGACCTGCTCACCATCGGCGCGGCGCTCGCCCTGTGGTTCTCCTCGAACGGCATCGAGGCGCTGCGCGTCGGCCTCAACCGCGCCTACGGCGTGCGGGAGAACCGGGCCTGGTACGTGACGCGTCTCGAATCCATCGTCTTCGTGGTGATCGTCGCGGCGGTGATGATGGTGTTCTCGCTCGCCGTCGTGCTCGGGCCGCTGCTCTGGCGCGCGGCGATCGGCTTCTTCCCGGCGCTGGCGCCGTTCTCGCAGATCGTGGGCCTGCTCCGCCTGGGGGCGACGAGCCTCTTGATCGCGGTGGCGCTCGTCGTCACCCACAAGTTCCTCGCCGCCGGCACGCGCAGCATCGTCTCCGTGCTGCCGGGGGTGGCCGTGACGCTCGTCCTGTGGACGGTGGGCGGGCTCGCCTTCGGCTTCTACCTCGCCCAGTTCCCGAGCGCCTACGCCTCGACGTACGGCGGGCTCGCCACCGCGATGATGTCGCTGATCTTCCTCTACACCATCGCGGTGATCTTCATCGTCGGCGGCGAGATCAACGGCGCCGCCATCGCGCTCAAGCGTAGCGCCAAGAAGAGCCGCGCCGCACGAGGGTGAGCGCGGCGCGGCGGATACCGTCGAACAGGCGATCCCGGCCTCAGAGATCGACCTTGGCCTCGCCGCCGGGATGCGGCCGCTCGCCGGTGAGCGACGCCTTCACGTAGCCGTAGGCGTGCAGCATGGTCGAGGAGGGGGCGTCCCAGTACTCGCCGTACTCCGGCGTGACCTTGATCAGCGCCAGCTCCGGGTCGTCCTTGCCGTTGGGGAACCAGGTACGCATCGACTCGCGCCAGTGCTCGTCGATGGCGGCCTTGTCGCGCACGATCTCGGCGCGGCCGGAGACGGAGACGTAGTTCTGGTCGTCGGGCTCGGAATAGGCGAGGCCGACCTTGTGGTCGCGGCTGATCTCGGCGGTCTTCGACGAATCGATCTTGGTCGTGAACCAGAGGTCGCCGTTGGCGTCGGGAGACTGCGTCCACATCGGGCGCGCGCGCAGGGAGCCGTCGGCCTCGACCGTGGTCATCATCGCCACGCGGATGTCCTTGATCAGGTCGAACAGCTTCTCGCGGTCCTTCGGGTCCGTGTGCATCGGGGGCTCCTCGTTGGGGGCTGTTTCTCGTCTCCCCGGGAACGGCTCGCGGCCCCGTTTGGTTCGGCCCCCGCGCGGCCCGAACGGGCGCGCGGAGGCTCGCATCGGCGCGAGCTCACACCCGGCGCATGGCCACGTAGCGCGGGCGCGCCTCCGGCCCGTCCTGGCGGTCGATGCGCAGGCGGCGCACGCGCAGCTCGTCGATGGTCAGCGACTGGATGTGGCCCTGGCGCATGCCCATGCGGTTGATCGCCAGCCGCGAGATCGCCAGCGCGCCGATGGCGAAGGCGCCCACCGCGAGCGCACCGATCGCCGTCGCGCCGACGCTCGCCGCGCCGAGGCGACGGGTGCGCAGGAAGGCGGGCGCGCGCTCGCGCACCCGCCGCATCGGGATGCGGGCGCGCAGGCCCTCGGGGCCGCTCTCCCCATACATCTCGCGGTAGCCGGGCGGACCATCCTGGTAGCGCGTCGACATGGCTCGTCTCCTTCTCGCGTGTCGGCGGTTCTCACCGACAACGGCGGGCGGCCGAGGGCGTTCACGTCCCCGTGTTCACGTCGTCGCGTTCACGTCGTTGCGGTCATGTCGCTCGGCTCTTGCGCGCTCGGCTTCCGGGCGCGCGGCTCACGACCTCTCGGTCGACGCGCGCGCGCTTCGGCTGGGTCGCGCCGCCGTCGCGCGTCGCCTCGCGACGCAGCCGCCGCAGCAGGAGCCCGAGGCCGTAGGCGAGCTGCAGCGCCGCCGCGACGCCGAGCGCGCGCCCGATCGTGGCGAGGGTGCCCGCGTCCGCGAGCGTGTCGGCGATCACCTGGGTGGAGAGGACGAGGATCAGCCCGAGCGCGCAGGCGGGTAGGCCCAGAGCCCGGCCGGCCACCAGCCCGGCCAACAGGCCATAGAGCGCTCCCGCCCCGAGAAGCCCGCCGTAGAGGAGACCGACCGTCATCGCCCGCCGCTCCCGATCCGCCCCGGGCGCACGGAATCGCCCCGTACGCCGGCTGGAAGCTTAGCAGAAGAGCTGCGGCGTCGCGTCGCGAGCCGCGACGTTTCCTGTGGGAACCCGCTCGGAGCTGCGCCGTTTGACGCGCTCGACACCGGTCGATGCCGATCGGGCGCAGCACGGAGAGGCCGCCGACATGCTCGAGCGAGGGCGGCCCGCGCCGCCGAGGGAGGAGGTGGGGACGCCGCCGTCGGTCGACGCGCGGCTCTCGCGCTCCGTCGCCTTCTCCATCCACGTCTGCGCGCTCGTGCTCGGTGCCGGGGCGCTCTATGTCGCCCAGGACCTCATCCTGCCGCTGGCGCTCGCCGTCCTCGCGACGCTGACGCTCAGCCCGATCGTGCGCAGCCTCGCCCGTCGCGGCATCGCGGAATGGCTGACGGCGCCCCTCCTCGTGGCGGCGGTCGTCGGCGTGCTCGGGCTCGTCGCCTACACCCTGAGCTATCCGTTGTCCGACTGGCTCGCCCGCGCGCCGCAGATCGGCTGGGAGATCGAGCGGGAGCTGCGCGCCCTGCGCGCCTCGTTCGCGGCGGTGGAGCAGGCGAGCGAGCAGGTCGACGCGCTCACCGGCGCGGAGGCCGCGCCGGGGGTCGAGGAGGTCGTGGTGCGCGAGGGCGGCTTCCTCGCCAGCGCCTCGAGCGGCCTGCTCGGCGGGCTCGCGACCGTCGGCGTCGCCGCCCTGCTGACGGTCTTCCTGCTCGCCTCCGGAGACCGCATCTACGAGCGCATCGTCCACGTGATGCCCACCTTCCACGACAAGCGCACCGCCGTGGAGATCGGTCGCGCCATCGAGCGCTCGATCTCGACCTATCTCCTCACCATCGCGCTCATCAACACGGGCCTGGGGATCGTCGTCGGCCTCGTCCTGTGGGCGGTCGGCATGCCGACACCCGCCCTGTTCGGGGCGATGGCGACGCTTCTCAACTTCATGCCCTACATCGGCGCGATCCTCGGCGTGGCGATCACGGCGGCGGTCTCGGTCGTCACCTTCGACGGGCTCGGCGCCACCCTGGCGCCGCCGCTGGTCTACCTCGCCTGCACGACGCTGGAGGGCAACGTCGTCACGCCGCTGATCCTCGGGCGGCGGCTCGAGCTCAACGCCGTCGCGATCCTGCTCGGCGTCGCGGCGATGGGCTGGCTCTGGGGCGCGGTCGGCGTCTTCCTCGCGGTGCCGCTCCTCGTCGCGGTCAAGACGGTCTGCGACCACCTCCCATCCTGGCGCATCCTCGGCGCCTTCCTGGGTGGCTCGCTGACGCGCCCGGCGGAGGACGCACCCGCAGCGAGATCCGACGCGTCGTAGCACGAGAAGTAACGAACGGCTCACCTTCGCGCTCTATCCTCCCCCGCGTGCAGGAGGATGCCATGAGCCGAGGCTGGCTGTACGATAGTGGTCCGCCGGGGCGCGACAGGCGGCGGGAGGTTCGGCGCCCGCTCGGGATCCCGAGCGTCGCCTACGATCCCAACAGCCGACTGCGGTACGCCTGCACCGTGCTCGACCTCTCGCAAAGCGGCGCGCAGGTGCATTGCACCGAGGCCGACGCGCTGCCCGATTCCTTCATGCTGTTCCTGGACGGCACCGAGGGCATCCGTCGCGTCTGCGACGTCGTGCGCCGCAGCCAGACGCGGCTGGGCGTGCGCTTCCGCTCTCGCTGAGGCGGGAACCCGCGTGCGGACCCTCAGCTCCCGAGCGCGGCGCGGATGGCGGCCTCGAGCTGGGCCTGGTCGTAGGGCTTGGCCAGGGTCGGCAGATCCTCGCCGCCGGGCACGGCGCCGTAGCCGGTGGCGAGGATCACCGGCATGCCCGGGCGTTGCGCCCGCAGCGCCTGCGCCAGCTCGACGCCGCTCATGCCGGGCATCGACTGGTCGGTGACGACGAGATCGAGGTCCGGCCGCTGCTCGGCGATCGCCAGCGCTTCCTTGCCGGAATGGGCGGTGAGGACCGTGTGGCCGAGATCCTCGATCAGGTCGGACGAGCCCATGGCCGTCAGCGCGTCGTCGTCGACGAGGAGAATGGTGGACATCGTGGCTGGGGCTCCGGGGCCGGCGTGGCAAGTGTCTGCGAGGCACGGAAGGCGCGCGCGGGTCGTCGCCCGCGCAGGCGACCATACGCGCGGGACGGGAGCGGCGAAAGGGCGTCGCGCACCTCGGCCTCCCGGCCGCTCCTCCAGGCTCGCGACCGTGCCGTCGAGCTCACGCTGCTTGCAGCATCCGTCATGGCGCCCTCCTCGGGAATGCGTCCGGACCCAGGCGAAGCGGCCGGTGAGCCCGGCGAAGGCTCGTCCGGGCTTCGGGCGCTGCGGGTTTCCTCCGCGCCCGGACGCGCTCGTGCGTTCGAAGGCGGCTCAGCCGCCGCCCGGGTCGGTGTCGCGGCCCTTGCGGTCGTGGCCGGGAAGCACACCGGTGCCGGGCGTCGCGTCCGGGTTGGTCAGCTCGGGCGAATCGTGAGGGCCGGCGGGCGGGATCGGCCCGCGCGCGCCGTCCGCCGGCTTCCGCCCCGCCTTCTCGCGGCTCTCCTCCGCGCCCGCGCCGGTGCCCGGCTCGTCGGGCTTCGTCTTCCGGTTCTCGTGCTCGTCGATCATGGCGCCCTCCCTGTTCTGCATATCAACGCGGCGCGAGCGTCGGCGTTCTCGTTCCGCCCGATGCGGCCCGCGCTTTGCGCGCGGCGCCGGCGCGGCTATCGTCGCGCCATGAGCGCGCCCGACAGCCACCGCCCCGAACTCGCGGATCGCCTCGCGGCCCTCGGCGTGCCCGTCGCGGCTGCGGTCGACATCGCGCGGGTCGCCCGCACGGCGCGCCTGCGTCGCGGCGCCTCGGTGTATCGGCCCGGGGACGACGCAGCGCATTGGCTGCTCGTGCTCTCCGGGCGGGTGCGCGTCTCGCTCGTCGCCGACACCGGGCGCGAGATCGTGCTCTATCGCGTCGGACCCGGCGAGGCCTGCGTGCTCACCACCTCCTGCCTGCTCGCGGGCACCCTGCAGAGCGCCGAGGCGGTGGTCGAGGAGGACGCGGAGGCGGTGCTGGTCGAGGCGGGCGCCTTCCGCCGCCTGATCGCCGAGAGCCCCGCCTTCCGTGACGGCGCGCTCGCCGCCTATGCCGGGCGCCTGGCGGAGCTCGTCCACGTGCTGGAGGACACCGTGTTCCACGCGCTGCCGCAGCGCCTGGCGCGCACGATCCTCGCGCGCGCGGACGCGGACGGCGCGGCGCAGGCGACGCACCAGGAGCTCGCCGCGGAGCTCGGCACCGCCCGCGAGGTGATCACCCGCACGCTCTCCGGCTTCGCGCGCGACGGGCTCGTGCGCATCGCGCGCGGGGAGATCGTGGTGCGCGACCGTGCCCGTCTCACCGCGCTCGCCGGCTGAGGGCGCGCCTCACTCCGTCTCGCGCAGGACGATCTCGGCCACGATGTCGAGGCCGATGCCCTCCAGGTCCTCGCGCACCGCGGCGGCGGAGACGCCCTCCGGCAGGACGATGCGGGCCTTGGCCGAGAACAGCGCGTCACCCGACATCGAGCCGGCGAACACCTCCGTCTCCAGCTCGTCGATGCTCACCCGCCGGGCGGCGAGCCGGTCGGCGATGTCGCGCACGATGCCGGGATGATCCGCGCAGGTCAGCTCGAGCACGGCGCTCTGGCCCGCGGGCGGCGCCTCGCCCGCCGAGCGCCGCGCCAGCGCGGTGATGCCCTCCTCCGAGAGGCCCTCGAGCGCCGCCTCGAGCCGCTCGGCGGCCGCCTCGGGCAGCGAGACCCGCACGATGCCGGCGAAGGCGCCGCCCAGCCGCGCCATCGACGAATCGATCCAGTTGCCGCCGGCCCCGGCGACCACGGCCGCGAGCCGCTTCACCAGCCCAGGCCTGTCGCGTGCGATGACGCTGATGACCACCTCGACGCTCACGCGTGCCTCCTCCCGGCATTGCTTTGGGTCGAGACGAGCCGCCGCGGGCGTGCCTGTCAAGCGGCCGCGGCCCGCCGAACGCTCCAGCTTCGAGCTGTTCCAATTCTAAGTTATTGATCCGCATGAGTTTTTCTCTTGACCGGAGCGCTCCCTCCGGCAAGGTACGGAGGAGCTTGGAGCCCGGGCCTTGAACCCGGCGGTCTGGAGAGCTGCGATGATCCCGACGACTTCCGATCGCGCGCGGGCCGCTGCCGCCGCGGTGCCTCCCCTCGCCGTCGCGAGACCGGCCCTCGCCGCCGAGACGGCGGAGATCCCCTGCGACGCGCCGTGCCCGCGCGCCGCGGCGGTGCCGGCCCTCGTCAGCGACGTCTGCGCCGACGCTGCGGAGCGGCTCGTGCTGGCGATCGCCCGCTACGTCGCCGCCGCCCGCGCCACCGGCGAGACGGACTGCATCGAGGCCGCCTTCGCCGAGGCCGAGGCGGCCCTCGAGCCGGAGCGGGCGGGGCTCCTCGTCGGCGCCCTCGCCGGACTCGTCCGGGCGCTGGAGGCGCAGGCCGGGCGCCCGCTCGCCGTGCTGCCGGCCTCCTGCTGCCGCGCCACCGCCGACGAGGTCGCGCTCGTGGCGCTCGTCGCCCGCGCGCGGGCCGGCGGTCGCGGCGCGCCGGAGGGACGGGTGGCGCGCACGGCGGCGGCCGCGGCCGCCCTCGTCGGCCCGGCGGCGGGCGCGATGGGCTCCGCGACCGGTCCGGGCGAGATCTCGGGGAGGGCGGCATGATCGGGATCGACGGCGTCTACACGGCGGCGGACCTCGCCGCCGCCCGGCGGCGCGCCCGCCTCGCTCGCGACAAGGCCGACCGCTATCGCGGCACCTCCGTGCAGATGCGCCGCAAGCTCGAGGCCCGCGCCGCCATGGCCGAGACCGAGGCGAACCTGATCGCCTACGCCCGCGACGAGGCCGGCGATCCGCCGCCCGACCCCGAGCGGCCGGCCGCATCGACCCGCGCCCGCGCGGCCGTTCACGCCGAATCCCACGCCGAGGCCTGAGGGAGCCCGCGCGCCGTCCGGCGCGTTGAGGCCTCGTGACGAACCACGAGCGCCCGCCCGCCGACGCCGCCGAGGCCTCCCGCCGCAACCGCGACGAGCTGGCCGAGGACCGCACCCAGCTCGCCAACGACCGCACCCTCGCGGCCTGGTGGCGCACGGCCATGGCCGCGATCGCCGCCGCGGTGGTGTTCCCGCGGCTGTTCTCCGACATCGGCCCGGACTGGCTGATCCGGCTCGGCGCGAGCGGCCTCGCGCTGCTCGCCCTCGTCGTCCTGGCGCTCGGCTTCCGCCGGTACCGCGCGACGGCCGCGCGCCTGGCGCCGGACCACGTCGCGCGGCTGTCGCGGCTGTCGCTCGGCGTCGGCACGAGCCTGCTCGCCGGCGTCGCGCTGCTCGCGGGCGTGCTCGCCTGGCTGTGACGAGGCGCCGTCGTGGCGCGCGCCCGGCGGCTCAGAGCTGGGCGAGGAGCGCCTCGGCGCCGGACGTGTCCGCCTTGCCGGGGCCTTCCTCGACGTTCAGCGCGCGCACCACGCCGTCCTCGACGATCATCGAGTAGCGCCGCGAGCGCAGCCCCAGGCCGAAGCCCGTGCCGTCGAGGTCGAGGCCGATGGCGCGGGCGAAGTCGCCGTTGCCGTCGGCGACGAACTCGAGCTTGCCGTCCGCGCCGAGCGACGTCTCCCAGGCGCCCATCACGAAGGCATCGTTCACGGCGGTAACGACGATCGCGTCGACGCCCTTCGCCTTGATGGCGTCCGCCTGGGCGATGTAGCCCGGCACGTGGTTGAACGTGCAGGTGGGGGTGTAGGCGCCGGGCACGGCGATCAGGACCACCTTGCGACCCTCGAACACCGCCTCCGACGTGCGCTCCACGGGACCCTCGGGCGTCATCGCGCGGAAGGTCACCTCGGGCAGGCGGTCGCCGACCTTGATCGTCATGATACGTCGTCTCCGTGTGTGTGTCCGTGTGCGTGTCCGTGGGCGCGCTGCTGGCGCGCCGGCCCGTAAACTAGAGCATACGGCGCGGACGCGCAGGCCCCCCGCCGCCGAAATCCCGCAGGCGCGCTGCGGATTCTCGCACGATCGTGACCCGCATGCCGGCCGTGCGCGTATAGAACGGCGTCGGTCCCGCGAGACCGCCGCGAGACGCGCCCCTGGACGACCCCGAGGACGAGGACGCCATGCCCGCAAGCCATGCCGTACCCCCGGCCCACACGCGCGACCCGCGCCTCGACGTGTTCCGCGGCCTGGGGATGATCATCATCATGATCGCCCACGTGCCGTGGAACCTGTGGTCGAACTACATTCCCGCTCGCTACGGCTTCTCGGACGCCACCGAGATGTTCGTCTTCATGTCGGGCATGGCCTCGGCCATCGCCTTCGGCCGCGTGTTCGACCGGCAGCGGCCGGTCGCGGGCACGGCGCGGGTCGCGCAACGGGTCTGGCAGGTCTATTGGGTGCACGTGGCGGTGTTCCTGGTCATCGCCGCGCTCGTCGCCTTCATGGGGCCGATGCCCTTCGGCGACCGCACCTACATGCAGCAGCTCAACCTGGTGCCGTTCTTCGAGAACACCGCGACGAACCTGATCGGCTTCCTGACGCTGACCTACGTGCCGAACTACTTCGACATCCTGCCGATGTACCTCGTCATCCTGGCGCTGCTGCCGGTGGTGGCGCTGCTCGCCCGCGTCCGCTTCGCCCTGGCGCTCGCCTTCGTGGTGGCGCTCTGGGCGGCGGCGCAGCTGCGGCTGCTCGACCTGCCGGCCGAGCCGTGGTCGGACCGAACCTGGTTCTTCAACCCCTTCGCCTGGCAGCTCGCCTTCTTCCTCGGCTTCTTCTGGATGCGCGGGGACCTGCCGGCGCCGCCGCGGGCGAGCCCCGTGCTGCTGGCGCTCTGCGTCGCGATCCTCGTCGTCACCGTGCCGTTCGCGTACTGGCCGCTCCACCAGTCGGTGGAGTGGCTCGGCGGCGCCCGCGAGGCGCTGGCCCCGCTCATCACGAAGACTCGCTTCGGAATCCTGCGTCTCGTCCACTTCCTGGCGCTGGCCTACGTGGCGCTGTGGGTGGTGGACCGCTGGAGCGTGCTGCTGCGCAATGCCGCCGCCCGGGTGCTCGCCAAGGTCGGGCAGCAGTCGCTCGCGACCTTCGCCGTGGGGCTCGTGGTCTCGCGGCTCGCCGGCATCTATCTCGACTTCGCCGGGCGCGAGCCCGTCACCTACGCGATCGCCAACATCGCCGGCATCGCCGCGCTGGTGGCGGTGGCCTACCTGGTCGGCTGGTTCAAGGCCTCGCCCTGGAAGCGGCCGGCGCCGGCGCCGGCGCCGGCGCCCGCCGCCGCGGCCGCGCCGTCGCTGAAGCCGGCGGAGTAGCTCCGCCGCGGCGCGGTCGAGACGGGCGTTCTGCGCGGCATCTGTTTCCTTCGGGCGCGTGTTGCCGCAGGATGCCGACAGCCCGAAGGAGCGCCGAGCCCGCGATGACCAACCTCTTCGACCTGATGCGCACCGCCCAGGGCGGCGCCGCGTTCGACAATTTCGCCAACGCCTTCGGCCTCTCGCTGGAGGAGACGCAGAAGGCGGTGGCGGCCCTGGTGCCCGCCTTCGCCATGGGCCTGCAGCGCTCCGCCGCGACGCCCGAGGCGATGGACGCGCTGGTGCGGATGATGGCGAGCGGCGCCTTCGCCGGCGCCTACACCGACCCCAAGACGGCCTTCTCGCAGCGCTCCCGCGACACCGGCGCCGACGCGCTCACCAAGATGTTCGGCTCGCCCGACTACGTGCAGCGCGTCTCCGAGCAGGCGGCGGCGCTCTCGGGCGTCGCGGGCGAGGCCACGGGCAGGATGCTGCCCATCCTCGCCTCGACGCTGATGGACGGCATGGCCCAGATGGGCGCCCAGATGAACGCGGCCGGTGCCGCCGCCAAGCCCGCGGCAAAGCCCACCGCGCCGCCCGCCTCGAACCCCTGGGAGGACATGTTCGCCTCGATGATGGGTGCGCCGCCCAAGCCCGCCCCCGAGCCCGAGCCCACCCCCGCCCCCGGCGACCCCCAGGCCGCGGCCGAAGCCGCCTTCGACGCCTACCGCAAGCTGATCGACGCCGGCCGCGAGATGCAGGACGCGCAGATCGCGATGATGCGGATGATGATGGAGGGGTTCTGGGGCAAGCGGTGAGGGGAGGGTGCGGTCTCGCTCCTCCCCCATCGGGGAAGTGGATCGGCGCCGAAGGCGACGAGACGGAGGGGGGCGCCGTGAGGCGCATTCGGCGGCAGCCGAAACCACCCACGCCGGCGGCACGACGGGACCCCGCCGCTGATCCGCTGTGCGGATCCTCCCCGCCCCGATGGGGCGGGAGCAGGCGGCGGTCTCGCTCCTCCCCCATCGGGGGAGGTGGATCGGCGCGAAGCGACGAGACGGAGGGGGGCGCCGAAGGCGCATTCGGCGACAGCCGAAACCATCGACGTCGGCACCACGTGACCCCGCCCTGAGGGAGAGGGTTGTCTCGTGCGTCCAGCGTGCCGGCGTTCCCGCTGAAGGGAAAGGACGGCCCGGGCGCGAGGCGACTGGCGTCGTCCCGCGAGCCATCCCCGCGGGGTCCCGTCC
>JBNPEA010000137.1:11544-15274 GCA_051117315.1 Salinarimonas sp. | reverse complement strand
CGAAAGCTCGCCCTCAACGTCCTCAAACGCGCCAGGCCCGGCATCTCCATCCGACGAAAACGAAAGCGCTCCGGATGGTCCGACGACTTCGCCCGATCCGTCATCGGTCAAATGCGATAGCCCTGGGACCGCACCCCAATCCCCTTGCACCCCACCCCCCTCTCCCCTACGTTTCGCCGGCGTCGGCACTGCCGCGCTTTCCTCATCCCCGCACACGTCATTTCGGGAGACCGCACGCGATGGGTCGCATCCTCCCCACCCGCCGGGCGCTCTGCGCGCTCGCGTCCGTGTCCGCGCTGGCGCTCGCAGCAGGCGTCGCGCATGCGCAGGAGCGCGTCGTCAACGTCTACAATTGGTCGGACTACGTCGACCCGCAGGTGCTCGCCGACTTCACCGCCGAGACCGGGATCCGCGTGGTCTACGACACCTACGACAACAACGAGATCGTCGAGACCAAGCTGCTCGCCGGGCGCTCGGGCTACGACATCGTGGTGCCCTCGGGCCCGTTCACGCAGCGCCTGATCCAGGCCGGCGTGTTCGCGCCGCTCGACGAGGCGCGGATCCCCAACCTCGAGAACGCCTGGCCGCAGATCGCCGAGCGGCTCGCCGTCTACGATCCCGGCAACGCCCACGCCGTGAACTACATGTGGGGGACGACGGGCATCGGCATCGACGTCGACGCCGTGCGCGAGCGGCTCGGGCCGGACGCGAACCTCGCGACCTGGGACCTGGTCTTCGATCCGGAGGTCGCCTCCAAGCTGGCGGATTGCGGCATCCACGTGCTCGATGCGCCGGAGGACCTCTTCCCCACCGCGCTCAACTATCTCGGCCTCGATCCGGACTCGAAGGACCAGGGGGACCTCCAGCAGGGCGCCGACCTGCTCGCCGGCATGGCCGAGCACGTGCGCAAGTTCCACTCCTCGGAATACATCAACGCGCTGGCCAACGGCGACATCTGCGTGGCCGTCGGCTACTCGGGCGACGTGCTCCAGGCCAAGGCGCGCGCGGAGGAGGCCGGCAACGGCGTCGAGATCGCCTACGTCGTGCCCGAGGAAGGCGCGCTGCTGTGGTTCGACTCGTTCTCGATCCCGGCGGACGCGCCCAACATCGAGGAGGCGCACGCCTTCATCGACTACATGATGCGCCCCGAGGTCGCCGCCGCCAACGTCAACTACGTCGCCTACGCCTCGGGCAACCTCGCGGCCAAGGCGTTCATCGATCCCGAGGTGCTCGGCGACCCCGGCATCTACCCGAGCGACGCGACGATCGAGAACCTGTTCATCAACACGGCCTACGACCCGCGCTCCCAGCGCTTCGTCACCAGGGCCTGGACCCGCGTGAAGACCGGGCGCTGAGCCTCTCCCTCAGTGCCGGGTGATCGGCCGCCGGGGGCGGCTCGGGGGATGGGCGGCGGCGCGCTCGGCACGCATCGGGCGGGCGGCGCGCCAGGCCTCCCGGCGCCGATCGACCGGCCCGGCCTGCCGCTCGTCGGCGCCTTCGCCGGCGCGGGCGAGCGCCCAGGCGAGCCCGGCGACGATCAGCCCCGTGCCGAGGGCGATCGCCGCCGCGGCGCCGGGGTGGAGCTGCGCCTCGAGGGCGAGGCTGGTGTCGCGATGCGGCGCCGCGCGCGCCATGCGCCGGGCGAGGCCGCCGCCGAGCCCGGGCGCCATCGTGCCCAGCATATCGGCGGCGTGGCCGCCGGCGCCGACGACGAGGCTGCGGCGCGGGTGCTCGGCGGCGAACAGCGCCGCGCGGGCGACGAGCATCGGGTCGTAGGCGCAGACGGCGTCGTCGAGACGTCCGTCGTCCCCGGGGACGTCGAGGGCGCTCGGGCGCACCAGCGTCAGCGACACCGGCGCGCGCTCCGCGGCGAGCTCCCGGCGCAGGCCCGCGACGAAGGCGGCGATCGCCCCGCGGGCGGCGGCGTAGGACGCCCTCGCCGCGACCGCACGATCCGCGACCCCGCCGCCGATCACGACGATGGCGCCGCCGCGGCGGCGCAGATGGCGCGCGGCCTCGATCGCGCCGTGGGCGGCGCTCCAGTAGAGCCCGTCGAAGACGCGCCGCTGCTCCGCCGCCGACGTCGCCAGTGCGGCGCCCGCGAGCGCCGTCGGCGCGGTGGCGATCCACGTGTCGAAGCCGCCGTAGGCAGCCTGCGCTACCTGCGCCACCCGGCGCGCGTCCTCCGGATCGGAGACGTCGGCCTCGACCGTCACGGCGTGCGTGCCCGAGGCGGCGAGGGTGCCCGCGACGCTCTCCAGGGCCGCGCCGTCGCGCCCGACGAGGACGAGGCGGGCGCCGCGCGCCGCCGCCTCGCGGGCGACGGCGCGGCCGACGCCGCCGGCGGCGTCGGTGACGACGACGATCTGATGCGCGAGCGGCTTCAGGCGAACGATCATCGCGGGGCTCCCGGGCGGCACGAGTGGGGGGATCGGGCCGGCAACGGACGCGGGGGAGCGCCGGTTCCGCCCCATGCCGGCATCACGCCGCGTGATGGGGGCCATGCAGCCAAATCACTTTTCCCACGCCGACGGCGGGCTATGCTGCGCCCGTCCTCACCGACGCCGCCATTCCGCCACGGAGCCCCGAGCCGATGCCCTCCCCCGCCGCCGCGCCGCGCCCCTCGCGCGTCGCCCCCGAGATCGTCATCGCCGCCGGCTGCCTGATCGCGCTCGTCACCTTCGGGCCGCGCGCCTCCGCCGGCCTGTTCCAGGTGCCGATGACGACGGACTACGGCTGGGGACGCGACACGTTCGGCCTCGCCATCGCCATCCAGAACCTGGTCTGGGGCATCGGCCAGCCCTTCGCCGGCGCGGTGGCGGACCGCTTCGGCACGGTGCGGGTGCTGATCGTCGGCGCGCTGCTCTACGCGCTGGGCCTCGTGGTCATGGCCCTCGCCTCGACGCCGATGATGCTGCACCTGGGCGCGGGCGTGCTGATCGGCATCGGGCTCGCCGGCGCCTCGTTCAACCTGGTGCTCGGCGCCTTCGGCAAGCTCCTGCCGGAGGAATGGCGGCCGATGGCCTTCGGCATGGGCGTGGCGGCGGGGTCCTTCGGCCAGTTCCTGTTCCCGCCGATCGGCAACGCGCTGATCAACGCGGTCGGCTGGCAGGACGCGCTGCTCTGGTTCTCGGCGATCATGCTCGTCGTCCTGCCGCTCTCGCTGATGCTCGCGACCCGCGGCACCGGCGGCGGCGCCAAGACGGATACGGGGCCGAGCCAGTCGATCGCGCAGGCGCTGGCGGAGGCCTTCCGGCACCGCTCCTACGTGCTCCTCGTCACCGGCTTCTTCACCTGCGGCTTCCAGCTCGCCTTCATCACGGCCCATCTGCCGGCCTACCTGAAGGACGCGGGCCTCTCGGCCGCGGTGGGCGGCTGGACGCTCGCGGTGATCGGGCTCGCTAACGCGGTGGGCTCGCTGGGGGCCGGCTGGCTCTCGACGCGCATGCCCAAGCGCTACCTGCTGGCCTGGATCTACCTCGGCCGGGCGATCGCCATCGCCGCCTTCGTGCTGGCGCCGGCCTCGGCGACGTCGGCGATCCTGTTCGGCATCACCATCGGGCTCCTGTGGCTGTCCACCGTGCCGCCGACCTCGGCGCTGGTGATGGTGATGTTCGGCACGCGCTACATGGCGATGCTGTACGGCTTCGCCTTCTTCTCGCACCAGCTCGGCGGCTTCTTCGGCGTTCTGCTCGGCGGCGTGCTCTACGAAGCGACCGGCGGCTACGCG
>JBNPEA010000137.1:0-11534 GCA_051117315.1 Salinarimonas sp. | reverse complement strand
CGCGCGAGCGGTCAGCGTTGTAGGTCTCCGCCTCGTTCGCGCCACGTCGTGGCGGCTCGATCGGCGTGCGGCTAGGCGGCGTGGTCGACGCGGGCGCCGGGGTCGACGCGTCCGTGTGGGGGGCTTCGGGGGCGCTCGGGTTCGCCTCGGCGCTGATCAACCTCCCCATCGTCGAGAAGCCGGTCCCCCGCCTCGCCCCGCAGCCGGGGTGACGGGGCGCGCGCGTTGGAGGCCCTCCCCCGGCCCTTGCCGAGCGCGCGCCGCTCGGCCATGAGGGGCGTCCCACAACAGAGGACGTCCCCATGACCGAGATCACCCGCATCAAGCCCGGCCCGCGCATGTCCATGGCCGTCGTGCACGGCGACACCGTCTACACCGCGGGCCAGGTCGCCAAGGAGACCGCCGGCGGCTCCGTCGCCGACCAGACCCGGGAGATCCTCGGGCTGATCGACGCGCTGCTCGCGGAGGCCGGCACCGACAAGACGAAGCTCCTCTCCGCCTCGATCTGGCTCACCGACATCGCCACCTTCGCCGAGATGAACGGCGTCTGGGACGCCTGGCTCGCGCCGGGCTGCGCGCCGGCCCGCGCCACGGTCGAGGCGAAGCTCGCCGCGCCGCCGCTCAAGGTCGAGATCGCGGTGATCGCGGCCCGCTGAGGTCTGTCAGCCGCCGGCGAGCGCCCGGAGCGCGACGACGGCGCCGACCCCCACGGCGACGCAGGCGACGAGCGGCAGCCGCGTCGCCGCGAGCGCCGTGAGGGCGCCGGCGATCGCCTCCGGCCAGCCGGCGAGCAGCACCGCCGGCGCGATCACCGCTGTGAGCACCGCCGGCGGGATCGCGTCGAAGGCCGCCTTCGCGCGCCCGCGCAGCGCGAGCCGCCCGGCGAGCGCCAGGCCCGCGACGCGGGTCGCGTAGGTCACGCCCGCCATGCCGAGGATCGCCGCGAGAGCGGCGGGATCGACGTCGAGTGGCCCGCTCACGGCGCGCTCTCCTCGGCGGCCGTCCCCGGCCGCCAGACGAGCGCGGCGGGGGGGATGCCCGGGATGGCGCCCGCCGGCACGGGCGAGGGCGGGCCCAGGGCGGGGGCCGCCCCGGCCGGGGCGGGGGCGCTCGCGCCGACCGCGATCCCCGTCGCCGGCCCCTTCCAGAGCGCGGCGACGAGGGCGATGAACAAAGCCGGGAAGGCGAAGTCGGCACCCCAGCGCGCCGGGTCGCCGAGCCGCGCGCCGAGCGCCGCGCCGGCCGCGATCGTCGCCATCCAGGTGGTGAAGAACACGGCGATCATCGCGAACCAGTAGGCCGGCGTCAGCCGCGCCGCCGCGGCACGCCGCTCAGCCAGCGCCCAGGTCTCGTCGGCGAGGAAGTGCAGGCCCACCAGCCGCTGCCACGGCGCGAACGCCTCCGTGCGCGGCACCAGCGATGCGCTCATCAGCACGTGGCGCGCATTGATCAGCAGCGTCGAGAAGACGATCGCGGCGATCGGCACCGGGTCCGCCCAGATCTCGATCGCCGCGAACTGCGAGCCGCCGGCGAAGACGAGGCCGGACATCAGGACCGTCTCCGCCGGCGAGAGCCCGCTCGCGGTGGCCACCGCCCCGAACAGGAGACCGATCGGCACGAGGGCGAGGGTCGGTGCGGCGATGTCGGCGAGCCCGGCGCGGACCTCGTCGGTGCGTGTCGAGGTAGGAGCGGATGCGTGCATGAACGGGCCTCGGATGGTCGGGCGGCCTCCATCGCCCGCCTCGCCCGCGCGGTCTTGCACGAAAGTGCCCTCAGGCGGCGGCCTGCGCCGCGAAGGCGCCGGGCGTGACGCCCATGCGGGCCTTGAAGGCGCGGTTGAGGTGGCTCTGGTCGTAGAAGCCCACCGCGAGCGCGGCGGCCGCGGGCGGCTCGCCGGCGGCGAGGAGCCGGCAGGCGGCGCGGAAGCGGCGGTCGACCTGGTAGGCGTGGGGCGTGAGCCCGGTCTGGCGCTTGAAGGCCCGGATCAGATGCGTGCGCGACACGCCGGCCTCGCGCGCCAGGCTCTCGAGGCCGAGATCCTCGGGAAAGCGCGCCTCGATCGTCTCGCGGGTCCGGGCGACGGCGCGGCTCTCGCGGCCGGGCGGCGGCGCGCCGCCGAGATCGCCGTGGCGGGAGACGAGCCGGGCGAGGAAGGCGAGGAGGCGCTCGTCCGTCTCGAGCGTGCCCGCGCCGCTGTCGGCGGCGAGCGCGTCGTGCAGCGCCGCGAGCTCGGCCACGAGGGCGGGATCGTCGACCACGGAGGGCGCGAACCAGGGCGCGCGGGCCACCGGCCGGCCGAGCAGGTCCTCCGCCACCTCGCGCATCAGGGCGGGCGAGGGATAGAGCGTGCGGTAGACGAAGTGCCCGCCGTGGGGCTCGCCGTCGTGGGTCTCGTCCGGGCAGACGAGGCAGAGCGAGCCGGCGAAGGCGTAGTTCTGCACGCCGCGCCGCCAGAAGGTCTCGCAGCCGTCGACGATCGCGGCGATGGCGTAGGTCTCGTGGGTGTGGCGGGCATAGGCGTGGCGGCGGAAGCGCGCGGCCAGGCAATCGAGATCCGCATAGCGCGGCACGCGCCAGAAGCGCGCGACGTCGCCGGCTGCGACGAGCTCGGGATCGAGGGCGTGTAGCGGGGTCGCGGCGCGCATGCGGGAGAGGCTAGCGCGCCGGGGCGCCCGCGTCTTGGACGAAAGCGCCGCCACCCGCGCTCTGTCAGGAGGGTGGTCGATCGACACGCCTTCCGCGCCGGGAAGTCGAGACGGGCGGCTGCGCAGGCCTTCCTTCCCCCTTGTGGGGAAGGTGCCCCCGAAGGGGGCGGATGGGGGTCGCGATGCAGCGGGGGACGTCTCCGGAGCTGGCGCGACCGCTGGGGCCCTGCATGTGCGTCGAGATGATTCTGCACGCCCCCCACCCCCGCCCCTCCCCACGAGGGGGAGGGGAGACCCTCGGCGGCCTGCACGACCGGAGTGCGTGACATCCACAGCGGACGTCCTCGGCAGCCACCCGCCACGTCCCCATCGGGGCGGACGCGCCCCCCCCTCAGCTCAGCTCCTCGATCGCGTCCATCTTCGCGCGGTCGAAGGCGATGTGGCCGGCGATGGGGGCGACGGCGGGGAAGGGGTCCTCGTAGGACCAGGCCGCGTCGCGGGCCTCCTTGCCGTGGCCGGAGACGCCGAAATAGGTGGCGTCGCCCTTGTAGGGGCAATGGGTGCGCCTGGCGGAGGGGTCGAGCAGGTCCATCGCCACGTCCGCGCGGGGCACGTAGAAGACCGGCGGGTACATGTTCTCCTCGAGCCGCAGCGCCGCGTCCGTCTCCGCGACGATGGCGCCGCCGAGCACGACGCGCACCCGCTTGTGGTGCGGCGTCACGGTGATGGGATGGTCGGGGCCGGGCTCCTTCATCGGGGTCTCCTCGCGGGCTGCCGGAATCGTCGTCCGGAATCATTCTGGCCGCGACCCTAGCGCCGCCGTGCGCGGGGCGCATCTGCGGAAAACACCGGCGGCGGGGCCTGGGCCTGCATTCCCAATGAGGCTGCGACCCCTTGCGTCGGCCGTCCCACGGCACTTAAGTAGGATACATGGCATCGACATCGGACGGCCGCAGGACGGACGACGCGCGCAGGCCCCGGTTCCCGATCGTCGGGGTCGGGGCCTCGGCCGGAGGCGTGGAGGCGCTCGAGGGCTTCTTCAAAGGTCTGCCCGACACGCCCGGGGTCGGCATCGTCATCGTCACGCATCTCAACCCGGAGCGCGAGAGCCATCTCCACGAGATCGTGCGCCGCTACACCGCCATGGAGGTGCGGCTCGCCGTCGACGGCGCGTCGATCGAGCCGAACACCGTCCACGTGCTCGCCGCGGGCGATCTCGTCGGCGTCGAGGACGGCCGGCTGCAGGTCGTGCGCCAGGACCCGTCGAACCACGAGCGCAAGCCTATCGACGTCTTCTTCAGCGCCCTGGCGAAGGACCAGGGCGACTACGCGGTGGGCATCGTGCTCTCCGGCGGGGACGGCGACGGCACGCTCGGCGTCAAGGCGATCAAGGAGCGTGGCGGCCTCACCCTCGCCCAGACCGCGGACGGGTCCGGGCCGAGCCACCCCGACATGCCCGCGACCGCGATCTCGACCGGGCTCGTCGACCTCGCCCTGCCGGCGGAGAAGATGGGTCCGCGCCTCGTCGCCTTCGCCCAGGACGTGGCGCGCATCGAGTCGATGGCCGGCGACGAGGAGAGCGCGGACGACGAGCCGCACGCGCGGCCGCTGCCCCATCACGAGCCGATCGAGGCCGCCCGCCAGGAGATCTGCACGATCCTGCGCAACCAGGTCGGCCACGACTTCAACGGCTACAAGACCAAGACCTTCCTGCGCCGCGTGCATCGGCGCATGCAGGTGGCGGGACTGACCGAGATCGGAGCCTACGTGGAGCGACTGCGCGCGACGCCCGAGGAGGTGACCGCGCTGTTCCGCGACCTGCTCATCAACGTCACCGCGTTCTTCCGCGATACCGAGTCCTTCCAGGCGCTGGAGCACGACGTCATCCCCGCGATCTTCGAGGGGCGCGGGGCCGACGACACGGTTCGGGTCTGGATTCCCGGCTGCGCCACCGGCGAGGAGGTCTATTCCATCGCCATCCTGATGCGCGAGCACACGGAGCGGCTCGCCGCCGTGCCCCGCGTGCAGATCTTCGCCACCGACATCGACGAGCATGCGCTCTCGGTGGCGCGGGCGGCGCGCTACCCCGCGACGCTGATCGAGAACGTCGACCCGGCGCGCCGGGATCGCTGGTTCACGGCCGACGGCGGCACGCGGGTGCTCGCCAAGGAGGTGCGCGACATGTGCATCTTCTCGCCGCACAGCGTGATCCGAGATCCCCCGTTCTCGCGCATCGACCTCGTCTCCTGCCGCAACCTGCTGATCTATTTCGGGCCGCAGATCCAGGAGCAGGTGCTCCCGATCTTCCACTACGCCCTGCGGCCGAACGGGTACCTCTTCCTCGGCCTGTCGGAGAACATCGGCCATTACGGCGACCTGTTCGCCCCGGTGAACAAGAAGCTGCGCATCTTCCGCGCCCGCGAGGACGCCACGACGGCGGTCCACCTGCCGGCGCTCGTCGGGCGCTTCCATCCGCAGGAGGCCGGCGTGCGCGGTCCCGAGCGCCGCACCGGCGGCGCCGCCCTTCGGCAGGCGGTGGAGCAGCTGGTGCTCACCCGCTTCGCGCCGCCGCACGTCGTCGTCGACGCGGCGGGAGACGTCGTCTACGCCTCGAGCCGCACGGGCCGCTTCCTGGAGCTCTCCCCGGGGCTGATGAACCGCCAGCTGATGGCGATGGCGCGCAAGGGCCTGCGCGTCGAGCTGCAGGCCGCCCTGCGCCAGGCCGTGGAGAAACGCGGCGGCGTCCGCCGCGAGGACGTCGCGGTGGAGGCCGACGACGGCAAGGTCCAGCGGCTGACCATCGTCGTCGAGCCGATGATGGTGCGCGAGGATCCGCTGCTGCTCGTGATGTTCGAGGCCGCCGGAGAGGCGGTGCCGCGCGAAGCCGGGCGGATCGCGGACGCGACCCGCGGGGACGCCGCCGTCGGCCATCTCGAGCGCGAGCTGCGCGAGACCCGCGAGCGGCTGCAGGGCATGGTCGAGGAGTACGAGACCGCCGTGGAGGAGCTCAAGTCCTCCAACGAGGAGCTCGTCTCGGTGAACGAGGAGATGCAGTCGACCAACGAGGAGCTGGAAGCCTCGAAGGAGGAGCTGCAATCCCTCAACGAGGAGCTCCACACCGTCAATTCCGAGCTGTCGGGCAAGGTCGAGGAGCTGGACCACGCCAACAACGACCTGCGCAACCTCTTCGACTCGACCCAGGTCGCCACCGTCTTCCTCGACCGCGGGTTGACGATCCGCAGCTTCACGCCGGCGATCACGCAGATCTTCAACATCCTGCCCAGCGACGCCGGCCGGCCGCTCACCGACCTGTCGAGCCGGCTCGACCTGCCCGACCTCGTCGACCGGGTGCGCACCGTGTTCGCGCAGGGCGAGCCGCAGGAGCTGAACGCCAGGCGCAAGGACGACGCGGCGAACTTCCTCGTGCGGCTCGCCCCCTATCGCGACGGCGACATGCGCACGGAGGGCGTCGTCGTCACGTTCATCGACGTGACGCAGCTGACCCGGGCGCAGCAGCACCAACGTCTGCTGATGGACGAGCTCAACCACCGGGTGAAGAACACGCTCGCCTCGGTCCAGGCCATCGCCGGCCAGAGCTTTCGCGGCAAGACCGATTCCGCAACGGAGCGCGAGGCCTTCGCGGCCCGGCTGCGGGCGCTCGCGGGCGCGCACGACGTGCTCACCAGCGAGTGCTGGGAGGGCGCCGACCTCGCCGAGATCGTGCGCGTGGCCGTCGATCCCTTCGATCCCGCCGGCGCGGACGCGCGGCTGCACGTCGAGGGCCCGCACGTGCGGCTCGACCCCCGCGGGGCGGTGGCGATCGCGCTGGCGCTGCACGAGCTCGCCACCAACGCCGTGAAGCACGGCGCGCTCTCCGTCCAGGCCGGGCGGATCGCGGTGACCTGGGAGATCGGCGGCGAGGACGGCACGAGACGGCTGCGCCTGCGTTGGCAGGAACGCGGCGGCCCACCCGTATCGCCGCCGGGCGGGCGCGGCTTCGGCTCGCGCCTGATCGAGCACGGGCTCGCCGCGGAGCTGCAGGGCTCCGCCTCGCTGCGCTTCGAGCCGGACGGGCTCGTCTGCGAGGTCGATGCGCCCCTCGCGGACCAGCGGGCGGCCGAGGGAGACAGCGCATGACCGAGGATCGTCACGGCAGGGTGCTCGTCGTCGAGGACGAGGTCCTCGTCGCGATGATGCTGGAGGACACCCTCGTCGAGCTCGGCTATGCCGTCGTCGGGCTCGCCCATCGCCTTCAGGACGGTCTCTGCGCCGCCGAGCGCGACGACATCGACGTCGCGCTGCTCGACATCAACCTCGACGGCCAGCGCTCGCTCCCCATCGCCGACCGGCTCGCCGCGCGCGGCATCCCCTTCGCGTTCTCCACGGGCTACGGATCGGTCGCGCTCGGCGGCGCGCATCCGAAGGTGCCCATCCTGCGCAAGCCGTTCTCCGGCGACGACCTGCGCCGCACCCTGGCGCAGCTGCGCGCCTGACCCAGCGCCTCGTCCGGGAGGCTCAACCCGGCTTCGCCCGCTCCCCCGCCGGGATCTCCTGCGTGCCCAATGCGTCGGCGAGGCGCATCCGGGCCGAGCCCGGCCGCAGCGGCTTCTGCTGGCTCTCGTGCGGCGCCCAGCCCGACATCCAGACGAGCTCGAACGTGGCGCGCACCCGCCCGTCCGCATCGGCGTAGCGCTCGGCGTAGATCTCGGCGAGCCGCAGCAGCGTCGCGCGCGCGAGCGGCACGCGGCGGCGGGCGGTCAGCACGTTGCCGAGCCCCATGGCGCGCAGGTCGCGCATCAGGCCGAGGACATCGTCGTAGCGCACCACCAGCGGATCGGCGTCGACCACCGGCAGCGCGAAGCCGGCGCGCTGGAGCAGCGCGCCGAGATCGCGCACGTCCACGAAGGGGGCGACCCGCGGCGAGACGCCGCCCGTCGTCTCGGCCTCGGCGGCGGCGAAGCTCTGGCGCAGCTCGTAGAGGCTCGAGCCGCCCATGAGGCAGGCGAGCATCAGCCCGTCGGGCGCGACCGGCCGGCGCGGCTGGATCAGCGTCCCCGGCAGGGCGTTGGCGCCCGGCGACGCCAGCGCCGAGACGACGAGGTTCACGGATGCCGGCGCGAGCGGCAGCGCCTCCTCGTCGGCGACGACCGCGCCGGGCTCGGGCAGCGGCGCGAGCCGAAGCACGCGCTCGGTGCCGGGCCGTCGGGCGAGCGCCCGGGCGACGTGCGGCGCCGGCGTGCCGAGATCGACGCATACGGGAAATTCGCGCAGGACCGCGGCGAGCCGGTCCTCCACGTCCTCCGCCGCCCGCGCGACCAGGAAGTCGGCGTAGCCGCCACGGCCGCCCGGCCGCTCCGCCTTGGCGCGGGCGAGGCGGGTGCGGGCGAGCCCGCGATCGAACACGACGTCGCTCATATGCGCCTCCTGCCTCCCGCAGATAAAGCCTCGCGGCGCCGACGGGAAGGCGGGGCGCATCGCCGCGGGGCTCGCGGGACCGCCCGCCCGGGAAGGCCCGGCGATCCTCGGCTCTTCCTCGTCGCCGGGTCGGCACCATCGTTGTTGCCGGGCGGGCGCCATCCTTGTTGCCGGGCGGGCGCCTTGCGTGTAAGGGAGGCGCTTCGAGGAGCCCCTCGTGCGCGAGGCCGGCTGCCGTGCGCGTTCGCCCGCGGGCCGGGCGCCCCGTGGCGGGGCGGGTCCGGCGGGAGCGGGCCGCCGCGCCGCCCGGGCGCGCGAGCCACGGACGACACATCACGGACGCCCTCGCCGGGCGTCGCCAGGAGCAGAAGCGTCGCGATGTCCACCACCTTCGACAAAGTCGCCGACATCATCGCCGATACGGCCGATATCCCGCGCGAGGAGATCACGCCGGAGAGCCACGCCATCGACGATCTGGGCATCGATTCGCTCGCCTTCCTCGACATCGCCTTCGCCATCGACAAGGCCTTCGGCATCAAGCTGCCGCTCGAGCAGTGGACGCAGGAAGTCAACGAGGGCAAGGCCCCGGCCGAGGAGTACTTCGTCATGAAGAACCTCGTCACCCGCGTCGACGAGCTCGTGGCCGCCAAGGGCGCGGCCTGAGGGCTTTCTCCTGGGATCTGCGGGCGCATGCGGCTCGAATACTTCGAGATGATCGACCGGGTCGAGGCGCTCGACGCCACGGCCCGCATCCTGCGCGCCCGCTCGGTCGTGCCGCGCGAGAGCCCCGTCTTCGAGGGCCACTTCCCCGGACATCCGCTGGTGCCCGGCGTGCTCCTCACCGAGACGATGGCCCAGGCCTCTGGCTACCTCGTGCTGGCGCTGATGGGCTACACCCACATGCCGTTCCTGATGGCGGTGGACAAGGCGCGCTTCCGCACCTTCGTCGAGCCCGACGCCGTGCTCGACATCGAGGCGGCGCTGGTGCACGAGGGCTCCGGCTACGTCGGCACGAAGGCGAAGATCGCGGTCGCCGGCCGGCCGATCTGCGACGCCGAGCTGCGCTTCCGGATCATGCCCTTCCCTCCCGGCCTCGACGACCAGATGCGCGCGCAGGCCGCCCGCATCGGCTTGACGGAGATCGCCCGATGAGCGCCCGCGACGTCGTCGTCACCGGCATCGGCCTCGTCTCCTGCGCGGGCGAGGGCGCGGACGCCCATCTCGCGGCGCTGGCCGGCGGTGCGGAGGGTCCCTGGGAGACGGAGCGCTTCGCGCCCTATCCCGTGCGCCCGGCCCCCGCGCTCGATCTCGCGACGCAGATCCCCAAGAAGTCCGACCAGCGCCAGATGGAGCCCTGGCAGCGGCTGGGCGTCTACGCCGCCGGCGCGGCGCTCGACTCCGCCGGGATCAAGGACGACGCCACGCTCAAGGCGCAGACCCACGTCATCGTCGCCGCCGGCGGCGGCGAGCGGGACTACGCGGTCGACGGCCAGGTGCTCACCGCCATGCGCACGGCGCCCGCGCCGGACGCGCTCTTGAACGAGCGGCTGATGTCGGACGTACGCCCCACGCTCTTCCTGGCGCAGCTCTCGAACCTGCTCGCCGGCAACATCGCCATCGTCCACGGCGTGACGGGCGCCTCGCGCACCTTCATGGGCGAGGAGCAGGCGGGCGTCGACGCGATCCGGATCGCGCAGGCGCGCATCGCCTCGGGCCAGAACGAGATCTTCCTCGTCGGCGGCTCCTTCAATTCCGAGCGTCCGGATTCCATCCTCTCCTACGCCTTGGCGCGGCTGTGCTGGACCGGCGCGCCGACGCGCGTCGCGGACCGTCCGGCGCCCGGCGGCTTCGTGCTCGGATCGGGCGGGGCGTTCCTCGTGCTGGAATCGCGGGCGCATGCGCAAGCACGCGGCGCGCGCAGCCTGGCGCGGCTCGCCGGCGTCGGCTCGACGCGCACGCGGCGCGCGCCCGGCGACGTCGAGGCGGCCCTCGCACGCCTGTGGGACGAGACCGGCGCCGGCCCGGCCGATCGGGTGATCTCCGGCGCGCTCGGCCTCTCCGGCCTCGACGGCGAGGAGCGCTCAGCGCTGGCGCGGCTCGCGCCCGGCGCGCGGATCGACGCCACCCAGGATATCACGGGCCACCTGATGGAGGCCCACGCCCCCGCCGGCGTCGCCCTGGCGGCGGCACTCGTCGCCGCCGGCGAGGCGGGCGAGGTCGCCGTCACCAGCGTCGGCCACCAGCGCGGCGCCGGCCTGATCCGCCTGGCGGCGGCGTGACGGGCGCCGGACAACGATATGAGGCTGTGCCATGCCTGAGCCGCTGACCAAGGACCGCTTCGGGCGCCCCCTCGTCGCCGTCACCGGCATGGGGGTGATCACCTCGCTCGGCGAGGGCAAGGCCGCGAACTGGGCCGCGCTCACCGCCGGGCGCTCGGGCATTCACCGCATCACGCGCTTCCCCACCGAGGGCCTGCGCACGACCATTGCCGGCACCGTCGACTTCGAAGGCGCGGAGGATTTCTGCGCGCCGCGCCTGTCCGAGCGGCTGGCGACCACCGCCGCGCAGGAGGCGGTCGGCCAGTCCGGCCTGCCGGAGGGCGACTTCCCGGGCGCGCTCTTCGTCGCCGTGCCGCCGGTCGAGATCGAGTGGCCGCAGCGCCGGGCGCTGGCCGAGGCCTCCGGCCAGGCCGGCGACGTGACCTACGACGACCTGCTGAAGGCTGCCGCCAGCGGCGAGTTTCAGCAGTGGCACGACCTCTTCCTGTTCGGCACCGTGGCGGACCACCTGGCCGACCGCTTCGGCACCAGGGGCTCGCCGATCTCGCTCTCGACCGCCTGCTCCTCGGGCGCAACCGCGATCCAGCTCGGCGTCGAAGCCATCCGCCGGGGCGAGACGCCCGCCGCCTTGTGCATCGGCACCGACGGCTCCGTCCACGCCGAGGCGCTGATCCGCTTCTCCCTGCTCTCGGCGCTCTCGACCCAGAACGCCGTGCCCGAGGAGGCGGCCAAGCCCTTCTCCAAGAACCGCGACGGCTTCGTCATGGGCGAGGGCGCCGCAGCCCTCGTGCTCGAGAGCGCGGAGCACGCGCGCGCCCGCGGGGCCGAGATCCTGGGCTGGGTGCTCGGCGCCGGCGAGAAGGGCGACGGCTTCCACCGCACCCGCTCCTCGCCCGACGGGGCGCCGATCGTCGCGGCGATCGCGGCGGCGCTCGACGACGCCGGCGTCGCGCCGGACGCGATCGACTACGTCAACGCCCACGGCACCGGCACGCCCGAGAACGACAAGATGGAGGCGATGGGCCTGATGGCCGTGATCGGCGAGCGGATGCGCTCCGTGCCGATCTCCTCCAACAAGTCGATGATCGGCCACACCCTCACCGCCGCCGGCGCGGTGGGGGCGGTGGTCTCGCTGATGACGATCCACGGGGGCGTGATCGCGCCCACCATCAACTACCAGCTCCCGGCCCCGGCG